>JAIRYD010000203.1 GCA_031267935.1 Tannerella sp.
GACCCGATTCTAAACATCCGGAACCCGGACGATCGGAATCTGATCCGATTCTAAACATCCGGAACCCGGACGGTCGGAATCGGATCCGATTCTAAACATCCGGAACCCGGACGGTCGGAATCGGATCCGATTCTAAACATCCGGAACCCGGACGGTCGGAACCGGACCCGATTCTAAACATCCGGAACCCGGACGATCGGAACCGGACCCGATTCTAAACATCCGGAACCCGGACGATCGGAATCGGACCCGATTCCAAACTGTTCGCAGCACAGTTTTGTGAACCATGAATCCGTTCATCGATCATCATTCATCGTTCATAAAAATACGTGCCGCGTGCGGTTATTCCGCGTTTTTTAATACTTTTACGAATGCGGCCAATGCGACCGTGTCTTTTACGGCCGGCGCGATTTCGAAGCCACTGTTCAGGTCGGCGCCGGTCATCATCGGATGCCGGAAACGGAGCAGCTCGTCCACGCAGCCGGGTGCGATGCCGCCGCTCAGCAGAAAGGGTGTATGTCCATGATAATTGTGCAGCAGCGACCAGTCGAAGCGCTGTCCGGAGCCGCCGCAGACGTTACTTTTCGTGTCGAAGAGGAAGAGGGATGCCGCGCCTTCGTAGTCATCCGTCCGCTTCAGGTCGGCGGCGGAGGCTACGGAAAAGGCTTTGATGACCGTACAGCCGCGGGTCCGGAGGGCGTGGCATATTGCCGGCGATTCGCTGCCGTGCAGTTGCACGCAGTCGAAGGCATACCGTCCGGCGGTGGCCATCATTGCATCGAGGTCTGCGTCCACAAAGACGCCGACCTTCGTCCGCCGGCAGCGGCGAACGGTTTCCACATCCGTGCTGTCGAAGACGTGCCGCGGCGAGGGAGGATGGAAGATGAATCCCATCCAGTCGATATCCAGCTGTTCCACGGCACGGATATTGCCGGCTTCGCGCATTCCGCATACTTTTATTTTCATTGCCGTACGGTGTGTATCTGCGCGGCGCCCAGCTGTTCGACAAACTGTTTGAGCGTGTCGCCCGGACGGGGTGTTTTCATAAATGTTTCGCCTATCAGGAAGCCGCGAAAGCCGGCCCGTCGCAGGCGGCATACGGTATCGGCATCCGAGAGTCCGCTTTCGGAGACGAGCAGCGGCGCGCGGTCCGGCGGTCCGGCGTGCGTGCGGAGCATGTCGGCCAGCCGGAAGGAATTTTCGACGGATGTGTCGAACGTGCCCAGGTGGCGGTTGTTCACGCCCAGCATGTCCACATGCGGATTGAGGTACGGCAGTTCGGCTTCGTCATGGATTTCGAGCAGTACTTCCATTTCGAGCGAATGTGCTGTCCGTGCCAGCCGGCTGCATTCGTCGCGCGTCAGGATGGAGGCGATCAGCAGCACGGCGTCGGCGCCCATCACCCGTGCCTGAAAGAGCTGGTATTCATCGACGATGAAATCCTTGCGCAGCAGCGGCAGACGTGTCAGCGCACGGGCGTGCTGCAGGTCTGCGAACGATCCGCCGAAAAAGTCGCCGTCGGTCAGAATCGAGCAGGCCGACGCGCCGCACCGTTCGTATGCCGGCACGACATCGGCAACCCGCGCCTGCGGATGGAGCCAGCCTTTCGAGGGCGATCGGCGTTTGAACTCGGCAATGATGCCCGCAGGCGATCCGGCCAGTGCGGCGCGCATCGACGCCGTAGGCCGTTCCAGACGGCTGCCTCCCATCGACAGCAGCGTCTCCAGCGAAACGGCCGCCTTCTGAAAGGCCACTTCGCGGCGTTTGTTTACAACGATTGTATGCAGAATATCCGTGTGATTGTGCATCGAATACCTATAAATATGTTTGCATCCGATTATTCTTTCACCACGAAAAATCCCAGCCGTCCGAGTCCGTCGGCCAGCGCCGCATCCGCACCGGTCAGGTGCAGGGTGTAGCTTCCAAATTCGCGGCGAATCCGGTAGTTGCCGCGCTGTTCTTCGAACGTCGCCGGCGACCGTTTCAGCCGCAGGCTGTCTTCATGGACGGGATATGTATGCGTGACGGCTTCGCAGAACACGTCTTCAGCCGTCCGGCCGCGACAGTCGACCGTGAATGTGGACGGAAAGGGCGTCGGCGGTATCGTCGCCGGATACCACTCCGGCAGGATGTCCAGATCGAAGAAGCGGCACAGTTCGCGGATGCAGGCGGCTGTGCCGTTGGCCTTACCGTCGGACGAATAGCCGGCGATGTGCGGCGTGCCGATGAACGACTGCGCCAGCAGTGTCGCATCCGGATGCGGCTCGTTCTCCCATACGTCCAGCACGAAAGCGGACAGTTTCGACCGCGCGGCACGCACGAGTGCGGCCGAGTCCGTCACCGCTCCGCGCGACGAGTTGATGTACACCGCTCCCGGCTTCATACGTTCGAAGAAGGCATCCGATGACAGGCGCCACGTCGGATGAGGGCCGTCTTTCGTCAGCGGCGTGTGGCAGGTGACGATGTCGCTCCGCGTCAGCAGTTCGTCCAGCGACACGAAGGCGTCCGCTCCTTCCCGTCCGGCGCGCGGCGGGTCGTTCAGCAGGACGCGCATGCCCAGCGCTTCGCCGGCCAGTGCGACCTTGCGGCCGACGTTGCCGACGCCAATGACGCCCAGCGTCGTTTCGCGCAAGACCGTCCGCCGTTCTTTGGCCAATGTGACAATCACCGCCGCAAGATACTGCTGCACGGACGATGAGTTGCAACCGGGCGCGTTGACCCAGCGTATGCCGGCCGCTTCGCACCACGCCGTGTCGATATGGTCGTAGCCGATGGTCGCCGTCGCAATCAGGCGTACGCGGCTGCCTTCGAGCAGCGCGGCATTACACCGGGTGCGGGTGCGGGTAAAAATCGCGTCGGCATCCGCCACGTCTGCCGGCGCGATTTTCGCTCCGGGCAGATAGGTGATTTCGGCATACGGTTCGAGCACGCCGCGGAGAAACGGAATCTTGTCATCCGCTACTATTTTCAGCCGTTTCACTTCCGTTCTCCCTTCATTTGAATCGTTCTCTGCAGGCCCACAGTCCCAGCGCCGGGTTGGAAATATAGTATATCTCCTCGCCGTCGACGGTGTTCCAGCCGTCGGTCAGTTTTTCGGGGTTGTAGCGCGCCGTCATTTCATGCAGGTCGGCATAGTTGAATCCGACGCTTTCGATTTCGCGGCGCGTGAGGTGTCCGGGACAGTAAGTGATCGTGAAACGTCCCTCCGACGTGCCGTGAATCAGGTGCGCCGCCACGCCGAGACTGTTCTGCAGGTCTTCGTTTTGCCGGACATATTCGAGCACCTGCGGCGTGTGGACGTAGCCGTACTTGCGAATCAGCGCGTCGATGCCCGGATCTTCGCCGAACTGATGCAGTCCGGGCGCAAGCACGATCAGCTCGCCGTCGTCGGCAATCGCCATGCGCGTGCGATAGACGCTTTTGTTGCCCAGCCATGTGCTTCTGAATTCTTCCGGGTCGAGGTATACCACTACTTTTTTCATTTCACGGTCGAGCATGCGGAAGTTGACCTCGAGCGACAGGCGCGAGGCTTTCTCGAAACACTCGATGTCGTCGCCCACAAAGAGGCCGCGCATCTGCAGGCCATCCCCGCCCTGCGAGACGACGGTCTGAAGGTAGACGATGGGCAGATGGTTCGTGAAATGCTCGGAGGCATAGTTGAGCAGCATGCGGACGGGCGTTAAGGAGCGTCCCATGATACGTTCCATGCCGTAGGCCGCGCCGACAAAATGGCTCTTGTTAATGCCTTCGGCGCCGCCTGTGCCGACGAAGATATTCTTGTTGTAGCTCGCCATGCCGATGACTTCGTGAGGGACGACCTGTCCGAGCGAGAGAATCAGGTCGTAACCGCCTTCGACAAGCAGTCTGTTGACCTGCGCCGGCCAGTCGTAGTCGACCACGCCGCCCGAAAATTCCTTCACGTACCCGCCCGGGACAATCCCGACGGTGACGACGTCTTCGCGCCAGTTGTGTACGCGGAAAAGTGCACGCGGCACGCCGGGAAACATCCGCCCGATCTCGGCGTCCGTCATCGGGAAGTGCGTGCCCAGCGCCGGAAGGATGTCGGTCAGGTGGTCGCCGTAATATTCATACGCATATCGCGTCAGTTCGCCCGCACGCGAATGGTAGCGCGTGAAATCAGGCGGGATGGCGAGGACTTTTTTCTTCGGTCCCAGCTTGTCGAGCGCTGCAAAAACCGCTTTTTTCAACTCTTCGCTGCTGAAGGCAAAACCGGAATCTCCTTTTTCGAAATACATCATATTGTTTCAATCATTTTTTTGAATTTACGAACTCGTACATTTATCGCAACACGCGTGCATTTCCTTTCCATATACTCCAGACCTGGTCTTCGTCGGCCGGCTGTCCGTAGTCGGTCAGGAAGGTGGTCGCCAGCGCGCCGGTTGCCCATCCGAACTGTATCCATTTTTCCGGATCCCAGCCTTTCAGTATGCCGTGAAGCAATCCGCCGACGAAGCCGTCGCCGCCGCCGATGCGGTCTAGCACGTGGATGGGCCGCGGTTCGATGACGTGCCAGTCATCACCTTCGAGCATGATGGCGCCCCAAAGATGGTTGCCGGCGCTGACGACTTCGCGCAGCGTGGTGGCAAACACCGACGCGTGCGGGAAGGCTTTCTTCACGCTGCGAATCATGCCCTTGAAACTTTCGATTTTGGCGGCAATGTCCTTCCCGCCTGCTTCCGGGCCTTCGATGCCCAGACAGAGCTGGAAATCTTCTTCGTTGCCGACGAGGATGTCCGCAATGGATGCGATCTCGCCGAAAATATCGCTCAGTTCCGCTTCGCGCCCTTTCCAGAACGAAGCGCGGTAGTTCAGGTCGAACGAAATCTTCGTGCCGTATTTACGTGCGGCGCGCGCCAGTTCGAGGCAGAAACGGCTCGTCTCGGCAGACAGTGCACCAATCAGTCCCGACAGATGCAGGATCTGCACGCCTTCGCGACCGAAAAGACATTCGAGATCGAAATCCTTCACGTTCAGCGTACGGCCTACTTCGCCGCTACGGTCGTTCCACACGCGCGGACCGCGCGAGCCGAAGCCGCTGTCGGCGATATTGATCTGGTGGCGATATCCCCACGGACCGCCCTGCTCCACTTCCGCAGCTTCGTATTCGATATGACGGCTGTGGAGGTTGTCTTTGATAAACTGCGCAATCGGACTGCCTTTTACGAAAGTGGTCAGTACCTTCACGGGAAGGCCCAGATAGGCGGGCACGCTTGCCACGTTCGACTCCGCACTCGTGGCTTGCATCATCAACCGGTCGCTTTTGTGTACGGGCTGTCCCTGCGCGATCGGCGTCAGGCGGATCCCCATGCTTGTGGGAACGACCAGCGCCCATTTGTAGTTGTCTTTCAGTTTCATGATTTATCGTATTTTGTGATGAATGACTATATCGAAAATGCATCGAATCCGCCGTCGATAGGCGTGACGGTGCCGGTCACGAAGGCCGACGCGTCGCTGGCCAGCCACTGTATGGTGCCGAGCAGTTCCTCGGGACGTCCGAGACGGTTGAAGGGCGTGTGTGCCATCACCGTCTTGCAGCGATCGGAAGGCGTGCCGTCGGGGTTCGTCATCAGGGCGCGGTTCTGTTCGGTCAGGAAGAAACCCGGCGCGACGGCATTGACGCGCAGTCCTTCGCCGAATTTGAGCGCCAGTTCTCCGGCCATGTATTGCGTAAAGTTACTGACGGCAGCCTTGGCGCAACCATATCCTACCACGCGGGTGAGCGGACGCAACGCCGATTCGGACGAGATGTTGATGATGCTGCCTTTCTTCTGTTCGACCATCACGCGTGCAAACACCATTGTCGGCAGTACCGTCCCGAAGAGGTTCAGGTCGACAACCTTGCGAAACGCGGCGAGGTCGAGGTCGAAAAAGGTTCTGTCCGGCGGAATCGTTGCGCCGGACATATTGCCGCCGGCAAGGTTGATCAGCACGTCGATTTGCCCGTAAGCCGCCATAATGTCTTCACGATTCCCGACGAGCACGTCTTTGTCGAGCACGTCCGTTTCGAGGAAAATAGCTTGTCCGCCGTTACCGACGATTTCGTCCACAAGTTTCTTCCCGCCTTCGGCATTGCGGTCGAGCACGACGACGCGTGCGCCTTCGCCGGCGAGATGTCCGGCCATGCAGCCGCCCAGAATACCACATCCTCCCGTGAGGATAATCACTTTGTTTTCTACACTGAATAAATTTTTCATAGTCTTTGTATATTATAATTATATATATGTTTACAGTTATGCATGCAGACGTCTGCGACGTGTTTTTGCTCTCGACGCGAAACCGTACCGTCCCGCAAATTTACATATTTTTTTCGGACAGGCATGTTTTTGTGTAAAGTTACTTCACCAGCATCGGTTTCATTCCGTCGGAATATCTGATATCGTACGTACCGCCGTCCTCGCCTGCGCAGATGAGGTAGTACGCTATTTCGGGGATATTTTCGGCCATCCGGCAGGCGGCATCCGCGCCCATCACCATGAATGCCGTGGCATAGGCGTCGGCCGTCATGCAGTCCGGGGCAACAATCGTGGCGCTAAGGATGGACTGTTCCGAAGGATAGCCGGTCAGCGGGTTTATCGTATGCGCATACTTCCTGCCGTCTTTCACGTAAAAGTTTCTGTAATTCCCCGAAGTAGCCATGCCGCATCTGTCGCACAGGCGGAGGATCATGTTGATGTCTTTGTTCACAAACCTCGATTTTTCGTCGGGTTCGGCAATTCCCACCCGCCAGCATTCGCCGCCGGGATTTACGCCTTTTACCGCCACTTCGCCGCCAATGTCAATCATATAATTTTTAACGCCTTTGCGTTCGAGCAGTGCAGCCACCACGTCGCAGGCATATCCTTTGGCTATGGCGGAAAAGTTCAGCATGATGCGCGGGTCGTCTTTCACGACACGGTTTCCTTCGAGACGGATTTTACGGTAGCCTACGAATGTTTTCAGGCTGTCGACGACGTGGGACGAGACGGTGTCTTTTCGCTCAAAACCAAATCCCCACATATTGATCAGCGGCGCTGCCGTCACATCGAAGAGGCCTCCCGAACGTTCGGACACTTCCATCGCCCGGTTGAATACGGCCGTGAACCACGCATCGACCGGCGTATCCTCGTTGCGGTTGACTTTTGCCAGTATGGAGTTGGGATTAAACGGATTAAGGGAAAGATTGAAAGATTGCAGTTCGGCATCGATGTCGGCAGTCAGAATACGGTCCGACTGGTATTTGATGCGAAAGTACGTATGGAAGACGCTTCCCGATTCTTCGTAGTAAGACGCTTGCCTGCAGGATACAAGAGCAAGACACGCGACGGACAGCAGTAAAGTTTTTTTCATCGTTCGTTTTTTTGATGGTGCAAAAATAATGATTTGAAAGCATATTTGCCTGCTTTGTTGAAATAAAAAAATCGCTTTTGTATATCAAACAGGCGGTTTTTGATAAACGAACGTGCCGTTTTGTCCAATAATGATTGAAAGTTCATTGCAGGGCAGTATCTTATGTTTATATTTGCATCGTGATATAGTACTTCATGAAATTAGTCTTTAGTGGTAAAAAGGTAAAAAGTAATTGCAGGAAATCCTGGACGTGATGTCCGGGGTTTTTTGTGATGTGGAAATGGGAAACTTACTATCAGGAGTTCCGCTTTCAGCGCTTCGCAAGCCTTGAATTTGGAGTTTTAAGAGGTTCTTTAAAATATTTTTTCTCGAATATTGTACGGAAATTTGTATTTTTGCAAACGTCAAGACGGGGACGGATTTGGGATTTTGCAGATATGCACCTTCTTTTTTCCTGTCGTGTGCGTAATGATTCGTTTTTTTTGTAATTTTATAACTTGCAATGATTTAAATGATGAATGAAATACTGTTTGTAGGAGGGTTTCTGGTTTTAATCTCTCTTTTTTTAGCGCTGGACCTGGGTGTTTTCAACAAAAAGAGTCATACGATTTCGGTGAAGGAGTCGCTGATCTTTACGTTTGCATGGATGTCGCTGGCCTTTGCTTTTTTCATTTTCATACGGTATTTTGGCGATCTGATTCACAATATAGAATCGATGGACGATTTGAATACCATCAATCTCCGTCACCGGCACGGGCTGATTTTTGACCTTCACTCCGATTTCGCGACCGCTCTGCAACTGTATCGCAACCAGTTATCGCTCGAGTTTATCACGGGATACATGATGGAATATGCGCTTTCCGTCGACAACATTTTCGTTATACTGCTTATTTTCATGAGTTTCGGCGTCGATCAAAAGTATTATCATCGGGTATTGTTCTGGGGGATTATCGGTGCGATTGTCATGCGGTTTATCTTTATTTTCGCACTCTCAGCCCTGATACACGAGTTTGAATGGGTGCTGGCTATCTTCGGCATCATATTAATTGTGAGCGCAATAAAGATGTTTGCCAGTCGTAACAAGGAAGAACAGATACATGTGCAGGATCATAAAATTGTAAAATTTGTCAGCAGGCATTTTTCCGTCACGCAGGATTATGTCGGTCAGAAATTCGTGGCCACGATCGACGGGAAAAAATACATCACGCCTTTACTTTTGGTGCTGTTGATTATTGAATTTTCCGATGTCGTTTTTGCCGTGGATTCCGTGCCGGCCATTTTTTCGATCACGCAGGATTCCTACATCGTCTTTTTTTCCAACATCTTTGCCATCATTGGTTTGCGGTCGCTGTTTTTCCTGCTGAGCAACATCATGAATCTGTTCCGTTTCCTGAAAACAGGCCTGTCCGTTTTACTGGCCTTTGTCGGCGTCAAAATGTTGCTGGAAATAGGTTTGCATATTTCGATCGGCACCAAGATGTCTCTCTTCTTTATTCTTTCCACGTTAGTCGCATGCATTCTGCTGTCTGTCGTGATTCCGGAAAAAAAAAGAATTAATTGATTTTGACGGGTTTTAGAGATTCCTAATTGCACTGGCGATTCATTCGTCCTCCTCTTTCATGTTATGAAAAACGTTTTGCACATCCTCGTCTTCTTCAATTTTCTCGATCAGTTTTTCGAGCGTTTCGCGCTGTGCGGACGTGACGGTTTTCTGGTCGTTGGGGATGCGGACAAATTCGCTTGAGGTGATTTCGTATCCACTGTCTTCCAGATATTTCTGGATAGCTGCGTTTTGCGAAAATTCGCCATAGATAATGATTTCGCTGTCGTCTTCTTCGAGTTCTTCCACGCCATAGTCGATCAATTCGAGTTCCAGATCGTCGAGCGAAACGCCGTCCGGTTTGGTGATGTGGAAAATACTTTTGTGGTCGAACAGAAATTCCAGCGAGCCGCTCGTGCCCAGCGAGCCGCCATACTTGTTGAAATAGCTGCGGATGTTGGCCACCGTGCGCGTCGTGTTGTCGGTTGCCGTTTCGACGAAGACGGCGATGCCGTAGGGGCCGTATCCTTCGTAGTTTACTTCCTTGTAGTCGGTGAAATCTTTTGAAGTGGCTTTTTTGACGGCACGTTCCACATTCTCCTTGGGCATGTTTTCCTTTTTCGCCGTCTGCATCAGCACGCGCAGGCGGGGATTGGTTTCGGGGTCGGCGCCGCTTGACTTTACGGCGATGGTGATTTCCTTGCCAAGTTTGGTAAATACGCGTGCCATGTTGCCCCACCGTTTCATTTTTCTTGCTTTGCGATATTCAAACGCTCTTCCCATTTTGTGTATGTTTTTTGTTTTATATTTTTATCGTAGACTTGCGCCGGTCTTTTCTTCCAGACTGCGGCATATTTTGCGCATGATGGCGTCGATTTGTTTTTCTTCGAGCGTTTTGCCTTCGTCGCGGAGATAGAAGCTGACGGCGTACGATTTTTTTCCCGGCGCCAGATTCCGTCCTTCGTAGACGTCGAAGAGCACGACGCGCCTAAGCAGTTTGCGCTCGCTTTCAAATGCAATCCTTTCGATGTCTTCGAACGGGACATCACTGTCGATCAGCAGTGCCAGGTCGCGTTTCACTTCGGGGAAACGGGCGATTTCGGCAGCCGTCACCCTGTTTTTCTGCGCTTCGTGCAGCAACGCTTTCCAGTTCAGTTCGGCATAATAGACTTCCGTATCGACGTCCATCATCTTCAGCAGTTTCGGATGCACGATGCCGAAGAGGCCCAGCGTCTTGCCCGACGGCGTCTGCAGGCCAAGTCCATCGGTAAACAGATCGTTACCGGTTAATTTCAGATTCGACACCCGATGTATGCCCAGCCGCGCGAGGACGTGCTGCACGTATGCCTTCAGTTCGTATACCGACGAAGCTTCGTTCGGATGTGCCCAGTTGTTTTCGACCCTGTTGCCGCAGATCCACAGGCCGAGCCGGTATTCTTCGCCGTACCTGCGTAGCGGGTCTTTGTCCGATGCATCCGTTGCGGGTTCGAGCGAATAACATGCGCCAAATTCGAAGAAGCGGATGTGTCTGTTCTTGTGTTTCAAGTTGTGTTCGATGTTTTGCAGTCCTCCGAAGAGCAGCGTCTGGCGCATGCAGTTCAAGTCTGCGCTCAGCGGATTTTCGATCAGGACGGCATGCGCAGCCGGAAAGGCCGTCAATCCGTCGTAATGCGCAAGTGGCACCAGCGAATTGTTGATGATCTCGTGAAATCCTGCGCCGCACAGTTGTTCGGAGATCAGGTTTTCGAGATTGTAGCTGTGGTCGGTAGCCGTCCGGTAGCTCAGTGTGGACCGCAGATGATTTCTGAATCCGATGCGGTTGTATCCGTATATGCGCAGGATGTCTTCGATCACGTCCACGTCGCGCCGCACATCGACACGGTAGACCGGTACGCGGACGGACAGTCCGTCGACCGACTCCGAGACAATTTCCACTTCGAGCGAAGCGAGGATGCTTTTTACGGTTTCGGGTGGTATTTCCGTTCCGGTCAGCGTGTTTATCTTCCGGTAAGTGAGGTCGACGGGGTAGGGTTTCACTTCTTCGGGATAAATATCCTGTATCCGGCCGACGACGGTTCCACCTGCTATTTCGGCGATGAGCATGGCGGCGCGCTTGAGCGCGTAGACGGTCTGATTCGGATCCAGTCCGCGTTCGAAACGGAATGACGCGTCGGTGTTCAGTCCGAAGCGACGGGCGGTTTTCCGTATCCATGAGGGGTGGAAGCAAGCCGATTCGAGGAATACGTCGGTCGTCTTCTCCGTCACACCCGACTCCAGTCCGCCGAACACGCCGCCGATACACATCGCATCTTCGGCGTCGCAGATCATCAGGTCGTGTGCACTCAGCGTCCGTTCTACGCCGTCGAGCGTAACGAATTTCGTCCCTTCGGGCATGGTGCGTACGATCACCCTGCCGCCTTTTATCCGCGACGCGTCGAAGGCATGCAGGGGCTGACCGAGTTCATGAAGGATGAAGTTGGTGATGTCCACCACATTATTTATCGGGCGCAGGCCGATGGTGCGCAGTCTGTTTTTCAGCCATTCGGGGCTTTCTTTCACTTCCACTCCGCGGATGGTCAGGCCCGAATAGCGCAGGCAGGCATCCGTGTTTGCCACTTCCACGACGATGGCTTCCGCCGTTTCGTCCGTTGCGAAGGCATCGACAGAGGGACGCCGCAGTGCGACGGACCGGCCGGTCTGCAGCAGGCAGGCAGCCAGGTCGCGCGCCACGCCGTAATGCGACGTCGCGTCCACGCGGTTGGGCGTGATGTCGACTTCGAGCACGCAGTCGCTTTCGATATGATAGTAATCCCGGGCGAGCATCCCCACAGTCGTTTCCGCCGGAAGGACAATGATGCCCGAATGGTCTGTCCCGATGCCTATCTCGTCTTCGGCGCAAATCATGCCCATTGATTCTTCGCCACGTATTTTACTCCGCCTGATGACGATTTTTTCCTCTTCATTCCAAAGTGTCGTGCCGACGGGCGCAACGACAACTTTCTGTCCGGCAGCTACGTTCGGCGCGCCGCAGACGATTCGCAACGGCTCGCCCGTCCCGATGTCGACCGTCGTGAGGTGCAGATGGTCGGAATCGGGATGTGCGACGCATGTGAGTACTTCGCCCACAACCAGACCTTCGAGGCCTCCCCTGACGGATTCTACTTCTTCCACCCTGCCCGTTTCCAGCCCGATGGAAGTCAGCGCTGCCGCTACTTCCGCCGGTTGCAGGTCGAACGGGAGGTATGTTTTCAACCAGTTGTATGATATGTTCATCTGTTCATGTTTTTAATTATCGGGAATCGAGCTGCAAAAATATAAAAAAAAAGAAAGACGCACGTTTTTCGGGCGAAAAAAGATTCAGGATTCTGTCGCCGTCCGCCATTTTCGCCGCGTCGCACCGGGATGATTCGGACTGTGATTTTTCAGTGATTTTATTTTAGGGAACCTCTAAAAATTCCAGTTTCTGCGTGACGCTTCGTCGTTAAAATGCGCATTTACGATTGATAAGCACCGTTTTTAGCGCCTCGCAAGTCTTGCATTTGGAGTTTTTAGAGATTCCCTATATATTATTAATGTAAAGGCATGGCCGAAGGAGGCGGATTGTCGACTCCCCACGTCCTGTTCGGTTTCGCGCCCATGACAAGCGTCAGTTTTCCGCCATCCCTGATGTCGTCATGGCTGAACCACGGCCTGTTCCACGGCTTGCCGTTGAGTGTGGCGGACTGGATGTATTTGTTTTCGGCGGAAGCATTGACTGCTTCGACTTCGAAACCGTCGCCGTCGCCCAGATCTATCCGGACATGGCTGAAGACCGGGCTGCCGATATTGTATGTCGGCGAACCGGGCGTCACGGGATAGAATCCCATCTGGCTGAAAGCGACAAATGCCGTCATGCCGCCGCCGTCCTCGTCGCCGGGAATACCCATCAGGTCGTTGCGAAACCACTGTTCGAGCAGGTTGCGGATGCGCTTCTGTGTCCGCCACGGCTGTCCGGCGTAGTTGTAGAGATAGGGGATGTGCAGTGACGGCTCGTTGGCCATCGAAAACATCCCGACATTTCCCGTGTGGTCGGGCAGGATGTTGTAAAACTCCCAGCGCGACATACCGTAAGGTGTATTGTACATATCTTCGAGGGCATTCGTAAAGGCTTCGTTGCCGCCGAGCAGCGCGATCAGATCGCCGATATTGTGCTGCACGTCCCAGCGGTAGACGTAGCCGTTGTTCTCGTCGTAGTAGTCGCGTGCACCCGGCCCGCCCGAAATGCGGTAGTCGAGATCGGGAATGAACCGGCCATCTCTGTCTTTCGGATGGAAAAATCCGGTTGCGGGGTTGAACACGTTGCGGAAGTTATACGAGCTGTGCAGGAAATGGGCGGCTTCGTCGTGCTTGCCAAGCGCTTCCGCCAGGAGCGAAAGACACCAGTGGTCGTACGACGTGCCGAGCGTGACGGCAATGGGCTGGCGTTTTTCCCACGAATGGACGCCGCGCACCGTTTCCGTTTCGCCGGGTTTCAGGGCGGGGAAGTATCCGTTCTTCTTGTAAAAATCGTCCAGTTCGCCCGCAGGAATATCCGACCAGGGGATGAGCGAACGGTCTTCGATAGCACCCCGGCAGGCTTCGTATGCTTTTTCCAGGTCGAAGCCGCGAAGGCCTTTGGCATAGGCGTCTGCGACCATCGCCACGCCGTGGTTGGAATTCATGCCGCGCGAGTCGCCCGACACGCCGGGGAAGGTCGGCATCCATTTGGTGGCGGACTGCTCCGCCATCAGTATGTACGAGTGGATGATATCGTTTTCAGCATTGCGGTCCGTCAACAGACGGAGCGGGTGCGCCGCACGGTAAGTATCCCATATCCAGTCGTCCGTGTAGAACGGACGTCCCTGGTCGTCGTGTACCTGATGGTCGAAGCCGCTGTAGTACCGGCCGTCTTCGCTGAGTATGACGGGGCGCTCATACACGCGATAGAGCGACGTGTAAAAGACCGTTTTTTCGTTGTCCGTACCGCCTTCGACGGCGATTTTGCCGAGCGCTCCGTTCCATGCACGGCGACCTGCCGCAGCGACTGCATCAATGTCGTAGCCGGCAATCTCGCGTTCGAGATTCTTTTTTGCCTGCTCCGCACTGATGAACGAAACGCCATAGCGCAGTCCCAGCCGGGCCGTACCGGCGGGATACGTCAGCACGAGCGTATCGCCTGCCGTTCCGAATGTCTGTGTGGGCGCGACGTCCGTTTCGGCATGGAAATAAACCTTCGTTTCCCCGCCGACGGGCTGGAAGCCGCTGATAGTGTTTCCGTCTGCTTTCAGTTCACCGTGGCGACTGCCGAAAATCAGGCAGGGCATACCTTCGGCGGGGAAGGTCAGTCCGTAGACGGCGCTCTGGTGCGACGGTGCATAATCCACGCTTACATCCAGTTCGTCAAGATAGACGCCGTAGCGGTAAGGCGTCAGTTTCTCGCGGTCGTAGCCGAGCGACATGGCCGGAAGCGCCGAAGGCATGTTGCCGGAATACAGGTACGGCATGAAATTGAGTACCGATGCGCTGCGGTGACGCGTCACGATCAGCGGCAGCCCGTTCAGGCGGTTCCCCGTAAAGTCCGTGCGGACGGGGAAGACGCGCATCATACTGTTCGGGAGATACACCGTCGGATGCGTCGGCACCAGCATGTGGCTGATATTCCCGATGTATGGATTCACATAGTCAACCGGTTCGCGACCGGTCGCATTGTCCTGGGAACATGATGCCATCAAGAGCATTACGGCTATCGTCAGGGCAGAAAAAATACATTTTGTTTTCATTTGGGTATAAGTGTTTGGGGGTTGAATTATCGCTTGTTTCGGAAAAATGCGCGCATCTCTTCGGCACATTCGTTTTCGAGTATACCTGTTTTGACGAGCGTCCCGGGATGCAGGGCCCCGGCGGCATACAGGCGGTAGCCACGCTTCTCGTCCGAAGCGCCGTATGCCAGCGTGTCGATCTGCGCCCACGCGATGGCGCCGGCACACATCACGCACGGTTCGACCGTCACGTACAGCGCGCAGCCGGTAAGATATTTAGCGCCCAGGACGTTGACGGCTGCCGTGATGGCCAGCATTTCGGCATGCGCCGTGGGGTCGTTCAGCCGTTCGGTCTGGTTGTGGGCGCGGGCGATGATCCGTCCGCTGCATACCACCACCGCGCCGACGGGCACTTCGCCCTCCGTCGCGGCCGTCCGCGCTTCGGACAGCGCCTGTTTCATGAAATATTCGTCTGTAAAAGGTATCATCATCTCACTGTTGTTGCATTACAGCCGTTCAGCGTCTCATTTCGTTCTCGTTAAACAGTGTCGGATAATCGGCATCCATCACTCTGACGACGTGCGTAAGAATGATACTGCGGTACCAGTTCGATTTGTTCGTAATCCTGTAGCGCGACAAATGCCGTGCTACTGCCTGATATTCTTCATCGTTCATCAAAAAACTCACACGGTGTGCCCGTGTGTTTTTCGGTAGGGGAACTGTCTTCTGTTGTATCTTCATGCGAAAATTTTGCGGACAAATATAATATTTATTTTTGACATTCGAAATGTATTCCTGTATTTGTATAAAAAAGCGTATATTTGTTGCAAATTATAATGATATGGCAGAACGGAATATTACGGGAAAAACAGGCGAAGAGGTGGCATGCTCATACCTTAAAGCGACCGGATACAAAGTATTGTATACCAACTGGCGGTTTCATCACTACGAACTGGACATCGTTGCCACGAACGGGGATTTGCTCGTCGTGGTGGAAGTGAAGACGCGCTCGGCAAATTACATCGTTGCACCCGAACAGGCTGTCAACAGGCAGAAAATAAAACGTATTGTATGGGCGGCGGAAGCCTGTCAGCGCCGCTGCAAAATAGACCTGCCCATCCGTTTCGACATCATCTGCCTGATCAGGACCGAAGAGGCGTATGTGGTGGAAAATCATATCGAAGATGCCTTTTATGCGCCTGTAAATTGACCGTTTGCCTATGAATATCGAGGATGTAAGATTTTTCTGTCTGGGCTTGAAGAATACGACCGAATCGTTTCCTTTCGATGATGTGTCGCTGGTTTTCAAGGTGGAAGGCAGGATGTATCTGCTTGTTTCGCTGGATGCCGAAGAACCTGCCGTCGCGGTGAAGTGCGATCCCGAACAGGCCGTAACGCTGCGCGAGCACTATGCGGCCGTCGAACCGGCATATCATTTCAATAAAAAATACTGGAACACCATCTACCTCGAACGCGACATGCCGGGCGACGAAATCAGGCGCTGGATTGCATGTTCCTACCGCGAAGTAATCCGCAAACTGCCCGAAAAAATCCGAAAAACGTATGATGAATGACGAAAAAGACTTGCCGGAAGTGATTTATCTGGACGAAACCGATTCGACCAACCGCTATCTGGAACGGCTGGCCCAGGCGGACGAGGTTGCAGACGAAACGCTCGTCGCGGCAGATTATCAGACGGCCGGACGCGGACAGACCGGCAATTCATGGGAATCGGAAGCGGGCAAAAACCTTACGTTCAGCCTGCTTTTTTACCCGGAAAATCTGCCGGCCGGACGGTCTTTCCGGATCGTAGAACTGGCGGCGGTGAGTGTCAAGCGTTTGCTGGACGATTATATTCGGGACGTGGCGATCAAATGGCCGAACGACATTTACTGGCGCGACAGGAAGATTTGCGGCATACTGATCGAGAACGTCCTGACAGGCAGCCGGATTGCCCGTTCCATTGTGGGTATCGGGCTGAATGTGAATCAGGAAACATTCCATTCCGATGCGGCAGCGCCTGTTTCTCTCCGGCAAATTACCGGTCGTACACACGACGGCACGATGCTGCTCGAACGGTTTCGTGTGATTTTTCACCGCCTCCGCCTGCAGTTCGAATCCGACGCTTCCGCAACGGACATTCACCGCGAATATCGGTCGGCGCTTTACCGGCGCGAGGGATATTTTCCGTATCGCGACGAGGCCGGACGTTTCGACGCGTGCATCCGCCATGTCGAGCCGTCCGGCCATCTGATCCTCGAACGGAAAGACGGTACACTGTCGCGCTACGCCTTCAAGGAAGTGACCTTTTTGTAAACCCGGAAGTTTTTTGATATATTTGCATGCAAAAAACGGATATTTATGACTAAATACAAACGTATATTACTTAAATTGAGCGGCGAATCGCTCGCGGGAAGCAGACCGTACGGCATCGACGAAGTGCGGTTGCGCGAATATGCCGTGCAGATCGCGGAAATCGTCGGGATGGGCATCCAGACGGGAATCGTCATCGGCGGAGGGAATATTTTCCGTGGACTCGGCGGGGTGGCCAAGGGATTCGACCGTGTCGGGGGTGACCAGATGGGGATGCTGGCAACGGTCATCAACAGCCTGGCACTCAGCTCTGCACTGACGACGGAAGGCGTGAAATCGACCGTACTGACCGCTATTCGCATGGAACCGGTAGGCGAGTACTACAACAAGCGGCTCGCCATCGAACGGATGCAGCAGGCGCACGTCGTCATCATGGCGGGGGGAACGGGCAACCCGTTTTTCACGACCGACACGGCTGCATGTCTGCGCGCCGTCGAAACCGAAGCCGACGTGATCCTGAAAGGCACGCGGGTCGACGGCGTCTACACGGCCGACCCCGAGAAAGACCTGACTGCCACGAAATTCGGCGAGATCACGTTCGATGAAGTGTATGCCCGCAACCTGAAAGTGATGGACCTGACAGCCATCACACTGTGCCGGGATAATTGCCTGCCGCTGGTCGTGTTCGACATGGATACCGCAGGCAACCTGAAAAAGGTGCTGTGCGGAGAAAATATCGGAACAATCGTACACAACTGACCGCCGTTACACCGGATTTTATTATCTTTGCCCCCGCTTTGCGGCTGTGGTGTAATGGTAGCCACGCCAGACTTAGGATCTGGTGCTTCACGGCGTGGGGGTTCGAGTCCCTTCAGCCGCACGCAAACGGGATCGCGGAATACAGCAGGCCGCCATTCCGTTTCAAGGACATGCGGACGGTGCAGGCCTGCAACCCGTGCCGGCGAAAAAAAAGAACGTATACAAATGAACCGTGAACCAGCGCCTTATGAAGAATAACAAGTGGATGGAATATGCCAAATTCTGTCTTAAACTGACCGGCTACATCATTTACCAACTCTCGAAACTGTTCCCGAGAAACAGGAACAAGTGGTGCTTCGACGATTTGCAGCATCTGGGCAATTCACGCTTCTTCTATATCGACGTACATGAAAATCATCGTGAAATCACGGCCGTCAGCATCACCCGCGACAGATCGTATCTCAAACTCCGTCAGCTGGGTTTCAACGCCTTTCACTGGTTAAGCCCCGCGGGAATCTATCACAGCATGACAGCCGGCGTCTATATCGCCACCATCGATACGCGGCAAATAAACCCTTACTTGTCGGGCGGTGTACTGTACGTCAACCTCTGGCATGGCAACGGACTGAAAGCCTGCGTATGGAACAGCGAAAAAAGTGCCATGACCACCTACGGGAAAACCCTCGAACAGATCGCACGCTCGCCATTCTGCAAAATATCACTGTTCTACACTTTTTTCCGCAAGCCCGATCTGGCGCTCTCCACCTCGCCCTTCCTGACCGAACACCTTTTTGCGCCCCAGTTCAGAATCCCGAAAGACCGGTTCATCGAAACCAACTTTCCTCGCAACGCCGTTTTTTTCTGGAAAAAAGACCGCATCATGGATTTTATCCGCAGATACGAACCACCCGTCACACTGGAACTCGTGCGCGACATCATCCCTCGATATGCAAAGACATACATCTACATGCCCACCTGGCGCGATTCCGGCAGCGACCCGATTGCCGATGCCGGCATCGACCTCGAACGACTGAACGGACAGTTGCAGGCAAACAACGAACTGTTCATCCTGAAACTGCATCACCTGGCGAAACACGGTGTCGAAGAAACATCGCACTACTCGCACATCATCACGCTCGACAGGCAGAGCGATGTCTACACACTTCTCCCCTTTACCGACACCCTCATCACGGACTATTCCTCCATATACTACGACTATATTCTGATGGACAGAGAAATCATCCTCTTTAGCTTCGACCTGGACGAATACCGTGCCACAGACCGCGAACTGATGTTCGACTACGAACAGTACACGCCCGGCGTCAGAGCGAAAAATTTCGACGAACTGCTCCTGCTGATAAAAAATCACATCCCCTGCCGCGTAGCGGAAAGAGACCGCATCATGAAATGCTTCTGGGAAAGCTTCGACAACGGACTGGACATTGTCCGGGAAATAAAAAACAGGCTATAAAACAATACCTTTCTTGCAAAGGGAATCTCTAAAATTCGTATAATCACATCCTGTGGTACAGTGTCTTCCGTCGGGGAGCATTTTCCAAACCGTCGCGGCAAAAGCCGGATTTTACAAAAAAAAACCTGAATTCTGCACGATCTCAAAAAAAATCCATTTAACTTTGCACTTGGAATTGGAAAGCGTGCAATAAACCAGTAAAAAGAAAAAGGATGATCGCCAGGCCATATTCGAAGACTACAACACGACTTTTGTCCGTACTCGGACTTTTGACGGTGATGATGACCGTCGCCGTTTCGTGCAGCGACGGCGACGAAGAAGAAGTATTTGACGACGGCTTCGTCCCGTCCGTCCTGCGGATCGGCTATCTGCCGTCGACCCGCGTCGTCGCCCATCGTGGATTCTGGAATACAAAAGGATCTGCCGAAAACTCCCTCGCCGCCCTGGAGAAAGCCGCCGAAGAAGGATTCTACGCTTCGGAATTCGACGTCAGGCTCACGTCGGACAGCGTGCCCGTCATCTCACACGACACGCGCATACAGAAACTTCTGATCGAAACGACACCATACGCCAGAATCCGCGACACCGAACTGCGAAACGGCGAACGCCTCCCTACCCTGCAGGAATATCTGAAAAAAGGCAAAAACCTCAACATCCGCATGGTGCTGGAAATAAAAACACACATGCAGTCCGGATACGACCTCCGGGCCGTACACATCACCCTCGCCGCAGTCAGGGAAGCCGACATGGAAAACTGGGTGGAATACATCTCCTTCAGCCTGCCCGTCTGCCGCGAAATTATCCGCCTCTCTCCACGCTCGTCCGTTTCCTACCTGACCGGCGACATGGCCCCCGCCAAACTCAAGGAAATGGGCTTCACCGGAATAGACTATCCCTACGAAGCGCTGAAAATAAGACCCGAATGGATACAGGAAGCCAAAAAGGAAGGAATGACCGTCAACGTATGGATCGTGAACAACCTGCAGATGATGTACGACTTTATCCTGCGCGACGTAGACTTCATCACCACCGACCGGCCGGCGACGCTGAAGGAACTGCTGAAACGGTATTGACCACCGCCGATGGCATGCATACAGGCGCCCGGCAGCGCCGTACATCCCCGTTTCACAGCAAATTATCCTTTTTTTAAATAAAAAATAAGGCAAACGGAAAAGAGTTTGACGATTTATGACTAATTTTGTCGCGTTTTGCAATGTCGAGTTTACAGAATAATGGAAAAAGACATACAACATTCCGGAGTGATTGAAAGGACAGAGCCGTCCGTTGTGTACGTACGTATTATACAACAGCCGGCATGCAGCGGCTGCCATGCAAAATCGCTGTGTCCCGTATCGGAACACGGCGAGAAAATAATTGAAATAGAAGACCGTAGCGGCAATTTTTCCGTAAACGAAAAAGTCAACATCCACGTACGGCTGTCGCAGGGCATGACGGCCGTGCTGATCGCCTTTGTCATCCCGCTTGCACTCACAGTCACCGCACTTGCCACCGCCCAGGCAATCAGCGGAAACGAACTTATCGCCGCCGCCGCCGGGCTGTGCATCCTCATCCCTTACGGCGCCGCCATCCGGCTGATGCGCGGCAAACTGAAAAAGAAATTTGCATTCACGCTCTCCAAAATCATATAAACATCAGACTTATGCTAATATACTCCATCATGTCATTGGGCGCCATCGGGGCTGTCGGGTCGGTCATCCTCTACGCCGTGTCGCAAAAATTCAAGGTCGACGAAGACCCGCGCATCGCCGAAGTACAGGAAGCTCTCCCCGGCGCCAACTGCGGCGGATGCGGCTATCCGGGATGCGGAGGCTTTGCCGACGCATGCGTGAAAGCCCCGTCGCTGGATGGCATGCTGTGTCCCGTCGGCGGAAACACCGTGATGAGCCGCGTAGCAGCCATCCTGGGCCTCGACGCCGTTGCAGACATGCCGAAGATCGCCGTCGTCAGATGCAACGGCACATGCGAAGCACGCCCACGCCTCAATACCTACAACGGCGCGTCCAACTGTACGATCGCCTCCTCGCTCTGCGGTGGCGAGACGGGCTGCACGTTCGGCTGCCTCGGCTACGGCGACTGCATGCGAGCCTGCACGTTCGACGCCATTCACATCAACCCCGTCACGCAGATTGCCGAAGTCGACGAAGCACGATGCACCTCGTGCGGCGCCTGCGTGAAAGCCTGCCCGAAACACCTCGTCGAACTGAGAAAAAAAGGCCCCAAATCACGCCGCATCTACGTTTCGTGCATCAACAAAGACAAGGGCGGCATCGCGCGCAAAGCATGTGCCAGCGCCTGTATCGGATGTAACAAATGCCAGAAAGAATGCGCCTTCGACGCCATTACGATCGCAAACAACCTGGCATATATCGACGACACGAAATGCCGCCTGTGCCGCAAATGCGTCGTAGCCTGTCCCACGGGCGCCATTCACGAATTGAACTTCCCGCCCCGGAAAGAAAAGGAAACACCAGTATCAGTTGTCAACGCTTAATTAACTAAAGATATGCTCAAAACATTTCGAATCGGCGGAATACATCCGCCCGAAAACAAGTGGTCGGCATCGCAACCCATTGTTCCGCTGCCGTTGCCGGAACAGGTCGTCGTCCCGCTGAACCAGCATATCGGCGCACCGTCCGAAGCCGTCGTGCAGAAAGGCGACAAAGTCAAGGTCGGCGCCGTGATTGCCCGGGCGGGCGGATTCGTTTCGGCCGCCATCCATTCGCCCGTATCGGGAACGGTCAGCAAGATAGACCAGGACGCCGGCACGGCACGCCCTGCCATCCATATCACCGTGGAAGGCGACGAATGGGATGCGGACATCGACCGTTCCGCAACGCTGAAAAAAGAATGTACGCTCACCGCAAAAGAAATCATCGACAAAATAGCCGGCGCAGGCATTGTCGGGCTGGGCGGCGCAACATTCCCGACGCACGTCAAACTGTCGCCTCCACCTGGAAACAAAGCCGAAATGCTGATAATAAATGCCGTGGAATGTGAACCATACCTCACGTCCGACCATTCGCTGATGCTGGAAAAAGGCCATGAGATACTGGTCGGCATTACGATTCTGATGAAAGCGCTGCAGGTTTCGCGCGCCGCCGTCGGCATCGAAAACAACAAGCGCGACGCGATCCGTCACCTGTCCGCACTGGCAGCCGCCTGCGCGGGTATCGAAATCGTGCCACTCAAGGTCAAATATCCGCAAGGCGGTGAAAAACAGCTTATCGACGCCATTACGCGCCGGCGAACAGGAAGTGGCGCACTGCCCATATCCGTCGGAGTAGTAGTACAGAACGTCGGTACCGTTTTTGCCGTATACGAAGCGGTACAGAAAAACAAACCGCTGGTAGAACGCGTGGTGACCGTGACGGGAAAAGGCGTGGCAAAACCTTCGAACTTCCTCGTGCGCCTCGGCACGCCGGTACGCAACCTGATCGAAGCAGCCGGCGGCATGACCGGTACGGCGGGAAAAATCATCGGCGGCGGACCGATGATGGGCCGGGCGCTGGCAAACGCGGACGCGCCTGTGACCAAAGGCAGTTCGGGTATCCTCGTCCTTCCGGCGGAAGCTTCCGTGCGCAAACCGTCGCAACCCTGCATCCGCTGCGCCAAATGCGTCCACGTATGCCCGATGGGATTGAATCCAACCCTGCTGATGAGCGCAGGCGAATACGGGAGATGGGACGTGGCCGAAGACGAACTGATTACCGACTGCATCGAGTGCGGCTCGTGCAGCTACACCTGTCCGGCGAATCGCCCGCTGCTGGATTATATCCGTTTAGGCAAAGGAAAAGTAACGGCTATCGTGCGCGCCCGGAAATCATAAAAAAAGTAATGACATGGAAAATCGACTGATAATATCCCCTTCTCCGCATATTCACAGCGGCGACAGTATCCCCCGGAACATGTATGGCGTACTGATTGCGCTCATTCCCGCTTTTCTGGCTTCGCTATATTTTTTCGGGACGGGCGCATTGATTGTGACGGCCGTTTCGGTAGCGTCCTGCCTTTTGTGCGAGTTTCTGATACAGAAATATCTTTTTCGGAAAGACCTCACCATTTCGGACGGATCGGCCATTCTGACGGGCCTCCTGCTGGCAATGAATCTGCCGTCGAATCTGCCTGTATGGATTACCGTCCTCGGGGCATTTGTCGCCATCGGCATCGGCAAGATGACGTTCGGCGGGCTGGGTAACAACCCTTTCAATCCGGCGCTGATCGGACGTGTGGTGCTGCTGCTTTCGTTTCCCGTACAGATGACATCGTGGCCGGTCCCGAAACCCTGGAACACGGCATACCTTGATGCGGAAACAGGTGCGACGCCGCTGGAAACACTCAAAAACCATCTCGGCGAAATGCCGGACATCACGGATTTTCTGATTGGACACATCGGCGGTTCGATGGGCGAAGTGTCGGCCGCGGCATTGCTGCTCGGACTGGCATTTTTACTGATACGCAGAATCATCACGTGGCATATCCCGGTGAGTATCCTTGTGACGGTGTTTGCTTTCACGGGTATTCTGCATCTGGCCGACCCTGCGGCATACGTGTCGCCCGAATTCCATCTGCTGTCGGGCGGATTGCTGCTGGGTGCGATCTTTATGGCCACCGACTACGTCACGTCGCCCATGACGAAAGGCGGCATGCTGGTCTACGGCGCGGGGATCGGAATCATCACCGTCGTCATCCGCGTGTACGGCGCATATCCCGAAGGCGTTTCGTTCGCCATCCTGATCATGAATGCCTTCACACCGCTGATTAATAACTGTATCAAACCGGGCAGGTTTGGAAAGGTCAAGAAATCGAAGAGTTAAGAAATTATGGAAAAGTTGAAATCCAATTTAACGAACATGATATCCGTGCTGACGGGTATATCGCTGTTTGCCGGAGTGGCGCTGGGCCTGATGTATTCCGTCACGAAGGGACCTGTCGAAGCCTCGAAAATGGAAAAAGCGCAAAATGCCATCCGGGAAGTACTGCCGGCTTTCGAACGGCTGGACGATCCGAAATCCTTCGAGATGGAGAATGTGGGCGTATTGACCGTTCACAAGGCATACGACGGCGCGGACCGGTTCGTCGGAGCGGCCGTAGAGTCGTTTTCGAACAATGCCTTCAACGGCGAAATAAAAGTGATGGTCGGCTTCGACGGTGAAGGACGCATCACAAACTATATCGTGCTGGATCAGAAGGAAACTCCCGGACTGGGCACGAAGATGGTCGACTGGTTCAAACCGCAGGCCGAAGTGCGCGGGAGCCTTGTCGAAACGATTTTCGGCTTTCGGGTTAAAACCGAAGCACGCAAAAGCTCCGTCATCGGCAAGCATCCCGGAAAAGACAAACTGACCGTTTCCAAAGACGGCGGCGAGATTGACGGCATCACGGCCGCAACCATCAGCAGCCGCGCATTCCTCCACGCCGTCGCAACGGCCTACGCCGCCTATGCGAACAACCCCGATATCCTTACGGACGCTCAGAGTGGCGCCACGACGGCGGTTGAAGATGATGAAAAAAATAAACAAGACAACGACTAAAACACGGAAAAACGCTTATGAATCATTCGAATTTTAAAATCCTGCTGAACGGACTGATAAAGGAAAATCCGACGTTCGTCCTGCTGCTGGGGATGTGTCCGACGCTGGGCACTACGTCGTCGGCGCTGAACGGGCTGAGCATGGGACTGGCCACGACGTTCGTCCTGCTGTGCTCGAACATGGCCATCTCGCTGCTGAAGAACCTTATTCCCGACATGGTGCGTATCCCGGCATACGTCATTGTGATCGCCACGTTTGTCACAACTGTCGAGATGGTCATGCAGGCGTATATCCCGGCGCTGTTCGACAGTCTGGGACTGTTTATCCCGCTGATCGTGGTAAACTGCATCGTGCTCGGACGCGCCGAAACGTTCGCAGCCAAAAACAACGTTTTCAAATCGATGCTCGACGGACTGGGAATCGGACTGGGTTTCACGTGCGCGCTTACGCTGCTGGGCATCGTACGCGAATTGCTGGGGACGGGCAAGGTGTTCGATTTCGCCATATACCCCGAATCGTCCGGCATCCTGATCATGGTGCTGGCTCCCGGCGCATTCATTGCCCTGGGATACATGATCGCCCTGTTTAACAAAATAAGAAAAACCGAATAGCAATGACGTACATACTGATCTTTATCGGCGCCGTTTTCGTGAACAACATCGTACTGGCGCAATTCCTGGGAATCTGTCCGTTTCTGGGCGTATCGAAAAAACTCGACACCGCCATCGGAATGAGCGGAGCGGTCGCTTTCGTGATGACCATCTCCACGATATTCACCTTCATCTTCCAGAAAATCGTGCTCGACCCGTTCCACATCACGTTCCTGCAGACCATCGTGTTCATACTCATCATTGCATGCCTCGTGCAACTGGTCGAAATCATATTGAAAAAAATATCTCCCGCCCTGTATCAGGCGCTGGGCGTTTTCCTGCCGCTGATCACGACAAACTGTACCATTCTCGGCGTCGCCATCATGGTAATTCAGAAAGAATTCAGCCTGCTGGAAAGCGTGGTTTTCGCCATCTCGACGGCGCTGGGCTTCGGGCTGGCGCTGATACTGTTTGCCGGCATACGCGAGCAACTGAGCATGATCAGGCTGCCGAAAGGAATGGAAGGAATGCCCATCGCGCTGATCGTAGCCGGATTGCTGGCCATGGCGTTCATGGGGTTTTCGGGCATCGTTTAACGGATAAAACAGAAAGAATAATGAAAAAACGGATTTTAGTGACGGGCGGAACGGGATATATCGGTTCGCATACAATCGTGGAATTGCAGCATGCCGGATATGAAGTGACGGCCATCGACGATCTGTCCAATTCGGATATCGGCGTGCTCGACGGCGTCGAACGCATCACGGGCATTCGTCCCGCATTCGAGAAGCTGGACTGCAACGACAGGACGGGACTGGAGAATCTCTTCGCAAAAAACGAAGGCCTCAAGGGCATCATCCATTTTGCAGCCAGTAAAGCAGTGGGCGAATCGGTGCAACAGCCGCTGAAATACTATCGCAACAACCTGGTATCGCTGATCAACCTGCTGGAACTGATGCCGCGTTTCGGCATCGAAGGCATTGTATTCTCTTCGTCGTGCACCGTCTACGGACAACCCGACATCCTGCCCGTGACGGAAAGCGCCCCCACCAAACCGGCCACGTCGCCATACGGCAACACGAAGCAAATCTGCGAAGAAATCATTCGCGACACCATTCATGCCGGCGTCCCGTTCAAAAGCATCCTGCTGCGATACTTCAATCCTGTCGGGGCACATCCGAGCGCCGAAATCGGCGAACTGCCCATCGGCGTACCGCAAAACCTGATCCCCTTCCTGACGCAGACGGCGGCCGGACTTCGTCCCGAACTGCGCGTGTTCGGCAACGACTACGACACGCCCGACGGTTCGTGCATACGCGACTACATCAATGTGGTAGACCTTGCAAAAGCACACGTGGCGGCGATGAACAGGCTTTTCGAAGGCCGTACGGCCGAAGATGTCGAAGTCTTCAACCTGGGCACGGGGCGCGGCGTATCCGTGCTGGAGCTGATACGCGTATTCGAACAAAGCACGGGAGTGAAAGTGCCCTTCACAATCGTCGGTCGCCGCGAAGGCGACATCGAAAAGGTGTGGGCCGACCCGCAGCATGCTAATAAAACGCTGGGCTGGAAAGCGGAAGCGACGCTCGAAGACACGCTTCGCGCCGCCTGGAAATGGCAGAAAAAACTGATGGGGACTTCTGAAAACGCCGGATTCAAGGCTTGAGAAGATCTATACTGTGCACGGCATGGTTTTGTGAACGATGCACTATGCACTATGAACGATGAATCCGGTCATCGTGCATCGTTAAACCCGCAATTTCAGACCGCGTGAAGTAATAACCTGAGTTCGGGATAAGAATAAGCACGTGAGGGCTTGCATATCAATAGAAAACGGCGCCCGTACAAAAAAGAACGCCGCAGGTGTTCAATCCCCTGACGGGGTTGCGGCGGAGACGGCGATTGTTTTCTATTGACATGAATGCCCTCCGGGCAAGCGACCGTTCATCTTCAGACATTTATTGTAATTTTTATATCGAACTCAGGTTACGAACAGTTTAGAATCGGATCAGATTCCGATCGTCCGGGTTCCGGATGTTTAGAATCGGGTCCGATTCCGACCGTCCGGGTTCCGGATGTTTAGAATCGGGTCCGATTCCGATCGTCCGGGTTCCGGATGTTTAGAATCGGATCAGATTCCGTTCGTCCGGGTTCCGGATGTTTAGAATCGGGTTCGATTCCGACCGTCCGGGTTCCGGATGTTTAGAATCGGGTCAGATTCCGTTCGTCCGGGTTCCGGATGTTTAGAATCGGGTCCGATTCCGATCGTCCGGGTTCCGGATGTTTAGAATCGGATCAGATTCCGTTCGTCCG
>JAIRYD010000024.1 GCA_031267935.1 Tannerella sp.
ATTGTCCCCAGTAGAGAAAAAATGAAGGAAGGAATTATTCTCTTCTTTAACTGTTTTACCGACTTGGTCGAATTAACAGTCAGTATTTTATTAAAAAAACAGCTAATGCCCAGTACCGACAGTAAATTGGTTGTACCAAACACCGCTGTCATTGTGTCAAGCGGGTTCAAGTTTTGCGATATTCGTATAATGACAACAAATCCGAAACCGAATAACAATGCTGCAATAAATCCGATTAATTTTTTATTCTTTTTCATGACTGTAAAATTAGTAATTATTTTATTTTTGACAAATTGATGTATCTGGTTGTATAGCCCAATATATTCTTTTCCCGACCTTTTATATTCACATCCGTAATGACGTCTTCCATCAGATTTGCATATTCGATTTGTTTATCCGACAAGGAAACGTATATTTCTCCCCAATAATGGCTTCTTCCACTCATTGACATGTTTCCATATTCTAATTTCAATGGGTTATTCATGGCGGAATATTTTAGAACGGCACATATTTTACCATTGATTTTCGTAATGCCGAGCCATGTAATCCTTATATCCCTGTTTTCAAACGTTCCTATCGCTATTTTCAGCTCAGAATTGATGTTTTTTGACAGGAACTCTTCATTCAATTTTAAAGAATCCCAGCAGCAGTAAGCCAAAGCATCAAAACCAAGCGCATCCCAAATCAAATTCATCACGAAAGGATTTGCTTCCGGCAGGTAGTCGCTGAAAAACTCGGAAGTCAATACGTTTTCATTTGGACGGTACTTGAAATCTTGCAGGAAATGTTGTTTCTCTCCTTGCGAGAACGTTTCATCCTGTACTTTTGATTCGGCATAATACACGTCTTTCCATTGAGCCGAATCTGTTTCATAAGTTATAATTCCTGTTATTCTTCTTTTTGCCAGGAAATTACTGTTCAAGTCGAAATCATAATAATCCGTCGTCATCCGATAGGAACGGACGATTGAATTATCAAGTTTCAAATCATTCGGCAGAAGCTTGAGATAAGCCGCCGGAATTTCTTTTTGTGCATTGGCTGCATTTATTGAAAACGCGAGCAACAACACTGAAAATAAAATAGAAGTTTTCATCATTCTTATTATTTATTTACATTAAAAATTGATGCAAAGTAACGGGATAAAAAGCATGAGATAAAATAATAGTTGCGGAACGGTTGTTTTGGATGTTTGAGTTGTGAAAATGGGCATGCGAACGGCCGTAGGGTTTCCCGCCTGCACCAATCTTTTAGCACGCAGATTTTAAAGATTTACAAACCCGTCTATTTCATATTCTTTGATTTGCGAAACGCTTTTATATGTCTTTGTGACCAAACACGGCAAAAAAACAAAACGGGTTATTTGACGTAGGGGCGAACCTATGTGTTCGCCCAACCTATGTGTTCACCCAATCTATGTGTTCACCCGACATTTCAACGCATTTGCCATTGTCGCCGGGGCGCATGTTGTGATTATCAGGGCGCACACGCAGGTGCGCCCCTGTCACAAAGCCATGCCGCGCAAAGTGTCACTTGTGACGGACGCTTTCGTCTGCGAAAAAACGCAGATACGGAAATGCTCCGTTCTCCATTTAATTTCCTACCTTTGCACTGTTTTTCAAAAAAGGCACGGATGAGTATATTCGATTTTTTCAACAGGGAGAAGAAGGAAACGCTTGACAGAGGGCTGGCGCGGACGAAGCAGAGTGTGTTTGCCAGACTGACCAGGGCGATCGCCGGGCGGCGGAAGATCGACGACGCCGTGCTCGACGAACTGGAGGAGATCCTGATCGCGTCGGACGTCGGCGTGGATACGACGCTCCGGATCATCGAACGAATCGAACGGCGGGCGGCGGCAGACCGCTACGTCACCACGGAGGAGCTGACCGCCATCCTGCGCGAAGAGATTGCCGCACTGCTGGCAGGGAACGGAACGGAGGATCTGGACGATTTCACCGTCCCCGACGACCGGAAGCCCTACGTCATCATGGTCGTAGGCGTGAACGGTGTCGGGAAGACGACGACCATCGGCAAGCTGGCCTGGCAGTTCAAGAAAAAAGGCAAAAAGGTCTTTCTCGGCGCGGCGGATACGTTTCGTGCAGCAGCCGTCGAGCAACTGACGATCTGGAGCGAGCGCATCGGCGTTTCCATCGTGAAACAGCAGATGGGTTCCGACCCCGCCTCGGTGGCCTACGACACGCTCGCCTCCGCCAAAGCCGGCGATGCCGACGTGGTGATCATCGATACGGCCGGGCGGCTGCACAACAAAATCAACCTGATGAACGAATTGACCAAGATAAAAAACGTGATGAAAAAAGTGCTTCCCGACGCGCCGCACGAAGTATTGCTCGTCCTCGACGGCTCGACAGGCCAGAATGCGTTCGAACAGGCACGGCAGTTCACGGCCGCAACGGAAGTAAACGCCCTGGCAATAACCAAACTGGACGGCACCGCAAAGGGTGGGGTAGTGATCGGCATCTCCGACCATTTCCATATCCCCGTCAAATACATCGGACTGGGCGAGGGCGTGGAAGACCTGCAGGTTTTTCACAAAAAGGCATTTGTCGATTCCCTGTTTGGCGAATGAGAAAGAACAGGGTCGACATCATCACGCTCGGCTGTTCCAAAAACCTCGTCGATTCGGAACAGCTGATGTGTCAGTTCCGTCTGAACGGCTACTCCGTGGCGCACGAGCCTGCAAAAGTGAACGGTGAAATCGTCATCGTCAACACGTGCGCCTTCATCGGCGAAGCGCAGGAAGAATCCATCAACACCATCCTCGACCTCGAAGACGCCAAACGGCAGGGACGCATCGGCAAACTGTTCGTGATGGGATGTCTGTCGGAACGTTTCAAGACCGACCTGCAGCAGGAACTGCCTTTCGTCGACAAGTTCTACGGTAAATTCGACTGGAAGGAACTCCTCCGCGACCTCGGCAAATCCTATCATCCCGCACATGCCGCAGACCGCATCATCACCACGCCGCCGCACTATGCCTACCTGAAAATATCGGAAGGTTGCGACCGCACCTGCGCCTACTGCTCCATACCCCTCATCACCGGACGGCACAAGTCGCGCCCCGAAGCAGACATCCTCGCCGAAGTAGAGCAACTGGCCGGCAACGGCGTAAAGGAATTTCAACTGATTGCCCAGGACCTCACATACTACGGCATGGATCTGTATCGCAAGGCTTCGCTGCCCGCGCTGGTGGAAAAAATTTCCGCCGTCGCCGGTGTCGAATGGATCCGCCTGCATTACGCTTATCCGACACATTTTCCTTTCGACCTGCTCCGCGTGATGCGCGAACGCGAAAACGTCTGCCGCTATCTCGACATCGCCCTGCAGCATGTCAGCGATGCCGTGCTGCAGCGCATGCGTCGCAATACGACCCGCCGCGAAACCCTGCAACTGATCGAACGCCTCCGTACGGAAACGCCGGGCATACACCTGCGTACCACGCTGATGGTAGGCTATCCGGGCGAAACAGCGGGCGATTTCGAAGAATTGTTGCAGTTTGTACGCGACGTCCGCTTCGAACGCATGGGCGCCTTTGCCTACAGCCACGAAACCGGCACGTATGCCTTCGCACATTACCGCGACGACGTGCCCGACGAAGTCAAGCAGGAACGCCTCGACCGCCTGATGCGGGTGCAGGAAAAAATCGCATGGGAACAGAACGACGAAAAAACAGGACGCGTCTACAAAACCGTCATCGACCGCGAAGAACACGATTATTTCGTCGGAAGAACAGAGTTCGACTCGCCCGAAGTAGACCCCGAAGTGCTGATTGCCAAAGACAAAGAACTTATACCCGGACACTTCTACCACGTGAGAATCAAATCCGCCGAAGCATTCGAATTGTATGGTGAAATATTGAATTAATATAAAAAATGCAAATCCGTTTGCTGTGTTACGGAAAAATCGCTAATATTGAGGCGAAATTTTAAGGGACTGCTGTCGCGGAATGGAAAAAAGGGTCTGTGGCGGCAATCGGAAAAATAACGAATTGAACGTAAAAATATGAAAGATGTAGATGTAACCGAAGCATTGTCCACCCGTCTCGAATGGGAGAAAAAAGATGTAGAAAAAGCTTTGGATGCCCTGGGCGCCATCATCGGCGAAAAACTGGCCGGCAACGACATAATCAGCATGCACGGTCTGGGGCAGTTCGAAGCCCGCAAAAAAGCGGAACGCGAATCCGTCAACCCCGCCAACGGAAAACGCTATCTGATTCCGCCCAAACTCATACCCGTGTTCAAACCGGTCGCATCCTTTAAGACTTACCTCAAAATACTGGACAACAATGGATGAGAAGTTTTCGCTATACAATATGGCCGAGATGCTGTCCGAAAGGACGGGCCTCGGCGTGCCGGACATGGAAAAGTTCCTCGAAGAACTGATCTCGATCATCAACGACGGAATACGGAAAGACCGGCAAATCAAGGTGCGCGGACTCGGCACTTTCAAGATCGTACTTGTGAAAGAGCGTGAAAGCATCCATGTCAATACGGGTGAGCGTATCGTCATTTCCAAACATCACAAACTGACGTTCGTGCCTGAAAAAGAACTGAAAGATCTGGCAAACAGACCCTTCTCGATGTTCAGCCCGGAAGATATTACCGACAGGCCGCCGAAAGAAGGAAGTCTGGTAACCGACATGCACTACGAAGACGACGACAGCGACGACGATTCCGATCTGCAAATATCGCAGCACGAGGATGCGGCACCCAACGATGACACAACCCTCCTCCTGCCGCCACCCGCAAAGGAAGCGCCCCCGCAGGACGACGCCACCGTGATTCAAAATCGACCGGAAACGGAAACGCCGCGTACGGACGAAGACACTGTCCTGCTGCCCTCCCCGGCGCCCGAAGGCAGACCGGGCGCAAACGCACCCACCGTTCCACCGCCAGCTCCGCAGGCCGAACCGCAATCGCAGGAAGACACCGTCCTGCTGCCGCCTCCGGTGCCGAAAAACAAACCGGACGAACGCGCGACGGACGAAGAAACAACCCTTCTTTCCGCATCGCCTGCTGTTCCTCCGTCGCCCCCCGCGCCGTCTGCCGTGAACAGGAACGACGAAACGGTCATCCTGGCTAAAGAAATACAGGGCGGACACAAACAAACTGTCGAAGAAAACGAAAAAAACGAAACGATGTCGAAGAAAAAAAAGAAAAAATCGCTGTGGCCGCTCTACATCATTCTTGTCGTGCTGCTGTTCATCCTGGGCGGGTGCATCTGGTATCTGCTTTCGGACAATTCGTTGCCATTCTTTAACCGCGACCGTCGCGCGGAGATACGCGGCGAATCGTTTGCCTTGCCGGGCGATTCCATTGCCCTGCAGATCGCGCAGGAAAAAGCCCGGGCGGCGATTTTGCCCGATTCGGCGCTCTCCCGGCAAGATACGGCTGCAACCACGACCCCCGACACGAATCCGGCTGCCGCAATCGCCACAACGCCGGCCGCCACGTCAGCACCGCCGTCGTCGGCAAAGGGAAATACGGTTAAACGGCCGGATTCGAAACCTGCCACATCGTCGCGGGTATCGCAATCGTCGGGCGGCAATGTGATCGCCAAAGTGAAAATGGAAGCAGGTCAGCGGTTGACGCTGCTTGCACTGGAATATTATGGAAACAAGATTTTCTGGGTATACATATATGAATATAACAAGTCGAAGATCGGCACGAACCCGAACGTCGTCCCCATCGGGATGGAAATATCGATTCCGGCCAAAAGCGTTTACGGCATCGATGCCGGCAATGCCGCGTCGCTCGACAAGGCGCGGCGTCGGCAGGCGGAGATTATGTCGGGCGTATATTATTAATGTATAGGAAACAGCGATAGATGGATAGACAAACTTGTAAATACACTTTAAAATGAAGTATGAAAAGTTAGTATTATTTAACGCCATAAAATAAAACCGTAAAGCAATACGTTTTTAATTTTGTGGCTCGAAAAGATGTGACAATAAAATATAAACATATAATAATTAATAACTTTATGAATCAAACAGTAGATATCAGAGAATTGAACGAACGGATAGAAAACAACAGTTCTTTCGTGAATATGATTATGCTGGGCATGAACCAGGTAATCGTAGGTCAGAAACATTTGATTGAATCATTGTTGATTGGATTGCTTTCCGACGGGCACATCCTGCTGGAAGGTGTTCCCGGATTGGCCAAGACACTGGCAATAAAGACGCTCTCGTCGCTTATCGATGCCAAATACAGTCGGATCCAGTTCACGCCGGACCTGTTGCCGGCCGACGTCGTCGGGACAATGATATACAGTCAGAAAAACGAAGAATTTCTGGTGAAACAGGGACCGGTCTTCGCCAACTTCATTCTGGCGGACGAAATCAACCGCGCACCGGCCAAGGTGCAGAGCGCGCTGCTCGAAGCCATGCAGGAGCATCAGGTAACCATCGGCGAATCGACGTACAAACTGCCCGAACCTTTCCTCGTGATGGCCACGCAGAATCCCATCGAGCAGGAAGGCACCTACCCGTTGCCCGAAGCGCAAGTCGACCGTTTCATGCTGAAAGCAGTTATTAATTATCCCAACAAGGATGAAGAAAAACAGATTGTCCGCCAGAATATTTCGGGCGAAACAATCACACCGAAACCCGTGCTGGATGCGCCGCAGATCCTCGAAGCGCGCAAAATTATTCGCGAAGTATATCTGGACGAAAAAATCGAACGATACATTGTCGACATCGTTTTTGCCACGCGCTTCCCGGGCGAACACAACCTTCCCGAACTGGCAAACATGATCGCCTTTGCCGCATCGCCACGTGCGTCCATCAACCTTGCCGCTGCCGCGCGCGCCTATGCCTTCATCAAGCGACGCGGTTACGTGATCCCCGAAGACGTTCGCGCCGTGTGTCACGACGTGATGCGCCACCGCATCGGGCTGAGCTACGAGGCCGAAGCCAACAACCTGACGGCCGATGAAATCGTCAGTGAAATATTGAATAAAATAGAAGTTCCCTAAGTGTGTGAATACAATTCAAAAAAAACGCAGTGATTCAGAGGAATTAGAAGAATGGAAACAAGTGAACTGCTAAAAAAAGTCCGCCGAATCGAAATCAAGACGCGAGGCCTTTCGCGCAATATCTTTGCAGGTCAATATCATTCCGCCTTCAAGGGTAGGGGGATGGCCTTCAGCGAAGTGCGCGAATATCAGTTTGGCGATGACGTCAGAGACATCGACTGGAACGTCACCGCCCGCTATGTGCGCCCGTATGTGAAGGTGTATGAAGAAGAACGCGAATTGACCGTGATGTTGATGATTGACGTGTCGGGCAGCAAGGATTTCGGGACCGTATCGCAGATGAAAAAAGACGTAGTCACCGAAATAGCCGCCACGCTGGCCTTCTCGGCCATCCAGAACAACGATAAAATCGGTGTGATCTTCTTCTCGGACAAGATTGAAAAATTCATTCCTCCGCAGAAAGGACGGCGACACATCCTGTACATCATCCGCGAACTGATCGATTTTCATCCCGACCACAAAAAAACGGATCTCAGCCAGGCGCTGAGATACCTCACCAATGCCATCAAAAAAAGAAGTACGGCCTTCCTGATTTCCGATTTCATCGATAAACACAATTATCAAGATGCGCTCACCATCGCCAACCGCAAACACGACGTGGTGGCCATTCAGGTCTACGATCGCCGCGAAACGGAATTGCCGAAGGTCGGACTTGTCAAAATCAAAGATGCCGAGACCGATGCCGAACGCTGGATCGACAGCTCGTCGAAACGCGTCCGCGAAGCCTGCCGGATGTGGTGGCTCAGACGACAGGAAGAAATGGAGAATTCGTTTAAGAAATGCAGGGTGGATTCCGTTTCGGTACGGACGGAAGACGATTACGTGAAAGCGTTGCTTACTCTTTTCAGTAAACGGAATTAACACGATATGAGATTGAACAAACATATAATATATTGTTTATTGCTGTCGGCCGCCATACTTGTACAAGGTACGAAAGCCGGCGCCCTCGAAAACCTGATCGGCGTCAGGATCGACACAGCCGAAATCCTGATCGGCGAACAGACGACGCTCTACCTGACCGTCACGACCGACAGGGGAAAAACGGTCTACTGGCCTTTCTCCGCCGACACGCTGATGACCGGCGTCGAAGTGCTGTCGACCTCGGACCCGGATACGGTCGACCTCGGCAATAACCGGGTAGAAATCAGGCAAAACATCCTGATCACCTCTTTCGATTCGGCGCTCTATCTGCTACCGCCCTTCATGGTGATCGACGACAGGGATACGGCCTATTCCGAACAGGTTGCACTGAAAGTGTCGACCCTCCCCGTCAGTACGGAAGCCCCGAACGAGTTTTTCGACATTAAGGATATATGGAAACCCGCATTCGTCTGGGCGGACTATTATCCGGTTATATTGACCGTCCTGCTGTGCCTGATATTGGCCGCGGCCATTATCTACATCGTCAAACGGTTGAAAAGCAGAAAGTCAATCATCCCCTTCAAAAAAGCGGAACCGCCCTTGCCACCCCACGAAGAAGCCGTCAGGCGGCTGGATCTTATCCGGCAGCACAAACTGTGGCAACAGGGAAAAAACAAGGAATATCATACGCAGATCACGGATACGCTGCGCTACTACATTTTCAGACGCTACGGTGTGAACGCGATGGAAATGACCTCGAAAGAGGTGCTGGACGCCCTCAAACACAGAGAAGAGACGCCCTCGGCCTGCGAAACGCTGCGGCAAATCCTGTCGCTGGCAGACTTCGTGAAGTTCGCCAAACTTCATCCGCTGCCCGATGAAAACGATTTGACTTTGAAAAATGCGTATCTGTATGTCAGCCTGACCAAACAGGTCGAATTCATCAAGCCGTCGGAAGACTCGCTGACACAGCAGATCGCCGCCGACGAAACAAACATTTCAAATTCCGGAGGAGGGGAAACCGTATGATATTTGCCAATCCCGCTTATCTGTACATGCTGTTGCTGCTCATCCCGTTGATTGGATGGTATGTCTGGAAGATGCGCAAAAATAACGCAAGTCTTCAAATCTCGTCGTCGCATGCCTTTGAAGCGCCGGGAACGACGACGCTCAAGGTCTACCTGCGCCACCTGCCCTTCGTCTTGCGCACGATGGCCATAGCCTGTCTGATTGTCGTGCTTGCCCGTCCGCAATCTACCAACAACTGGCAAAGTGCCACGACCGAAGGCATCGACATCATGCTCGCAATGGATATTTCGGGCAGTATGCTGGCGGAAGACCTGAAACCCAATCGTCTGGAAGCTGCGAAAAACGTGGCGGCCTCGTTCATCAACGGGCGACCGACCGACAATATCGGCCTGGTCGTTTTTGCCGGCGAGAGCTTCACGCAATGCCCGCTCACGACCGACCATACCATCCTGCTGAACCTTTTCAACGACATCAATATCAATATGATCAGCATGCTGACGGATGGTACGGCCATCGGACGGGGGCTGGCAAATGCCGTCAGCCGCATCAAGGACAGTCAGGCCAAGTCGAAAGTCATCATCCTTTTGACGGATGGCTCGAACAATCGTACTGAAATCGCTCCCGTCACGGCCGCCGAGATTGCCAATACGTTTGGCATCAGGGTATATACCATCGGAGTGGGTACAAAAGGCGAGGCGCCGTATCCTTTCCGGACAGCCAACGGCATCATTTACCGAAATATACCGGTAGAGATCGACGAGGCTGCTTTGCAGCAGATTGCCACCATCACGGGCGGACAATACTTCCGCGCGACGAACAACACCAGCCTGCGGGAGATATATTCCGAAATAGACCGGATGGAAAAGACAAAGATCAGCGTACAGGAATACAGCAAAAAACAGGAAGAATACAAATATTTGGCGCTTGCCGTGTTCGGCCTGCTGTTGCTGGAAATCCTGTTGAGATATACCCTGTTCAGAAAGATACCGTAACAAAAAAAGGAGAATAACTATGTTTCGTTTTGCAAATCCTGAATTTCTGTATTTACTCTTGGCGTTTCCCGCGCTGACAGTATTATATATATATGTAATTATCGTCAACCGGAAAGCGCTCCGGAAATACGGCAATCCCGCGCTGATTTCACAACTGATGCCCGAAGTGTCGCCCAAAAGGCAGCATGCCAAATTCTGGCTGTTGTTCAGCGCCATAGCCGTTACGGTTTTTGTGATTGCAGGACCGCAGTCCGGTTCTAAGCTCGAAACCGTCAAGCGGCAGGGCATCGAAATCATGGTCTGCCTGGACGTATCCAATTCGATGATGGCGGAAGACATCAAACCCAACCGACTCGAAAAAGCCAAGCAGATGCTTTCCATCATGACGGACGGTTTTTCGAACGACAAGGTCGGGCTGATCGTCTTCGCGGGCGATGCTTTCACACAGTTGCCGATTACGTCCGACTACATCTCTGCCAAGATGTTTCTCTCGTCCATCACACCCTCGATGGTTTCGTCGCAGGGAACAGCCATCGAGCGGGCCATCAGCCTTGCCATGCGTTCGTTCACGCCGAACGACGCGACGAGTAAAGCCATCCTGATCATCACGGACGGCGAAAACCACGAAGGAGATGCCGTCAAGGCCGCCGCTGACGCAGCCGAAAAAAACATAAAGGTACACGTCGTCGGCATCGGCTCTCCGCAAGGCGAGCCTATTCCCGTCGACGGAAATAACTTTCTGAAAGACACGGAAGGAAATACCGTCGTGACGAAACTGAACGAGCAGATGTGTCACGAAATTGCCGCTGCCGGACAGGGCATTTACGTGCGTGCCGAAAACAACAACGCCGCCTTGCGTACGCTGCAGGCAGAAATAGACAAGATGGACAAGACCGAACTGGACAGTAAAGTCTATTCGGAATACGACGAACGGTTCCACGTCCTGGCATGGCTCGCACTCGTCTTGCTGACGATCGAACTCCTCATGATGGAGCGTAAAAACAGATTGTTCGGCAAAGTAAAAATATTTTCTTAATGATTGGAAAGATGAAGAGAACACGTAAGACAATCATCGGATTGATAATCAGTTTTCTGTGTGCCGGCGTCACATTCGGGCAGAAAGCGGAGCGCAAACATGTCCGCGAAGGGAATAAATTATATGGAAAAGAAAAATATACCGAAGCGGAAATTGCCTATCGCAAAAGCATGGATGTAAATTCCCGTTCGATAGAAGGGTCGTACGATCTGGGAAATGCGCTGTACAGACAGCAGAAATTTCCCGAAGCCGCCGAACAGTACCGGTTGGTAATCGACCAGAAAGAACGCTTGCTGGATGAAGATAAGATTAAGAATACCAAACGTATTGCGCAGGCGTATCATAACATGGGCAACATCGGTATGAACACGGCGCTGGCCGCACGCAACACGGGCAACATCGACGCGAGCAATCAGGAATATCTCAAAAGTATCGAAGCGTACAAAGCCTCGTTGCGCCTGAATCCCCGGGACGACGAAACGCGCTACAACCTCGCCCTGGCACAGAAACTCCTTCAGGATCAGCAAAACGAAGACCAGCAACAACAGCAGCAGCAAAATCAGCAGAACAACGAAGATCAGCAGCAACAACAGCCGCAGGACCAGCCCCAGAAATCGCAGGACGAACAGCCTCAAAACGAGCAGATGAGCGAAGACAACGCACAGCAGATTCTGGACGCCTTCCTGCAGGACGAAAAAGATACGCAGGAAAAAATAAAACAAGCGCAGCAGCAGAAGCAGCAGCAGCGCCGCAGGACAGACAAACAATGGTAAAAATAAAACAACAGGATATGAAACAAAGATTCATTTTCTTATTGGCGATATTCTTCTCCCTGGGTGGCGCACCGCTGAAAGCCCTGAAAGCCGACGATGTGGTTTTCAAAGCCTCCGCCCCCGAATCCGTCGCAATGGGCGAACAGTTCAGGCTGACCTACACCATTAATACCGAAGCGATGGAATTTCGTGCGCCCGACCTGAATGATTTTCAGGTACTGATAGGGCCTTCGACCTCGACGAACCGGAACATACAGATCGGCAGTACGACGACAAGCGTCTATTCGCTGACATTCACGTATATGCTGATGCCCAAGCAGGAAGGGACGTTCAACCTGCCGCCCGCCACCATTAAGGTGAAAAATTCAACTTATACATCCAATGCATTGGTAATAAAAGTGCTGCCACCCAATTCGCAGCCGTCCGGCGAGCAGAGGCAGGCATCGACCGGAAACATCTCGAACGACGACCTGTTCGTACGCATGACGATCTCGAACCGCAACATGTACGAGCAGGAAAGTTTCCTTGTCACGTTCAAGATTTATGCGGCCGGAGGTGTAAATGTGGCAGGCGTACCCGGAATGAAATTTCCTGATTTTGAAGGTTTTCTTGCGCAGGACATTGATCTCGGCCAGTCGCAGTGGAAACTCGAGAACTACAATGGCCGGAACTATCAGACCGCTGTATTGAAGCAATCCATACTGCTTCCGCAGCGTGCCGGAAAAATCACGATCGGCAGCGGCCGTTTCGAAGCCGTCGTACGCATTCGCATGCAGCAGCGCGCACGCAGTTTCTTCGAAGATTTCTTAGATCTCTATCAGGACATAAATAAAGAACTGGTGACCCAGCCCGTCACCATCGACGTCAAGCCATTGCCTTCGGGCAAACCGTCTTCGTTCTCGGGCGCCGTCGGGAACTATTCGATGAAGACCACCATCAATTCCGAACATATAAAAGCAAACGAGGTGGTTACCATCAAAGTGGCGCTCTCGGGAGCAGGCAATATCCGGGTTGCAAAAAATCCCGAAGTCGTTTTCCCGAACGATTTTGACATATACGATCCCAAGATCGACACAAAAATCACGACAACAACCGGCGGTACAAGCGGTACAAAAACAATCGAATACATAGCCATCCCGCGCTTCGGAGGCGACTTCGAAATCCCGGCCGTGAAGTTTTCCTACTTCGACCCGCAATCGGGTACGTACAAAACACTCAGCTCGGAACCGTTTAATTTGAAGGTAGATAAAGGAGAAGGAGGAGACGGCGCCGCTTCGCCGGTCGTCTCGAATTTCAGCAATCAGCAGCGGTTGAACCTGCTCGGCGAAGATATCCGCTATATCAAACTGTCGAACATCCATTTCACGCAGCACAAAGACATTTTCTTCGGTTCGACGACCTGCATACTGCTGTATGCCGTCATCGCGTTTCTCTTCATTCTGTGCTTCATCATTTACCGTAAACAGGTGAAAGAAAATGCAAACATCGCACTGGTACGCACGAAAAAAGCCAACCGGACAGCCATACGGCGACTGAAAACGGCAGAAAAACTGCTCAAGGAAAACAAACGCGAGGCATTCTACGAAGAAATACTCCGCGCCATCTGGGGATATCTGAGCGACAAACTGAATATTCCGCTTTCGGTCCTGACAAGAGACAACGTCGAGACGGAGCTTGGCAAATACGGCGTAGACGAGTCATTATTAAATGAATATATGGATATTTTGAACACTTGTGAGTTCGCCCGGTATGCGCCGAACCAGATGTCGGACGCGATGGAGCACCTGTTCAGACAGACGGTAGACGCCATATCCAAAATGGAGAATACGATTAAAAAGTAATGGGTTATGAATAAGATAAAAAGACTTTTTCTGACGGTATTCCTGACGGCGCTGACATGCACCCTGCCGGCGCAGGAAAGTATGCTCAAGGAAGCCGAAACGGCCTACACGGGCGAAGACTACAACCGCGCCGCCGAACTGTATGAAGACATCCTGAAAACCTATGGCAATTCATACACAGTGTACTACAACTTGGGAAACGCCTACTACAAGGCAGGCCGGATTGCATCCGCCATCCTGAACTACGAACGCGCCCTGCTGATGAATCCGGGCGACAAGGATTTGCGTCACAACCTCGCCGTCGCCAGGCTGCGGACAGACAAGATCGAGCCGGTCGGCGAATTTTTTCTGACAGGATGGTTTCGCACCGTGCAAAACCTGTTCAGGATCGACACGTGGGCGATGATCGGGCTTGCCTGCTTCGTCCTCTTCATCGGCTGTCTGGCGCTTTATTTCTTCTCCAAACGGATGGCGCTTAAAAAGAGCGGCTTTTATGTCGGGACGGTCTTGCTTGCGTGGGTGATTGTCGCCAACGTTTTCGCATGGAACCAGCGACAGGCATTGCAAAACAGGAACGGCGCCATTATTTTTGCGCCAACCGTGACCGTCAAAAGTTCGCCTGACAATAGCGGTACAGACTTGTTTGTCCTGCACGAAGGCACGAAAGTATTCATCAATAGCACCGTAGGCGAATGGAATGAGATAGAGCTTGAGGATGGAAACGTCGGCTGGATCCGCCGGAAAGATTTGGAAAAAATCTGATGTATCATGCTGGAGCGCATACTGGATATCGAGCGGGAAGCGTTTTTGTGGCTTAACGGCGGGCATACGCCGTTTTGGGACAGCGTAATATGGCTCTATTCGGGTAAAGTGGTATGGATCCCCGTGGCGGCGCTCATCCTTTTCATGCTGTTTTACGGAAAAAATCCGAAAGAATCGTTGCTGATCCTCCTTTTCCTCGTGCTTGCCCTGACGCTGTGCGACCAGTTTGCCTCGCATGTCTGCAAACCGCTTTTTACACGCTTGCGACCTACGCATCACCCTGATTTCATGCACGATGTACAAACCGTCTACGGCTATCGCGGCGGCATGTACGGATTCATCTCGAGCCATGCCGCCAATGCGTTTGGCTTTGCGGTATTCACGTCGCTGCTGCTGCGCAACCGCTGGTATGCGGTCTGCATGCTCGCGTGGGCATTAATAATGTGCTATTCGCGCATTTATCTTGGCGTACATTTTATTTCGGACATTGTGCCGGGAATATTTACCGGCATGCTGTTCGGCTTTTTGTCCTACGGACTGTATCGCTTTGTCCGGTCGAAAGTGATGAACGGTAGAGTGGGGGAGACAGCCTGTACCTATCCTGCCGGACGAAAACGGCTGATCCTGTACGGTCTTTTGGCAACAGTCTGTTATATGCTCGTATACAGCTATATAAATGTAGCCATTCTGCACCGGACACATGCCGCGATACCACATCGGGAATATGTTATAAAACATCATTGTGAAACATGGCATGAAAAGGGACGAATTGTGACGGAAAATTTTGCCGTATCAAAAAAAATGTCGACATTAGGGGCATAATTATTATAAACTTAATTATTTAATATAAAACAGATTTGTCATGACGAAGACGATCACATTCAATGAACTTCGAGCGATCAAGGACAGTTTGCCGGACGGTGCGATACACTGCATTGCCGACGAACTGGGAGTAAGTGTAGAAACTGTCCGGAATTATTTTGGAGGACAAAATTTTAAAGATGGAAAATGTTGCGGGATACATATTGAACCCGGTCCCGACGGCGGGATCGTGGTGCTGAGCGATACCGGTATTCTGGAACGCGCGCTGGAAATTTTGAAAGAAAAAGACCGGACACCCTCGATTGTCGAGGTATAAATTCGCCGGAACTGTCTTGCCGTTTTTCCCGAAAAAAATCCTGCAGCAAACCGGTATCCTGTTTGCGGGAGGATTTTTTTATTTAACAATAAAACAATTTAAACTATGGAAGAGAAAAAATTAGTCACATTAGCCATTCTGACCTATGAAAAGGCGCAGATTCTGAAAACTATTCTTGAATCCGACGGAATAGAAGTCTACATCCACAATGTCGGACTGATTCAGCCGGTTATTTCGGCCGGCGTGCGCGTGCGCATCAACGAAGATCATTTGCCGCACGCCCTGCGGATAATAAAGGATGTGAAATGGCAGGAAAACAACGATGCGGAAGAACTGCCGGCGAACAGAAATAAAATGATACTCATACCGGTCGACTTCTCCGACTATTCCCTCAGAGCATGCGAACTTGGATTCAACTATGCTCACCGGACGGGCGCGGAAGTGATCCTGCTGCATGCCTATTTCAATACGTTCGTTCCGTCGGTTTTTCCCTATCTGAACAACGAAGTGAATAAAAATCTGGACGACGAATCTATCCGCGTCGTTTATAACCATGCAAAAGAAGACATCGGCAAGTTCTGCGGCATGATCAACCGTAAAATAAACGACGGAGAATTCCCGGCAGCCAAATATGATTACGAACTCCGCGAAGGTCTGCCTGCAGAAGAAATCATGGCATACGCCAGGGAACACCGGCCGATGATGATCATCATGGGTACGCGCGGAAAGGAACAGATAAACGCCGACCTGATAGGAAGCGTGACGGGCGAAGTGATCGAACTCACGAAAGCGCCGCTGCTGGCCGTCCCCGAACATATTCCATTCAACGACCTCGGCAAGATGCGGCGGCTGGCGTTCGGCACATCGTTCAGACAGGACGACCTCGTTGCATTCGACCAGCTGGCCGAACTGGTGAAAGACATGAAAGAGCTTCAAATCCGCCTCTTCAATATCTCGACCAGCCGTAACGAATGGAACGAAATACGCCTGACAGGCTTCAGCGAATATCTGAAAAAACACTATCCGGAGCTGCACATCGATTATACGGTCACGCCCGACGGCGATTTGCTGGGAGCAATAGACCGGTTTGTGAAAGAAGAACAGATCGACGTCATTGCATTCGGTTCGCAACGTCGCAGCGTCATCATGCGCGTATTCAATCCAAGCATCGCGCACAGGATGCTCTTCCACGGAAATACGCCGCTGATGGTGATTCCCGTCTGACGGGCTGCGGGAAATGTCTGGCGAATAGGCGGAAGAAAAAGTCGCATATCTGTCTTTTTAGCGTCAGGGCTTCACAATCCAGCGTCGCAATAGGGCCCACGCAATCGCCGACGCGGCAACGATGCCTCCCGCGTTGGCCGCAAAGTCCAGCCAGTCGCCGCTGCGGCTTTCCGTCAGCACGCTTTGACCGATCTCGAGCAGACCGCCGAGAATGAGCGGACAGACGGCGCCCGCGAGAATGCCCGTTTTCAGGCTCGGCCTGTTCCGGCGGTGATCGAACAGATATTCGAGCCAGACGATGCCCGACATGCCGCCATACATGCAGAAATGCACGGCCTTGTCCCATCCCGGGAAAAGCGGTATGTCGAGCGACGGCGGATTCACCAGCGACAGGTAGATGACCGTCAGCACGACGGTTATCGAAAACGGATATCTCTTTATATGACGAAACATGGTCGGTTCTCTTTGTTATTAAAACGCTCCGGAAGTTTTTTTAGTATGCGTACCATACTTGCGCGGTACGGTTTTGTGAATTGCGGTCATTAACGATGAACGTCTTTAACGATGAACGTCATTAACGATGAACGGCGGAGTGGTGAGCAGGGCAGAGCAGGGCGGGGCGGGTTCGCCGTTGCCGCCTCTCCCGTTTCCGGTTCAAAAAGAAACACCGTGCCGGGTGCAGTTTCAATAGCCCCATTCACAGTTCATCGTTCATCGTTCATAGTTTATCGTTCACAGTTCATCGTTTACAGTTCATCCATTCGGCGGCTTTCGCTGCACAGTTTTCGCCGTCGATGGCGGCCGAAACGATTCCGCCTGCATATCCGGCGCCTTCGCCGCAGGGAAAGAGGCCGCGCAGCGCGACGTGCTGCAACGTTTCGGGATGACGGGGGATGCGTACGGGTGACGATGTACGCGTTTCGACGCCGATCATCACTGCCTCGCTGCTCAGGAATCCGGGCGCGTTCCGGTCGAACTGCCGGAAGCCTTCGCGCAGGCGGTCGACGACGAATGGCGGCATCCAGGCGTGCAGCGGCGACGGCGTCAGTCCGGGCGTGTAGGACGAGGGAGGCAGGTCGGTTGAATTTCGTCCGTGCATGAAGTCCGTCATGCGCTGTGCGGGAGCTGTCTGCCGCATGCCGCCGTGCAGCCGGCACGTCTGTTCGAGCTGTTCCTGGAAGTGCATCAGCGCGAGTGGCGAATCTTTGTCGAAGGGCTGCTGCAGGGCAGGCAGGTCTTCGGGCCGAAGTTCGACTACCATCCCGGCATTGGCCCAGCGCGAATTGCGCGTGGAGGGCGACATGCCGTTGACGACGACCTGTTCGGGTGCGCTCGCCGCGGGAATGACGAATCCGCCCGGACACATGCAGAATGAATACACGCCCCGTCCGGCTGCCTGCGCCGTGAAACGATATTCCGCTGCGGGAAGGCAGTCGCCGCGTCCTTCCGCCCGCCGGTAGCGGATGCGGTCGATCAGCGCCTGGGGATGTTCCAGCCGCACGCCGACGGCGATGCCTTTCGGTTCGAGGGGGAGCTGCTGCCGTTCGAACGATCCGTATACGTCGCGCGCCGAATGGCCTGTGGCTAAAACGACGGGGCCGGTGAAAACCTGTCCGTCGCGCGCCCGGACGCCGACGGCTTCGCCGTTTCTGACGAGCAGTTTTTCCATGCAGGTGCGAAAGTGTACTTCGCCGCCCGATGCAATGATCTGTCGGCGTATGCGCTCGATGATGCGCGGCAGCTTGTCGGTGCCGATATGCGGATGTGCGTCGGACAGTATGGAGGCGCCGGCGCCGTGCTGGCAGAAGATGTGGAGGATGCGTTCGACCGATCCGCGTTTCCGGCTGCGGGTGTAGAGTTTGCCGTCCGAATAGGCGCCGGCTCCTCCTTCGCCGAAGGCATAGTTTGATTCGGGGTCGAGGGTGTGTTCGCGGCTGATTCGCGCGATGTCTTTCCGGCGTTCGTGCACGTCTTTGCCGCGTTCGATCACGACCGGGCGAAGTCCGAGTTCGATGAGTTTGAGCGCGCAGAAGAGTCCGCCCGGTCCTGCGCCGACGACGACGACGGGTTTGGCATCCGACACGTCGGCGTAGGTGATCGTCCGGTATTCGGGTGTGTCGGGTTCTTCGTCTACAAATATGCGCAGGGTGATGTGTATGCGGATCACTTGCTGACGTGCGTCCGTCGAGCGTTTGAGGATGCGTACGGCGCGGATGCGGTCCGGGGTTTCTCCCGTTTCGCGGCAGATGGCTTGGGTCAGTGTCCGGCTGTTTGCGGTTTCTTCGGGAAGAAGTCTGAGGTGGAGTTCTTTTATCATCGTGGGTGGCGGTTGTGTGTTTTTCTATTTGAAAAGTATGCGGAAGGCTTCTTCTATTTTTCTGACCTGGAGGAGGCGGATTTTCGCGTCGAGGTTGTCGAGTCCTTTCATTTGGGGGATGATGATGCGTGTGAAGCCGAGTTTTTCGGCTTCCCGGATGCGTTGTTCGATGCGGTTGACGGGGCGTATTTCGCCCGATAGTCCGACTTCGCCGGCCATGCAGGCGCCGTGTTCGACGGGGAGGTCGAGGCTGGAGGAGAGTACGGCTGTGATTACGGGCAGGTCGATCGCGGGGTCGTTGACTTTGAGTCCTCCGGCGATGTTGAGGAAGACGTCTTTTTGGGCGAGTTTGAAGCCGGCGCGTTTTTCGAGTACGGCCAGGAGCATGTTCATCCGCCTCAGGTCGAAGCCGGTCGAGCTGCGTTGCGGCATGCCGTAGACGGCGGAGCTGACGAGGGCTTGTGTTTCGATGAGAAAGGGTCGTGCGCCTTCGATGGCGGCGGCGATGGCGACGCCGCTCAGTCCTTCGTGGTGCTGGGTGAGGAGCAGTTCGGAGGGGTTGCTTACTTCGCGCAGGCCGCCGGTGTGCATTTCGTAGATTCCGAGTTCGGAGGTGCTGCCGAAACGGTTTTTGATGCTTCGCATGATGCGGTACATGTGGTGGCGGTCGCCTTCGAACTGGAGTACGGTGTCGACGATATGTTCGAGTACTTTCGGTCCGGCGATGGAGCCTTCCTTGTTGATGTGTCCGATGAGGAGGACGGGTGTTCCGGTTTCTTTTGCATATTTGAGGATGGCGGCGGCGGATTCGCGTACCTGGGAGATGCTTCCGGGCGAGGAGTCGACGGTTTCCGTGTGGACGGTCTGGATGGAGTCGACGATGATCAGTTCGGGGTGCATGGCGGCGGCGTGGGTGAAGATTTGTTCGAGGCTGGTTTCGCAGAGGATGAAGCAGTTGTCGGGATAGCCGGTCGACAGTCGTTCGGCGCGCAGTTTCAGTTGCTGCGCGCTTTCTTCGCCGGAGATGTAGAGTGTTTTGACGTCCTGCATTTTCAGGACGGTTTGCAGTACGAGGGTGGATTTGCCGATGCCCGGTTCGCCGCCGATGAGTACGAGGGAGCCTTTTACGAGGCCGCCTCCCAGGACGCGGTTGAATTCGTCGTCGTGCATGTCCATGCGCGGTTCTTCCTTGAGGGTGACGTCGCGCAGGAGGTGGGGGCGGGGGGGGGCGGGGCCGAATTTTGCGGCGGCTGCTCGTGCGGCGTCGGGTTCTTTCGTGCGTATTTCTTCATACGTGTTCCAGGCTCCGCAGGACGGGCATTTGCCTGTCCATTTGGGCGAATCTGCTCCGCAGAGGGAACAGATGTAGAGGGTTTTTGTTTTAGCCATGTTTGTCGGGCGCTGTTTGGGTCGGGCTGCCGGTTTGCGGCCGGGGTGCGGGGTGGTTCATTCGGTCAGCGAGAGGATGAGGGTGCGGTGCGCGTCCGGCGCGCCGGTGTGGTGGGGCTTCATGTTTTCAGCTGTTTGGGCGGGTGATGCGGTTGTCGGCGGCACGGCGGCGTTGAGCGCCAGCGCGGCCGTGCCGGCGCCCGTGATGCCGATGAAATTTCGTCTGTTGATACTTTTCATGTGTTTGTTTGTTTGAAATTGTGTGCAAATATAGAATAATTTGTACATTTGCACGATATATGATATGCTAAAAACTTATTCGGGCATGAAAAAAAACAAATCCTACTTTGCTTCGGGGTGTTTCTGGGGCACGGAATATCATTTCGCGAAGGCGCCGGGCGTCGTGTCGACGGCGGCCGGTTTCATGGGCGGACATGTCTGGTCGCCTTCCTACCGGCATGTGCGCACGGGCGAAACGGGGCATCTGGAGTGCGTCGAGGTGGAGTACGACGCGGAGCGGACGACGTACGAGAGTCTGGTGCGGCTGTTTTTCGAGACGCATGATTTCACGCAGCGCGACGGACAGGGTCCGGACATCGGGCCGCAGTATCTGTCCTGCCTGTTCTGGGTCGACGGCGAAGAGCGGGAGACGGCCTGGCGGTATATCCGCCTGCTGGAAGACAGGGGCTACCGCGTGGCCACGCGCCTGCAGCCGTCCTCCCTCTTCTGGAAAGCGGAAGACGACCACCAGCAGTACTATGCGCACAGGGGGGCGGAGCCGTACTGCCACGTTTACAGGAAAATTTTTCTTAACGATGAACGGCATTAACGATGAACTGTGAACGATGAACGATGAACGGGGTTATACTGCGCGCGGAGTAATTATGTGGATTGTTGTTCATCGCCATTGCGGTCTGCTCCGTCTTTGCGAGGCACGTGGAGACGGGGCGTGCCCCGTCTCTACTTCACCGCGTTCGCAATGACGTCGTATGCGCCCGTCATAACGTCGTATGCGCTTTGCCGCAATACCATAAGTACAAGCCGAAAAGGCGCCGACCGCACCGCCTTTGCGAGGTACGAAGCAATCCGGTCAGCGGACAGCCCGGATTGCTTCACTGCGTTCGCAATGACGTCGTATGCGCCCGTCATAACGTCGTATGCGCCTTGCCGCAATACCATAAGTACAAGCCGAAAAGGCG
>JAIRYD010000040.1 GCA_031267935.1 Tannerella sp.
GTCGCACCCGGAACGGATTCCTCCCCGGTCTCTTTCGATATCCGGTCAGCCTCCCCCGGGCAAAACTTATTCCCTCGTACTACATCTTGCTATGTAAATCTTTCAAAGAACGCTTGATATCTCAGGCTTGCGCCTGACCCGCCGTTCGGTTTTCAGAAAAACGGACAACAAAGATAGTTGTTCCTAATGTAAGAACCAAATCTTTTTTGTTTTTTATGAAACAATCCGGCTTGAAACGGCCGGCGAAGAATGAGTTCCTGTTTTCCGATCTGCTACTAAAACGAGTGCTTTTCTCTTAAAGCGGGTGCAAAGGTATGGATTGTTTTTTCTACTTCCAAATTATTTTACCTCTTTTTTTATTTATTTTTACATTTTGCTGTATTTCAACGTATTAAAAATGAAGTTTTTTTTACGCGAAGTCGAATATGCCCTATTTTGGCAAAAAAAACGGAGGTCGACAGTGAAAATTGGGCGCAAGGGGTACCACACATTATTATATATGAACACCGCATTGGACATGCAGATTCAAAGGGTATAAAAGTGATTCTCCCAAATGCAAAAAAGCCGGCAATGTACTTTCCTTCCATTGCCGGTTTTTGGATGTAACAAATTATTCATTCGTCTACTCGCCCCAGACCTGCGAAGCCAGACGCCTGTAATTGTTGTAGCGCCATTTGGCATTGTCTTCGGCGGCCTGAAAAAGTTCGGTGGCTTCCTGCGGATACTGTTTTATCACAGAAGAATAACGTACTTCACCTTTGAGGAAATCCTGGAATTTCATCCAGTCGGGTTCCTTACTGTCGAGCGAGAAGGGGTTCCGGCCTTCGGCTTCCAGCGCGGGATTGTAGCGCCACAGATGCCAGTATCCGCATTTCACGGCGTCGGCTTCTTCCTGCTGGCTCTTGCCCATGCCGCCGCGCAGGCCGTGACTGATGCAGGGTGCGTAGGCGATGACAAGCGACGGACCGCAATATGCTTCAGCTTCGCGGATGGCTTTCAGCGTCTGTCCCTGGTCGGCGCCCATGGCGATCTGTGCCACGTATACGTATCCGTAGGTCGTAGCCATCAGGCCGAGGTCTTTTTTGCGTATCCGCTTGCCGGCAGCCGCGAACTTGGCGATGGCGCCTGTCGGGGTGGCTTTGGACGACTGTCCGCCCGTGTTGGAATATACTTCCGTGTCGAGTACCAGAATATTTACATCTCTGCCGGATGCAATCACATGGTCGAGACCACCGTAACCGATGTCGTACGAGGCGCCGTCGCCGCCGATGATCCACTGCGAACGTTTGACGAGGTAAGGCGACAGTTCCTTCAATTCCTTGCTGACAGGGCAGTCGGGATGACTGATTGTATAATTATTAATGAGGGGGATTATCTTCTTCGCCAGTTCTTTCGAGCGATTGGCGTCTTCGCGGTTGGCGATCCAGTCTTCGAATATTTCCCGGGGCTCGCCGTCGGCGCCGGCCGCGATCGCTTCCTGCATGAGGCGGGTGATGCGATCACGCATCTTTTCAGTCGCCAGTTGCATTCCCAAACCGAACTCGCAAAAGTCTTCGAACAGCGAGTTGGCCCATGCCGGGCCTTCGCCTTGCTCGTTCGTCGTGTAGGGTGTCGAGGGCACCGAACCTGAATAGATGGACGAACAGCCGGTGGCGTTGGAAACGATCTGCCGGTCGCCGAAGAGCTGCGTAATCAGTTTTACGTAAGGCGTCTCGCCGCATCCCGAACAGGCGCCTGAAAATTCAAAGAGCGGGGTGGCAAACTGCGAGTTTTTCACATTCATGTGAGTATCAACCAGATGTTGCTTCGACTTCACTTTGTCCACGCAATACGTCCAGTTGTCCTTCTCCTCCAGTTGCGACTCCAGCTCGGTCATACCCAGCGCCTTGGCGCCCTTGAAGCCCGGACAGACGTCGGCACAGTTGCCACAGCCCAGACAGTCGAGCACATCGACCTGAATACGGAATTTCATGCCTTTGAGCGTAGCCGGGGCTTTGACGTCGAGCGTATCGAAGGATGTGCCTGCCTGTTCGCTTTCGTCCAGCACAAACGGACGGATAGAAGCGTGTGGACAGACGTATGCGCACTGGTTGCACTGTATGCAGTTGTCTTTATTCCAAACAGGTACAAATGCTGCCACGCCACGCTTTTCGTATTTGGCCGTGCCCTGCATCCAAGTACCGTCTTCGAGACCCTTGAAGGTCGAGACGGGCAGCAGGTCGCCGTCCTGCGCATTGATCCGGAATACCACGTTGTTGATGAACGCCGGATTGTCGTTGGCCGTTTTTTCGTCGTCGGGAAGACTGGCCCATGCCGGATCTACGGTCAGTTGCCGGTATTCGTCCCCGCGGTCGACGGCGGCGTAGTTTTTGTTGACCACGTCTTCGCCCTTCTTGCCGTACGATTTAACAATGAACTTCTTCATCTGTTCGATGGCCAGCTCCGCGGGAATCACCTTCGTGATGCGAAAGAATGCCGATTGCAGGATCGTGTTCGTACGGTTGCCCAATCCGATTTCCTGGGCGATCCGGGTTGCGTCGATATAGTAGACGGTGATATTTTTCTTTGCAAAATAGCGTTTCACCCTGCCGGGCAGATGGAGCGCCAGCGTGTCGCCTTCCCAGACGGTGTTGAGCAGGAACGTGCCGTTTTCGCGCAGGCCTTTCGTCACGTCGTACATGCGCAGATAGGCTTGTACGTGGCATGCCACGAAGTTGGGCGTATTCACGAGGTATGTCGAACGAATGGGCGTATCTCCAAAGCGCAGGTGCGAACAGGTGAAGCCGCCCGATTTTTTCGAATCGTACGAGAAGTAGGCCTGACAGTATTTATCGGTATTGTCGCCGATAATCTTCACGGAGTTTTTGTTCGCCCCGACCGTTCCGTCGGCGCCCAGACCGTAGAATTTGGCTTCGTACATGTTGTCGCCGCCCATCGCGATTTCTTCCTTCATGGGAAGGGACGTGAACGTGACGTCGTCTACGATACCGATGGTGAAATGATTTTTTGGAATACTCATGGCCAGATTTTCAAAGACGGAAAGCAGTTGCGCAGGCGTAGTGTCCTTGGACGAAAGACCGTAGCGTCCGCCGACGATCAGCGGCGCATCTTTCTGTCCGTAGAAACAATTTTTCACGTCGTGGTAGAGCGGCTCGCCGTTGGCGCCGGGTTCTTTCGTCCGGTCCAGCACGGCGATGCGTCCGGCCGTACGGGGTATGGCCGCCAGGAAATGCCTGATTGAGAACGGACGGTAGAGATGTACGGCGACGAGACCGACTTTTTCTCCCTTTGCCGTCAGGTAATCAATCGTTTCGCGTGCGGCTTCCGTGACCGTGCCCATCGCGATGATGATGCGGTCGGCATCTTCGGCGCCGTAGTAGTCGAACAGGCTGTACTTGCGGCCGGTGATGGCCGACAATTCTTTCATGCAGGCCTCTACAATGTCGGGCACTGCTTCGTAGTATGCGTTCGAGGCTTCCCTGTGCTGGAAGAAGGTGTCGGGATTCTCGGCCATGCCGCGGGCGACGGGTTTGTTCGGATTCAATGCGCGTGCGCGAAATTCTGCCAGAGCCTGGCGGTCGATCAGCGGGGCGAGGTCGTCGTTGTCGAGCGATTCGATTTTCTGAAACTCGTGCGAGGTGCGGAATCCGTCGAAGAAGTTCACGAACGGTATGCGCGACTTGAGCGTGGACAAATGCGCCACAGCCGCCAGATCCATCACTTCCTGCACCGAGCCTTCCGCCAGCATGGCGAAACCGGTCTGGCGACAGGCCATCACGTCCTGATGATCGCCGAAAATGGACAGCGCATGCGAGGCAATCGTACGCGCGGACACGTGGAAGACGCAGGGAAGCAGTTCGCCTGCAATCTTGTACATGTTCGGAATCATCAACAGCAAACCTTGCGATGCCGTGTAGGTCGTTGTCAGTGCGCCTGCCTGTAACGAGCCGTGTACTGCGCCGGCAGCGCCGGCTTCCGATTGCATTTCCTGCACGAGCACCGTTTCGCCGAAGATGTTTTTGCGCCCGGCGGCCGCCCACTCATCTACATATTCTGCCATGGTAGATGACGGCGTGATGGGATAAATCGCTGCTACTTCACTGAACATATACGATATGTGCGCTGCAGCCTGATTTCCGTCACATGTTAAAAATTTCTTTTGCTTAGCCATAATTTCTGTAATTTATTAATTAGTATTCATCTTATTCATAACGATATGCTCTGTCTGTCGCATCAGTACAAAAATCCGAACAGCCAGAGCGGAATCATGTGTGCCTCGCCCACGTCCATCCTTTCCACCGCGTAATGCATCCCGGAAAGATTTTTTGCCTCCGCCCGGCTCACTACCTGAAAATCGTACGCGCCGTTTATCAGAAAGCCTGCATTCCTTTCGCTTGCATTGACGCGGCTGTCTTTCTGCAGTTGATTGTAGAAAAACGTTTTGCTGACGGCCAGCTCGTCCACGGGCAGCTGATTGACGGCATACATCAGGTTCGAGTTATACAGGTATACCTTTGCCGGTTTTTTGCCGGATTCTTCGCCCGGGGCGTAAAGAAGGTTGATTAAACGCGCCTCCTGCAGGTACTTGATATAGTTCATCACCGTGGCGCGCGACGCTTCGATCTTTTTGCTCAACTGGCTTACGTTCGGCGTGCAGGGTGCATCCAGCGACAGCAGATAAAGCAGCCTGCGCAGTTTCGGCAGATAGCTCTGCTCGATTTGCCGGATATACAGCACGTCTACTTCAAGCGTCATGTTCATCGTCTTCAGCAGGTTTTCCGAAAAATTGCGCTTCTCCAGAAAGAACGGATAAAAACCGTGATGCAGGTAATCCCGGAAATATTCCAGCGGATTCGTTTCGGAACAGATGTGCTGCGCAATCGCCACGTGACGGTTTATCACTTCTTCGAACGAAAATGCACGAAACCGACAGCCGGTCATCAGATTCAGGAACTCGCGAAACGAAAATCCGCACAGGTAATACGACGACACCTTGCCCGACAAGTCGGGGTTTTCCTCCTTTAGCCGCATCACCGACGAACCGGTAAAGACGATCCGCAGGTCGGAAAAATGATCGTAACAATAACGCAACTCCTTCGACCAGCCGGGATACTTGAACATCTGATCTATCAACAGCACCTTTCCGCCCTGCGTCCGAAATTCGGCGGCAAAATCGGTCAGCGTTCTGTCGCTGAAGAAAAAGTGATTCAAGTTGATGTACAGGCAATCTCGATTGTCGATGCCGAAAAATTCCTTTGCGTACGACAACAAGAAAGTCGTCTTCCCTACCCCGCGCGACCCCTTGATGCCGATCAACCGGCCGTTCCAGTCGATTTCGTCCATCAGACCACGCCGTACGGGCGAATTAAGATGCGACAGCAAATATCTATGAGTCCGGTAAAAACTCTCCATTCCGTTCACTTTTTTGATTCCGGATACAAAAGTACGTAAAATATCCATAATTGCAATATCGAGATTGCAAAAGACGTGTTCTGATGCGATTTTTTTCGGCCAAATCTCCTTCGAGGCGCTATTATTTCGGAGAGAGGCCTTTCAGTATTGTCAAATAACAAGCCGAAATACCTCTGGCGTTAATTCGCCAGCCGGAACGATTCGGTCTCCTGCAAAATAAAATCAGGCAAATAAAAAAAAAGTCATATCTTTGCAACTGCAGGACAATATTCAATGATTAATACCTCGACAAACATGAACAACTCGACCATCATTCCTCCGTCGCTCTTTTTCGCCGGCAATCAGCTGACCGGTGACGGTGTGGAGTGCACGACGCGGACGGCAGGGGAACTGAAAGACGTTTCTCCCGACGGAGCGGCGCCGGACGCGGTGAATCGGGAGACCGTCGTTTACGAAGTAAAAACTTTCTGCCACATTTAATAAAAAAACGCATGTATAATATAGGTATAGACATGGGAGGAACGGTCGTCAAAGCCGGACTGACGCAGGACGGAAAAGTGATTGGCTTCAAATCGTTCGAAGTCGCATCGAAAAGCATTGCGCCCAACCTTCTTCTGATTGAGCATGCCGTCGACGGCCTTCTGCTCGAAAACGGCGTCGCCGCGTCGCAACTCTCCGGCATCGGACTGGCTTTCCCGGGCATCGTAAACCCCCTGAACAACGCCATTCTTTCGACCCTCGGCAAATACGACGATGCACGCGAGACGGATTTCACGGCGTGGGCAAAACGCCGCTGGAACATCCCGCTCCGTATGGACAACGACGCGCGGGCGGCTGTGCTGGGCGAATGGAAATACGGCGCCGGACGCGGATACGACAACGTCGTCATGATGACGCTCGGCACGGGTATCGGCACCGGTGTGGTGATAGACGGACGACCGCTCTACGGCAAACATTTTCAAGCCGGCTCGCTGGGCGGACACTTCGTCGTCGACTATCGCGGACGGAAATGCTCGTGCGGAAACGAAGGCTGCGTGGAAGCGCTGTCGTCGTCCGCGTTCCTGCCGCAGATCATCCGCGAAGACGACAGACTCTCCGAAGCGTGTCGCCGGCAGGCGGAATCGTACGATTTCAACCGTCTGTTCACCCTCCGGCGCAGCGGCGATGCGGACGCCGTCGCAATCTGTAACAGATGTATGGACATCTGGGCAGCCGGAATCGTCAGCTACATCCACGCCTACGACCCGGAGATTGTAATCCTCGGAGGAGGCGTGATGCGCAGCGGCGACGTCATTCTCCCTTACCTGCAGCAACGCGTCGATAGCCGCGCATGGTGTCCGTCGGGCAAAGTGCGCCTGACCGCTTCCGAACTGGGCGGCAACGCTGCCATACTGGGTGCAATGTCGCTGATATAAATCAAAACCGGGAATAAATTTTGCCTGATAAAATAAATTTTCACTACATTTGCGATTGAAATAAAAAATAAAAATGCAATGAAAACGGATAAAAGAGAAGTAAAAGCATCGGAGGCAATGCCGGATAAAGGCAAAGGAAGGCCCCTGGTATCGTTCGACTGGGCGATAAAACGGCTGTTGCGCAACAAGGCGAATTTCGAAGTGGTAGAAGGTTTCCTGAGCGAACTTCTGGGCAGGTCGATACGGATCACCTCCGTTCTCGAAAGCGAAAGCAACAAAAGACATGCCGACGACAAATACAACCGTGTGGACATCATGGTAGAAGACGCCGAGAAAGAAATCCTGCTTATCGAATTGCAGTTTATGGCGGAGATCGATTATCTTCAGCGGATGCTTTACGGGGTGAGCAAAGCCGCAATCGAACACATGGTAAAGAAAGACGAATATACGCCGGTAAGAAAAGTCTATTCGATCAACATCGTATATTTCGACCTCGGTCAGGGAAACGATTATGTGTATCACGGCAAAACGGACTTCAAAGGTCTGCATGAAAACGATACGTTGAAACTGTCGCAGAAGCAGCAAAATATATTCGGAAAACCGGAAGCGGGCGATTTGTATCCGGAATATTATATTCTTAAGATAAACAATTTCAACGATACGGCGACCACCTCACTGGACGAATGGGTTTATTTTTTGAAACACGACAGGGTAGAGGAAGGATTCGCCGCAAAAGGCTTAATCAAAGCAAGCGAGATACTCGATTACAGCCGTCTCTCTCCGGAAGAAAAGTCGGAATATGACTATCTTCAGGAGCAAAAAAGCCGTTATCGCAGCGAAGTGGCTACCGCCAAAGACGAAGGACGGGATGAAGGCCGGGACGAAGCGAAAAAAGAATATGCGAAAATAATCGAAGAAAAGGACAAAGCCCTCGAAGAAGAAAGAAAGGCACGCGAAGAAGAAAGAACGGCACGCGAAGAGATGGCGAAAGAGATTGAAGAATTGAAACGGCTTCTTCAAGGCAAACGGACTGACTGACTGACGGCCCCGCCCCCCGCCCGTAACATCATCTTCAATAATAATATGAAGCATTCCTCCAACTACGACAAATACCCCTTCATCCGCGTGTCCGACCGGACGGATGACTGCACGATCGGCTGGGACGCCGTCTGCAATGCACTCAAATGCAGGATTGCCGCGACAGGCAGGCGTTCGAATACGGTCGTAATCGAATGTTACCAGGGCGTGATGGAAGACGAAATCGCGGAAGCTATCCGGACGCGTTTCGCCGGAGCGACTCTCGTCCGGTCTGCCGACGCCATGAAATCCGCCACGGAAATCGACGACTTTTTTCGCGAAGATATTACCGGCGACGAACTGTTCGGCTATATGACCCGCTA
>JAIRYD010000086.1 GCA_031267935.1 Tannerella sp.
GGTGGCGAGGAGTGGAGTGTTCATACCGGTTGAATTCTTTTTTTCAATGCATCCGGCGACTGACGGCAGTCCCAGATGTCGGAGATATAAATCGTGTCTTCGCCGACGTAATAGACGATTTTGAACAATTTTCTTACCGGCAACGATCTGTATGTTTCGGCATGGTCCGAAAGCAGGGGTTCGATTGGGGCCATGTATGGAAAATATTTGAGAGTTTCTGCCTCATCAAGTATTTTATTATACATTTTTACCGCCGCGTTCGAACTTTTCAGTTCATAAAACCGATATATTTCATCCATCCGTTTCCGGCTGAGATCTGAAAAATTCAATTTCATAATACTTTATGGTGAAATTCTCTCATTTCTTCCATCGTATAAACTCTTCCGGCACGGATGTCTTCCTGTGCTTCTCTTATCGAAGCCCGTTTTTCTTCGTCCGTACGGGGCAGGCCGGGAATGATGTCCGAATCGGAGATCATCGTTTTTTTCATTTTACGGACGTAGGCTATTACTTTCGCCAGTACGGTTTCGTCTTCCTCGTTAAGAATTTCACGTGCGATCTCGGCTCTCATCGCTTCCAGTTCCACTGTATTCATGACTTTGTTTTTATTGAATGATTATTTTCGCAAAGATAGGTGATTATTTTGAATTACGGTTCCCAGCTGGCGCGCAGTTCCCGGCGTATATCCTGAAGCGCCTGAGTGATATGATTTTCTACCGTGCGTTTGTTTATTTTCAGCATGTCGGCAATTTCGTCGTTCGAGAGATGTTCCTTGCGGCTCATCCTGAAAATACGCCGGCGCTGGGGAGGCATCCGGTCGATGACGATTTCTATCAGGATGTCCAGTTCGCGGGCATGAAGTTCTTCTTCCATGGAATAGAACCGCATTCTGCCGTCCTGTTGTTCGAGGTCGTATTTTTCCATCACGTCAAGATGCTCGTAGTAGTCGTAGATCATGTTTCGCGCCATGCGGAACAGGTATGCCTTGAAAGAGATGACTCCGGATATGTTTTCACGGTTTATCCAGATTTTGAAAAAAAGATCCTGTGTCAAGTCGGATGCTATTTCTCTGTCTTTTACGAAGCCTGCGAGGAAACTTTTCACTTTCGGATAATATTCCGTGAAGAGCGCATCGAAAGCGGCATGGTCGGATTTTCCCAACTTTTCCAGATATTTCAATTCAAGGCCGGCGTCCATGCTACTTCCCCCTTCATTTTCGTTCCGCACATGCCCGCAAACAGCGTCTTCCCGCCGGCGGACGAGCTGTGGAACAATAATATACTGAATATCCGTATCTTCGAATCATTACACGAAAAAAAAAATTTAACTCGCTCACAAAAATACATTTTTTTATTGAAAAGGAATCATTTTCACGGAAAACATTTCGGCGAGTGCATTTTTTTTACATTTACGGAGAAAATAAGGAAGGGGAACAGACCCGTAAAGCGGGCATTGCTGTTCCCCCGATGCAAATTCATATCGTCAATTTCCAGGTTTATTCTGACGGTAAAAAACTTCAAGCGCATCATGATAGAGATGTTCCGATGCTTCGGATGTCGTGTCGAAAATCATGGTCAGCCCCTGATCTGCCCGGAATAGCGGCCATGAGGGGAGACCGTTTCCGTTGGGATCGCCATTTGTCGCAAAATTCACCCAGCAGGCGGACATCGTTCGGGCCAGTTCGTGGTCGGCAGGTTCCCACGGGCGGTCCAGTTTCGACAGGTTATCGTAGGCATACGGTATTTCGGCCGTATGAAACGCACCGTATTTTTTCATTTCACCGACTGCCGGCATCTTGCGGTTGAAATAATACAGATACGCTTTGGCATTTTCCAGCTCGCTTTGCATCCGCGCCCATGCATAGTTCTGGATACCAAACCGCAATTCGCTGTACAGTTTTCTGCGTGCGACAGTTGCTTCCGAATCGGTAGCAGCCGGATACAGTCCGAGAACCGTTTCGGCTTCCGCTCCGAACCTGTCCGTGATTTCGGCACGGTATTGTTCGAGCGTGACTGTCGTGTCCGAATATATTTCGTCCGCATTCCATCCCGTCAGCAGAGGGACATTCGCCTGTTTGCCTTTCGAATACGTTTCGGGAACCGGTTCTGCAAGCACGTATCCGTCCACGACCAGTCCGATGCCCCTCGGCATCAGTTTCTGCAATTCACGCGCCGGCGTATTCCGCAGTTCGCGCAACGAATGCAAGCCGGCTTTCGCCATCAGATTCAGGCCGCTCGCTTCGGCTTGCGACAGTTCGTTTGTCCCGCCGAAAGAACTTGCCAGCACGCAGGCGCCGCTTTCGGCAATAATCCGGTCGAACAGTCCGCGGGCCAATGGACTTACGGACAGTGCGTTTACACTCAAAGCACCGGCAGACTGTCCGGCGATTGTTACATTTTCGGGGTCGCCGCCAAAAGTTTCGATATTGTTTTTAACCCATCCGAGCGCGGCGATCTGGTCAAGAATCCCGTAATTTCCCGAAGCGCGACGGACGGATTCGGCCGTCAATTCGGGATGTGCAAAGAAACCGAAAATGCCAAGCCGGTAGTTGAGGGTCACAAACACTACGCCTTTTCCGGCCATCGATTCTCCGTCGAACATACTTATCGAGCCTGCGTTTTCGACAAAGCCTCCTCCGTGGATATACACAATGACCGGCCTTCTTTCCTTGCGGGAACGGGCTGCTGTCCACACATTCAAGTAGAGGCAATCTTCGCTCATGGGTGCGTCGGCGGAAATAAAAAATTCGCTCGTGTACTGATCTCTTGGCTCCGGCATTTTCTGCATTGCATTCGGGCCGAATGTTTCGCACCGCCTGACGTCATCCCATTTTTCGACCGGCTGCGGTTCTTTCCATCGCAATTCTCCTGCGGGAGGAGCTGCATACGGAATGCCCTTGAAAACAAGCACGTCGGGATCGTTGCCTTTTATGCCCGATATGATGCCGTTTTCGGTTTGCACACGATCGGCCGACACGTCCGCCGACGATTGTTGCGCCGTACAACTGCCGAGGCCGCAGATTGTTGCAGTCAACAGAAGATAATTCATATTTTTCATTTCATGTAACGTGATTGCGTTTTGAAGTTTATAAAGTCAGAATACTTCCTTTGCCGGCAGCGTTCCGCCTTTGGGTACCAGCGTGATTGTCTCGCCGGCTTTTGCCGGCAGCGTTAATTGCAGGCCGGACATGTTTCCCGATTTTTTCCCGTTGCGGTAGACGGTCAGTTCGTCTTCGCCCCAGGGATTCCGGAGAAGACACCGACCGTCTTTCGCCGACTGTATTTCAACAAATTCGATCTGTCCTTTCTCCATCGAGGCGCTTATCAGGAATGCGTTGCGGGCTGCGAGCGTGAACTGTGCATCCCATTCTTTCGGCCATGCCGGAAAGATGTAGTTGACCGGTTCTTCGCCGGGCGACGGCGGGACGCTCTGCAGCAGGGCTGTGCACAGGGCCTGCGAGGCCAGTCCCAGACGTTCGCATTCGATGGCGCCCGGTCCTTCCCGGAGCATCAGGCGGTTGCGCAGTACGCCGCATCCCGATTCGCCGCTGCCGACTACATCGCAGTTGTCTTCTTTCGTGGAGCGTATCTGTGCGGGAATGAGGTGTTTGACATCGTCGGCCAGTCCGAGGTTTGCCGCTGCCACGCCCACTCTGGAGAGCACGCGCACAACCGTATTGTCGTCTACACGGGCATATCGTCTTTTATATGCTTCGAGCGTGGTTTGGAAATGCGTCCTGTTTCCCACATTGCAGTAGTCGTAATATTCGGCGGAGATCTGCGAAGCGGGAATCGGCGTCAGATTGTCCAGAATCTCTTTCCATACGGGACGGCGGTCGGCGTCTGCGTCCAGAATTTCCGAACAGCGAATGGCAATGGGAATCATCGCTCTCATGGCGAGCAGTTCTTCCGGCGTGTCTTTGCCTCCCCAGTTGCTTTCCAGATTGTTTACGTAATGCAGATGATATTTTCCGTCCGCTTCCTTGTAGAGATTCGGGAAATTGCTGTAAAATTCCACAACGCCTCTGATGACGGGATAGCCTTTCGTCCGGAGCCATTCACGGTCGAGATGATAGGCGTAGTTCAGCCAGTATACGTATGCGATTTTGGCCGTGGACGACATGATGTGCGAGGTCCATGCGAACGGTCCGCCGACTTCTCCGGTCTTGGATGAACGGCGCAGAAAGAGGAAGTTCCAGCGGCTGTTCAGGTCGTTTCGCGATTCGGCAAAATCCATGAAAGACTTCGAGCGTTCGCTCCAGGGTTTGCGGGCAAGGTAGAGTTCCCGCATTTCGTCGGCGATGCTGTCGGGCAGTTCTTCGATGCCGTTGAACCAGGTCGTTTCCGGGATCCATATACCTTTGCTTCCCCACTGTTGCCGGGCGGCCGTGGCGTACGAGTCGTAATGTCGGAGGAAGGTTTCGAATACGGGTTCGAGCAGTTCAGGTCTGTTGAGGGGTGTCATGCCGTTGAAGTAGGTGCCCTGGTTGTTCCACCAGTATTGCGATCCCCACATGGCCATGTCGGCATTCGTATACCAGAGCATGCCGCGGAATCCTGTCATATAGTCGCCTCGCGAACAGGAACCCATGAGGTAGAGATAGTAGGTGAAATTCTTTTCCGCTTCGTCGGCCGCGCCGTCGGCGCTGTGGAGGCGGATGAAGGCTTTCGGCCAGTAGGCGGCCCACCACGTCCGGTTGTCGTGCAGCAGGTTGTCGAAGTCTTTGGCCTGGGCGGCGTCCAGCTGCGCGAGCGCTTTTCGGGCAATGTCTTCGTGCGGATCATAGCTGCATGCACTCGAGGTGAGGATGTTGAAGCGTCCTTGTCCGGGTTCGGCCGAGAGGCGTACGGTTGCTTCGTTATAATAGACGGCTTTGCTTCTGCGGCCGGCGATGCCGATAGCTACGGCCGAGGCGCAATAGTATTCGCGTTCTTTAAATTCCTGTATGAGAAGGATCCTTCCGTCTCTGATCTCCAGCCGGGATGTGGCCGAATGGTCGCCCTGCCGGATCTGAATGGCGTGGTTGCTTGCAAGCTCCCAGTTTTTTCCGTCGATATAGCTGACGGCATACCGCAGCATGCGCAGATCGATATTGATGCCGGAAGCGCCGGCGCGCCGGTCGTCGATCTCGGTGGCCACTACATCTCCATCCGTCCAGGCCAGCACGCGTGCTTTCAGATCATTACCGTCGACCGTCGCAAGCCCGTCGTAGACGGACAGATGCTGGTTGAAGGCGTTTCCGGTAAACACTTCGTCGCCATAGTCGACCGTGTTTATATCCACATAGCCCAGTCCGTTCGAATAATTGTTGTGTCCGTCCTGAAAACCGGTTGTATTGCAGCCCATGGCAAAGACATCTACCCGATTGATCTGGTAATGAATTGCATTGGGCGTAGTCCATACCAGCGTTCCCATGCGGCCGTTACCGATGGGGAGGCCTTCTTCGCTCCTGACAACGGGAGTGGTATAATTCAGATCCGCTTTCGAAGCCAGTCGCTCGTAATCTGCTTTCATACTGCCGCCTTTCGGCTGCGCATGGATGACGGGTATGCACAGCTGGCATACGAGCAGCATGTACATCATTTTACTTGTCTTACGTTTCATATTTTCGATTTTTTTTAAAAGTGATAATTTCTGTGTGTCAGCTATTGATAGTCGGGATTCTGGATGAGGATGCCGCCGCTTTTTTCAATTTCCGTTTCCGGTAAAGGCCATTTGTAGAAACGTTCTTCGAAACGATAATTGATTATGCCGTCGTTGATGCGGCTCAATACATCGGCCACGATATGCCATCTTTTTATATCGTACAGGCGCAATCCCTGTTCGAAGGCAAGTTCTACTCTCCGTTCGTGTCTGATCCTTTCCCTCATCTGTTCTTTCGACAGACCGGCGGGGTACGGAGGCAGTCCTGCGCGCGCCCGCAAATCCGTCGTTGCATGGTAAACAGAGGCGTCAGGCCCTTCGAGTTCGTTCTGCATTTCGGCATACATCAGCAAAACTTCCGCCAGGCGAATGACGACTGCGTCCACATCCGCCTGTGCCGGGACGGGGTTCATATCGGATGCGACGTTTTTCTGATCGATATACTTCATCACGCCGTAGCCGGTGATGCGTTCTTCGGTGGGAATATGCGTCGTTCCGTCGTCCCAAACAATAATATCCTGATATATCGTTCTTTTCAGTCTTGGATCACGATTTTCGAATATATTTGCGGGATTCGTCAGCGGGGATTCGCCCCACGGAAGTCCGTCGATACATTCGTAGTCTTCCACCAGATTATGATGCGGATTCCACGCCACATAAGTCACCTGAAAAGTCTGATAAACGCAGTTGTTGTTCGGGGCAAGATAGTTAATCGACCAGATAATCTCGGGATTGTTTATCTGTCCGTTGCTTTTGAACAGGTCGGCATAATCGGCGCTTAAGGAGTACAGAGGCATGATTTCCAGACAGAGGTCTCTCACTTGTCGGATGACGGCGGGATCGGGCGTTCCGCTGCGGTCGTAAGCGGTGAAGCTTAACGCGCGTGCTTTGAGCGCCTGCGCCGTCGACCGGGTGACGTGTCCTGCATTTTCGGTGTAGGAAATATTCTTCAGATTTGTAATTGCAAAATCGATATCGGCCAAAATCTGCGTCATTATTTCTGCCGCGGAGACTTTCGGCTGCGCCTGCGTTTCGACGGTCAAAGGTTCCAGGACGAGCGGGACATCTCCGTAGAACATGTACAGATGAAAATAGTAGTATGCCCGTATCAGCCGTGCTTCTCCTTCGAACACGTTCTTTTCGGCCTGCGTCATATCTTCTCCGTGATATGCCGTCAGTTCGCTGAGGAAAATGTTGACTCTCGCGATGCCGTTATAGCAGCCGCTGTAAAGATGTTCGATATATCCTCCGGTCGACGGCGTCAGGTTTCCTGCAAGAATTTCCTTTGTCTGTCCCCAGCCATGTTTGCCGTAGCAGTTATCCGAAAGGCAATCCCATCCCGGCTGGGATTCGGTAAAGAAGCGGGTATGGTCGCCGGCCGAAACGGGCTGTTGCAACAATCTGTAATTTCCGCCCAGCGCCATTTCGAAATGGCTTTTCGATTCGTAGAAAACGGCCTGTGAGATCTGGTCATGCGGCTGTCTGTCCAGGAAGTCGTCGCAGGCATTTAATGAAAGGATCAATGCTATCCATGTGAATTTATATAATTTCATTTTCGATTGAGTTTTAAAATTGAATATCCAAACCTATAGATAATACGCGATTTTGTGTGTAGTTGGCATTATATCCGCTCGAATTTCGCTCCGGATCCAGGTCGCGGTGTCTGGTAATCGTGAACAGATTGTCGCCCGATAGATAAATCCGCGTTCGATTCAGTCTAAGCCTGTGCGAGAGTGCGGGGGGAATCGTGTAGCCGAGAGAAATGTTTTTCAGGCGGAAATACGATCCGTCGCGTACGAACCACGAACTCGGACGGCGGATTCTGTCCGGCGCCGATTCCCATCCGGCATAATACATCCGGGGCATGGTGGTCGACGGATTTTCTTCCGTCCAGCGTTCGCGCCACTGAACCGTGGGCGGCGATCCCTGGCTGAAGGGAATGATTCCCCATCTTTCGAGGAAGAACTTGACGCCGTATACGCCCTGAAACAGGGTATAGAAGTCGAACGATTTCCAGTTTGCAGACAGATTCAGTCCGTAGTTCAGTTTGGGATAGCGTCCGGGTATGACCGCGCGGTCGTCGTTATTGACCACTCCGTCGCCGTTCGTATCTTCCCATTTCAGGTCTCCCGGGACGGTTGCGTCGTTAAACTGTTTCGGCGAATTGTCGATTTCCTGCTGCGACTGGAATATGCCGATCCATTTGAGTCCGTAGAAAGCATCCCATTCTTCGCCTTCCTGGCGGATGGAGTATTCGCCGATTTCGCGCTGCCCGAATTTCACGAGTCTGTTTCTGTAATGATCGAGATTTGCTCCGACGCTGTAGTTCAATCCGTCGAAAACACCGGATTTCACCTGTCCGTTATAGACAAGTTCCAGTTCGAGTCCGGTGTTATCCATCACGCCGTTGTTGACCGTGGGAGGCGTCAGGCCGACAATGCCGGTCACCTGAGATCCTCTCAGGATGTCGCTTGTCCTTTTTTTGAACCAGTCGAAGGTGAGCGACAGATGATCGAAGACGGTTATGTCCAAACCGATGTCCATTTGCGTGGTGGTTTCCCACCGGATATTGGAGTTGTTCAGGTCTATCTGGGCGGCAGTGGTGGAATAGGAGGCGTTGTCGAACGGGTAGGACGAGAGTGAAATCAGCGCCTGATAGGGATAAAGTCCGATATTCTGGTTGCCGAGCTGCCCCCAGGAGGCGCGCACTTTCAGGTTGTTCAGCCATTCCGGGTTCATAAAATTTTCTTCCGAAACCCGCCATCCGGCAGAGAACGAGGGGAACAGTCCCCATCGCGAATCGGGGCTTAAGCGCGAACTGCCGTCATACCGGAAAACGGCTTCCAGCAGATAGCGTTCTTTGTAGTTGTAGTTCAATCGGCCGAAATACGACATCAGGGCCCAGTCGTCCCTGTTGCCGGAGGCGGACTGAATTTCGACGCTGCCGGCATTGATTTCCGTCAACAGTTCGATGTCGTAATTTCGGCGACCGCCTCTCACGAATTCGTAGTTGTTGCCTTCCATGCTGTAACCCAGCTGTGCCCGGATGTTGTGACTGTCATCGAACCGCTTGTCGTAGGCCAGCCACGACTGGAGGTTGAAATAGGCGTTCTGACTGAATTCTCTTGTCGAACCGCCCGTCGTGCCCTTGCTTACCCGTTCGAGTGTATTGAAGTTATAGAGGTCTATCGCATAGGCGAAATAATTGTATTTCTTGAAGTCCGTGTTTATTCCGCCTTTCGACGACCAGAGTAGATTCTCGAGCAGTTGCACGTCGAGTCCCACCTGCGAGTAGGCGCTGTACGTATTGTTCTTCGTGGCTCTTTTTTCTATCTGTGCGATCGGATTTTTGTTCACATATTCCCACGTGAAGGCTTTCTGGGTGTAGCGTCCGCTGCCGTCCCAGAGTTTGGGGCCGTAGAGCGGCGACTGCGCGAGGGCGGAAATCACCTGGTCCTGACCGCCGCTGACCGTGCCCGTCTTTTCGGACGTGTTGAGGGTCACGATCGCGTTTAACGTAATCTTTTCATGTATCTGCGAGGTGAGGCTGAGCATGGCATTCACTTTTTCATAGTTGTAGCCTTTCATGATTCCGTCGTCGCTGACAATGTCTGCCGAAAGATTGTACTGTGTTTTTTCGTTTCCTCCGTTTATGTTCAGATAGTAGTTTTGCGTCGGCGACGGGTCGAACAGTTCGTCCAGCCAGTCGGTATCGGGATATCGTGTCCGGTCGGTGGCGTTGCGATAGGCTTCGATGGTTTCCCGCGTATACAGGATGCCGGGATCGGAGATGCCTGAATTTATACTGGCTTCGTTGTAGAGTTCCATATACTCGGCCGAATTTGTGATCAGTTTCCAGAGAAAAGTCGGATATTTCATGGCATAGCTGGCGCGCACGCTGATATTTGTTTTCCCGGCCGATCCCGACTTTGTGGTGATCAGGATTACGCCGTTGGCGGCCTGCGATCCGTAGATTGCGGCCGAGGCGGCATCTTTCAGGACGGAAACGGATTCAATGTCATACGCGTTTACATTCTCGATGTTTCCCGGAATACCGTTTATCAGTACCAGCGGATTCGATCCCGCGCTGCTGAAGGTGCCTTTGCCGCGAATCTGTATCAGCACGTCGTCGGCTCCCGGTTCGCCGCTGCCCTGCGAGATCTGGACGCCGGACATCATGCCCTGCAGCATGGACGTGGTGCTCGAAACCGGGCGACGGGCCATTTTTTCGCCGTTGACCGACGTGACGGCGCCCGTCAGGTTCGCCTTTTTCTGCGTGCCGTAGCCGACGACGACGACCTCTTCCAGCGCCTGATTGTCTTCCTGAAGCGTGATGCCGATATCCGTCTGATTTCCGACAATAATCTCGCGGCTGACATAGCCGATAAAGGAAACCTGCAGTATCGCGTTGCTGCCGACCGTCAGTGCGAAGCGGCCGTCCACGTCCGTGACGGCGCCGTTCGTCGAGCCGCGCTCGATGATGTTTGCACCGATAATCGCTTCGCCCGCCGCGTCGGCCACGGTCCCGGCAATGCGCCGGCCCTGCTGCTGCCGCACCGTCGCGTCCACCGTCGCGTCCACAGGCGTTTTACGGCTCGTGATGAAGATCTGCCGGTCGTGTATCACGTAGGCATTGTCGGTACCTTCGAATATGCGGTCGAGAATCTTGTCGACCGTCCGGTTCTTCATGTGCACATCGACTTTGCGGTCGACGTCCAGAATGCCGTCGTAGTAGAAAAAGATATATTCGCTCCTGTTTTCGATTTCGCGAAAGACATCTTTTATGCGCATGTTTGTCACTTCAATGGAGAGATGAGTGGCCTCCGAATAGGAATTGCCGGCAAAGCCTGCACGCGTGCCAAGTATCAGGAAGAGTACTGTCGTTTTCATGATTCTCCGTGTTTTTCTAAAAAAATTTGCCTTGTTATGGCTGTTTTTCCATGAATTTGTCATACATTTGTAACGATTTTAAAATTTTAGATTCATTTGAATTTTTGATCACCGGCCGGATGACAGAGCAAGTGTCATCCGGTTTTTTTTCGTGCGGATGCCCGGTTTGCGTCCGTGTCGGGTTTCATGATACGTGATGTTCCATAGGCATAAGAATTTATTTGTTGATGACGGCGTATTTATCCGGTACCGGACGGACCCGGTCAGCGTGTATGCGCAAACCCTCCGCACATGTATTTGCGGTAAAAATACGCGAATGTACTGCCGTTCTTGCCGGAATATATTTCCCGCGGCAGTCGTGTTTCAATAGGATTAAGCGGTACGGCCTGCATGTTTGGTTCGTGTTTTTTTTCATAATGACAGCGCCTGATGACAAATATACTCGCTTGCGGTGTTAAAAAAAACGCTTCCTTCCGTCCTGCAGAATCTCCATAAACTCCCGATTCAAGACCCGCGAATATCCGGAAGCGGAGTTTACCCGGCGTAAACAAGCATTTTTGCGCCACGTAAAATAAACATACTGTGCGCGGCATGGGTTTTGTGAACGATGAACGATGAACGATGAACGATGAATCCGGTCATCGTTCACCGTTAAACTCGCAATTTTAGACCGCGTGAAGTATCACATGTAAAGGATTCCCTGTCCGGGCGGGACGACACCGCGAGAGTTCCGTGGTGTCCCGCGAAAGTTCCGTGGTGTCCCACGAAAGTTCCGTGGTGTCCCGCGAAGGTTCCGTGGTGTCCCGCGAAGGTTCCGTGGTGTCCCGCGAAGGTTCCGTGGTGTCCCGCGAAAGTTCCGTGGTGTCCCGCGAAAGTTCCGTGGTGTCCCGCGAAAGTTCCGTGGTGTCCCACGAAGGTTCCGTGGTGTCCCACGAAAGTTCCGTGGGATCCCACGAGAGTTCCGTGGGATCCCACGAGGGTTGCGTGGGATCCCACGAGGGTTGCGTGGGATCCCACGAGAGTCGCGTGGGATCCCACGAGAGTCGCGTGGGATCCCGCGAGGGTTGCGTGGGATCCCGCGAGATTGGCGGATACCCTTGTCTTAAGCTGACGGTTGGCCGCTGCCTGCCCCCGTGGCGGGACTTGCACCGCCGGGTTGTTAATCATGCGCGGCGCACAAGTAAAAAAAAGCGTGTAAACCGATATTCAAAGGTTTACACGCTTCTGTTTGCGAACGGGACGGCAGAATGTTTCAGTCTCCGCCCAAATCGTTGATGATGTCCCGAATCTGTTTTTTGAGAACGGGAATGTCGTTTACGACAATATCCCAAATAATGGTAAGAGACACTCCGAAATACTGATGTGTTACAAAATTCCGCATTCCCCGCATTTCTTTCCAGTCCACATCGGGATATTGTTCTTTCAAATCATCGGAAACATTGACGGATGCCTCGCCGATAATTTC
>JAIRYD010000089.1 GCA_031267935.1 Tannerella sp.
TTTTAAGTTCCGATAATTTCATTGCGATAATTTGAGACAAAATTACAATATATTGCTCCGTCCGAAATACCTACAAATAGGTATTCTGCGGGGAGATATGAACGGGGAACGTCATTAACGATGAACTATGAACGATGAACGGGGAACGATGAACGGGGAACGGGGAACGTCATTAACTATTCCGCGCACAGTATGGCTACCGGTCGCCCGAAAGCAGGCAACAATCGTCCGAAGTTAGGCTAAAACGGGCTAAAGGTAGGCTATACTGCGCGCGGAGTAATTATGTGCATTGTTATTCATCGTCATTGCGGTCTGCCCCGTCTTTGCGAGGCACGAAGCAATCCGGTGGATACAAGACGCCTGGATTGCTTCACTGCGTTCGCAATGACGAGATCCGGCTTTCCGCGTGCAATGCACAAAACCTGCCGCGCACAGTATAAACTCGCAATTTTAGACCGCGTGAAGTATAGCGGTTCACCCCACCACCGTCACGCGTCCCCCTAAATCTCGCGCAGAAACACAAAACATTTTAAATCACCGCCCTTTTAACCATAAAAAGATTAAACCTTGTAAATGCGGGATTTTCTGATTCGTGGAAAATTCTACTTTTGCGCAAACCATAATAAAAGAGAGAGAATATGAAGAAAACATGTTTCCCGATGATAATGGTATTCCTGTCGGCCGCAGGAATATCGTTTTTAAACGTATCGGCCGCAGCGGCGCAAACCGCCGTTTCTTCGGTTGCCGAATTGCAGCAGCGCATCCACACGGCAGTCGAAGGCGACACCATCAGGCTGAGCGGTACATTTCCGGCAGATCTTGCAGTAAATGAAGGCACGCTCAGCCTGTCGCACAATCGCAGTTTCACCATCGACGGCGCCGGTGCGGGCATACTTGCCGCGCCGGCCGCAAAGCGTCATTTCAACATCACGTCGTCGGGCACGGGTACCGTCCGGTTCCGAAACATGACATTGCAGCACGCCGGCAGCAATGCGACAGGCGGAATACGGGTTGCGGGCGGAAACTGCATCCTCGAATCGTGCACTTTTTCGGGCATCAAAAACAAATCCGTCGAAGCAGCCGGTGCAAACGTGAAGGTAGACCGGTGCCGGTTCGACAAAAACGATGCGGGTATTGACATGGGCCCTGGAAGCGCCGGCAAATCGCTCGAAATAACCGATTCCGAATTTACGGAAACAGCCGGCATGCCGGTCGGGGGACAGCAGGCGACGCTGATCATCGCAAACACGGATTTCGTATCCAACAACGGCACGGCGGTATACGGCGGCGCGAAAGGCACGATCACAAACTGCTATTTCGCAAACAATGCGAACGGCTGCATATCGCCCGGAAGCGCTTCCGACTTCGTCATCCGCCACAGCAGTTTCATCCGTAATGCGAACGCAGACCACGGCGGCGCCATCAGGGTCACCTCCGGCGCTGCGGACAAATATTCCACCCTGACCGTCGACCGCTGTTACTTCGAGCGCGACAGCGTCATCAACGGCCGCGGCGGCGCCATCGGATCGGCCGGACAGCGTTACGTGAAAATGGACATCACCTCCTCCTTCTTCAAAAACAACCGCGTCGTCGGGACAAGTACGGTTTCGGCCGGCAACAATCGCGTCGACGGCGGCGCCATAGCCGTTTCATGCAGCGGCATGCCCGGCAACAGCATGGAAATTAATATTTCGGGATGCAACTTCGACGGCAACTACGCCGAAGACGACGGCGGCGCCATCCTCTGCGAGGGCAACATCACCTCTACGGTCGTAAAAAGCGCCATCCGCAACTGCACCTTCACGCATAACACCTGTCCGGGCGCACAATACGGCATGCCGCCACTCGTCTATGTGAGCGACGGTTCGGGAGCGGCCATCTGTTTCTACGGGATGACCGAATCGGAAATTACGCACTGCACGTTTTACGGCAACACCGTCACGGGGACAAATGCGGCCAACGGCGGCGGCGCCGTCGCACTGGACACCGCCGAAGACATCACCGCCGACAAGATTCCGAATCCGCCGATACTGAGCAACAATATTTTTGTAGCAAACGCCTATACAAATCCCATCACGCAACAGCGATTAAACACATTCATCTCGCTGGCCAACATGTTTAATCAGCCGGCCGTTGCGGCGCTGCTGGCGAAGATCACACCCCGCCCGCACACGGGAAACGTTTTCATTCTCGGCACAACGGATGCCGACCTGATCCCGCCGCTGGGCAAACTGAAAAACAACGGCAACGTCGGATTCGACAACGGCAACACGGACTACAACAACCTCGGCGCGCATGCCGCCGGCCACATCACACCCGAGAACGTGTTTGCCAACACCGTCGCAGGCGTACCCGTAGCCGAATATTTCGGCAGCGAGGTGGGCGCCCCCGGACATTCCGTGCAACGCTTCTGCTACATCGTCAGCCCCCGTACCGACGAGATGTATCGCGACGGTTCAGGCCCCTACCACGTCGACGACGTCCGTACGGACATGCGCGGCTACCTGCGCGACCACCATCCCAATGCCGGAGCGGTAGAGATCTACTGGACAAAATTCGATCCCGGCACGGCCGGAGGCGGCGTATGGACCACCCCGCCTCCGGGCAGCATCCGGAGCCTCGTCAATGCGCAGGTTTATTATCTGGTGACCAATCCCGCACCCGACAACATGCTGGTCACTCTCCCTCGCTACACCTTCAGCCATCCCGACCCGAAGGCCGGATTCGAAGGCTGGGAAAGCAACCGGCCGGCAAACCCGAACGATCCGCCCGGACGACACGTCTTCCCGCTGATACAGCCCAGCGTCGCCGTGGAATCTGCCAAGCAGACGTATACCGCAAAGTGGCACATCGACAGGTTCCGCGTCGACTTCGACCTGCAGCACGACGGCCTGTGGGGCAAACCGCTGATTCAAGTACCCGACAGTACGACCGTACAGGAACCGCCGCGGCCGGCCAAATGGGGAAACCGGATGTTCGACGGATGGTTCCGGGAACCGGAATGTATCACGCCGTGGGACTTCGCGAACGACCGCGTGAGGCGCGACATCATCCTCTACGCCCTGTGGACGCCCAATCCGCATGTCTGGCCGGAGGATCTGGACTACGACCTTTCGCCCGTGCCGTGCGACGGCGGTCGCCGGGATGTGACGGTAAAGCCCGGCCCCGGCGTCAAAGGCATGGGGACGATCACCGTCAAGTACAACGGCCAGCCTTATTATCCCTACCGGCCGGGACAGTACGACGTGACGGTCGAAATTGCATCCGGCGAAGTGTATGCGGCGACCCGGCTCCATCTGGGCCTGTTCGTGATTGAAGAGTCGGCGTATTGCTACCGCAACCCGATTATCGAACGCCCCGTCACCATTCCCGAAGCAGAAGGCATCACGACCAGCCCCGGGCCGGGCTGCCACTTCGTCCCCACGCGGGAGAATTTCGAACTGTTCATCAGGGCCCGGGACGGTTTCAACCTGAACCACCTGAAAGTGACGACCGGCATTCCTCTGCGCGACAGGGACGGTATCCGGATCGACCGGCAGACGGAAGATCTCGTGAAGGTGACGATACAGATGATCAACGAACCGATATACCTCCACATCTCCGGCGCAGTCAAAAATCCGGCGGACATTGCCCTGCCGGAAGGGTACCGGCTGCGGACGGAGGGCGGGAGCCTGACTGTCGCCGTGCCCTGCACGGAAACGCTGCGGATATATACGCTTTCCGGCCGGCTGCACGTACAGAAGAAACTGCCTGCCGGCGAACACGTCATCCCCCTGCCGGCAGGATTCTATTTTGTGGCGTTCGACAACGGAACGAGGCAGAAGATGATGGTGAGATAACGCAAAACGGAGCTGTCCCGAATGGCGCACGGACCACATGCGCTTTCGGGACAGCCTCCGTCCGATGCGCAGGCGGGCATTCCGGAAGAGGCATGTCCGCCTGTTTTTTTGCCGTCGGCAACGCCATGTCATGCAAAGCACAGGACAATAATACCGCATTCGCACCGTTATATCGGCAGGATTTGCTATCTTTGTGCCGTTCAATGAAAATATAAACGATATTTCTGTACAAATGAAACGATATAAACTTATTAACAATGTACTGGGATGGATTGTCTTTGCGATCGCATCCTGCACGTATCTGATGACGATTGAGCCGACGGCCAGTTTCTGGGACTGCGGCGAGTTTATTACTTCGGCCTACAAGCTGGAAGTGGGGCATCCGCCCGGAGCGCCTTTTTTCATGCTGACGGGTAATCTGTTCACGCAGTTTGCATCCGATGCCGGCTCGGTGGCAAAGATGGTCAACAGCATGTCGGCGCTGTTCAGCGCGCTCACGATTCTGTTTCTCTTCTGGAGCATTACGCACCTGGCGCGGCGCATCGTGCTGAAGGACGGCCGCAAGGATCCGACGTACGTGCACACGATCGTCATCATGGCCTGCGGCGCAGTGGGCGCACTGGCCTACACGTTCAGCGACACGTTCTGGTTCAGCGCCGTCGAGGGTGAAGTATACGCCTACTCATCGCTGTTCACGGCTGTCGTCTTCTGGCTTATTCTCAAGTGGGAAGAAGTGGCCGACCGCCCGCATGCCGACCGCTGGATCGTGCTGATCGCCTATTTCATGGGGCTGAGCATCGGCATTCACCTGCTGAATCTGCTCTGCATTCCCGCCATCGTGCTGGTTTATTACTACAAGAAGTTTCCCAATCCCACGACGAAAGGCATGCTGATTGCGCTGGGCATTTCGTTTGCCATTGTGGGGCTGATGATGTACGGCGTCGTACAGGGACTGGTCGAAGTATGCGGACTGTTCGAGTTGCTGTTCGTGAACGTGCTCGGACTGCCTTACAATACGGGCGTGTTCATCTACGTCATTGCGCTGGCAGGCGTGCTCGGCTGGGCGATCTATGAAACGATGCGGACGGATCTTCATCCCGTGCGCATGAAAATATCGTTCATTCTGTCCATCATCATGATGGGCATACCCTTTCTCGGCAACGGATACGGACTGGGTATTCTGCTGATTCTGGCGCTGACGATCTTCATGTTCTGCTTCAAGAAATTCAACATGCGGCTGCTGAACACCATCCTCGTGTCGATGATGGTGATCGTCGTCGGCTACTCGTCGTATGCACTCATCCTGATCCGTTCGACGGCAGACACGCCGATGAACCAGAACAGTCCGAGCGACATCTTCACGCTGCGCACGTATCTGGCGCGCGAGCAGTATGGCGACACGCCGCTGTTCTACGGCACCACGTTCGTTTCGGAAGTGAAACGCAACAGCGACGGCTCGGCCATGAAGAAATCCGGCGCCAGGATATGGAACCGCATCATCAAGAAAGACAAAAGCGAAAAGGACAGATACTACGTGACCTTCGAGGTACCCAAATACCAGTATGTCGACGAAACGATGATGCTCTTTCCCCGCATGCACAGCGCCGATCCGCGCCATCTGGGGGCATACAAAAGCTGGAGCAACTTCAAGGGCGAAACGGTCCGCTACCGCAAGATGGGCGAGCTTGTGAGCGTGCTCAAGCCCACGTTTGCCGAAAACATCCGCTTCTTTTTCTCCTATCAGCTGAACTATATGTACTGGCGCTACTTCATGTGGAACTTCTCGGGACGCCAGAACGACATACAGGGGCACGACGGCGACCTGCTGAACGGCAACTACATCACGGGCATCAAATTTCTGGATGCAGCGCGGCTGGGTCCGCAGGACGGGATGGCGTTCAGCGTCGAGGAAAACAAGGCGCACAACGTATACTACATGCTGCCCCTGCTGCTCGGACTTCTGGGCATCGGCTATCAGATCATGAACGGCAAAAAAGGGCTGCAAAGCTTCTGGATCACCTTTTTCCTCTTCTTCATGACGGGAATAGCCATCGTGCTGTATCTGAACCAGACGCCCTATCAGCCCCGCGAACGCGACTATGCGTATGCCGGCTCGTTCTACGCCTTCTGCATCTGGGTGGGGCTTGGCGTGGCGGGCATCGCCCGTCTGCTGGAGAAATACGCGAAGGCGCCGGGTATCGCCGCCGCCGTCGCGGCATCGCTCGCATGCCTGTTCGTCCCCCTGCAGATGGCCTCGCAGAGCTGGGACGACCACGACCGCTCCGGGCGTTACGTCGCACGTGATTTCGGCGCCAACTACCTCGAATCGTGCGAACAGGATGCCATCATCTTTACCAACGGCGACAACGACACGTTCCCCCTCTGGTATGCCCAGGAAGTGGAAGGCATACGTACCGACGTGCGCGTATGCAACACCAGCTATCTGCAGACCGACTGGTATATCGACCAGATGAAACGGCAGTCTTACGACTCGAAGCCGCTGCCCATCACGTGGACGCGCGAGCAGTACGTCCAGGGCACGCGCGACCATGCCGAACTGCTGAACCGCGCCGAACGCGTCGACCTCGCCACGGCGCTCACCTTCGTCCAGAGCGACGACCCGCGCTACAAGCGCATACCCGGATATCCCAACATCAAACTGGACTACATCCCTTCGTCCAAAATCGTCTACAGCGTCGATTCGGCCGCCGTGATGAAGCACCATGCCATCAGCCCGCTCGACAGCGCGCGGCTGCAGAAGGAAATGGTGCTGGACCTGTCGGGCCTCAATTCGCTGGGCAAGGAAGCGCTCACGATACTGGACATGCTGCAGACGAACAACTGGGAACGGCCGATGTATTTCGCCATTACGGTCGATCCGAGCCAGTTCGTGCGCCTGGATCCGTACTTTCAGAAGACGGGACTCGCCTATCGCGTCACGCCCATCAATGCACGCGGTGAAGGCGGACGGCCGATCGATACGGACAAAATGTACGAAAACGTGATGCACAAATTCAAGTGGGGAGGCGTAGACCGTCCGGGCGTCTATCTGGACGACAACACGCTGCGCATGTGCAAGGGCTACCGCGTATCGCTGTTCGGCGAACTGGCCGCCGCCCTGATCGGCGAAGGACAGCGCGAGAAGGCGCTGGCCGTGCTCGACAAAGCCATGCAGGCGCTGCCGCCCGACAACGTGCCCTACGACTACAGCGCTTATCTGATCGGCGAACAGTATCTCGTGCTGGGCGAACGCGAGAAAGGTGAACAGGTGCTGAACGGCATTGCAAGAAATTCCATGCGCACCCTCCAGTGGCTCTTCCGGTTCGACGACGGCAAACTGCCGCGCATACAGCACGAGCTGGAATATCACCTGACCGTCATGCGCAACGTACTCGCCATCGGCCTGCACTACAATCCCGACTTCGGACAGGCATACCGCGACGAGTACAACAACTACCGGATGGCCTACACCGGCTCCAGACAGCAGCCTGCCGACGAATAACTTCATACCGCACACAGGACGATGCTGATCGAACGCCCCCCCTGGCTCTACAGGGCGATTTTCAGGGGGGCTATCTGGAGAATTCCCCAAAGCGGAAAATGCGTGTACCTGACGTTCGACGACGGTCCGGTACCCGAGGTTACACCCTGGGTGCTGGACACGCTCGCGGCGTACGGCGTGAAGGGTACATTTTTCTGCGTGGGCGACAACGTGCGCAAATATCCTGAAATCTTCGACATGATTACCGCGCGCGGACACACCGTCGGCAATCATACGTACAACCATATCAAGGGTACGCACTTCCGGTCGAAAAACTACGTGAAGAACGTGGATCGTGCGGCGGAGCTTATTCACAGCAACCTGTTTCGCCCGCCGCACGGACACATGCGCCTGCCGCAGCTTTACCGCCTGCGCAAAAAATACAGAATCATCATGTGGGATGTCGTCACGCGCGACTACAGTCCGCACATGACGGCGCACGGCGTGTTTCGCGTTGTGCGCAAATATACGCGCAACGGTTCCATCATCGTTTTCCATGATTCGCTTAAAGCGCTCGAGCGTATAAAAACGGCTCTTCCCATGGCTATCGAATGGCTGCGTGATGAAGGATACCGGTTCGGCACGCTGTGACGCGCCCGGCGGGATTGCGGCACTGCTTCGCGCCTTGCAACCTGAGTTCGACCTAAGAATTAGAATAAATATCTGAAGATGAACGGCCGCTTGCCCGGAGGGCATTCATGATAGAACGATGAACGATGAACGATGAACGATGAATGATGTGTCTCGCATATATATAAGGGCGGGTTTTAAGGTAGAGGCGAAAAATTTTTCGCCCACACTTGCCCGGAGGGCATTCATATCAATGGAAAACGTCACGGCATACCCCCCCCTTTTTCCCCGTCAGGGGATATACAAGGAAACGGATGTAACCTCCACGAGGTTTTGATCCGGAGAGGCCACATTGTTTTCTATTGACATGCAAGTCCTGACGGACTATGCTTACGTCGAACCCGGATTGTATAATGGTTATAAGTAAATTGAAGTACACGGCTTGTCCCGTGAAGGACAATATGTCGGTAGAAAACTGACCGCAACCCGTTTTCCGCGTGCCGTCAGGTACGCGATGTGACCGTCAACACATTCCGTACCTGACGGCACGGGGCCGGACGGGCATCCGGCGTTTTTCTACCGACATATTGTCCCTCACGGGACAGAGAAATCTTATCCCGAACTCAGGTTTTTATCTCGGGAAAGATACGGCGCCTCAAAAAAAAAAGAATGAGACCTGTTTTTTTATATTCGATACAGGGGCAGACACGCAGGTCTGCCCCTACGCACCGCCACGGTTTGTCGCATGCAGGGGCAGACCTGCGTGTCTGCCCCGTTCGCCGGTGACGCGGACAGGCATATCCCCTCACCCGGTTACGGGGACCTTTGCCGTTGTCTTTCTTTTATCTCGGGAAAAATACGGCGCCTCAGAAAAAAAGAATGAGCCGTAATCGTCAAAACATGGCGTGAGAATTGAAAAACCAGTGATTTTTTTCCCGTAATTTTATGCATGCATATAAAATGGATGTAAGGACAGCGTGCGGCATGATGCCGCAGACAATACTGCATCACAGGACTGCATACGGCATGATGCTGCGAA
>JAIRYD010000157.1 GCA_031267935.1 Tannerella sp.
GATCACCTTGCGTACGCGTGCCTCTTTCAGACGTTCGAGCAGGCTGTCGATGTGCACGTCGCGGCGCAGGATGATGGTCTGGATGGCTTCCTTTGCCAGGGCGGCCGTCACGGGCTTCGTCCAGTCGGACTGCAGCATCTTCGTGGTCACTTCGCGGGCGATGGCGTTGACCAACCACGGCTGCCCCTGCGTCTGTTCCCACACGAGCTCGACGGCGTCGTCGTCGAACGTCTGACCCGTTTCGTCCGTATGCTGCCGGTACAGGGTTATTATTTCTTCTTTCGTAAAATTTTTCAGCGTGAGCGATTCCGTGACGATGTTGAACGGGCTGGCGCTGCCCAGTGATTCGCTGTCGGGACGTATGCGGGCCTTGTAGTCGCGAATGTTGCGCATGCCCACCAGCGCCAGCGAATGTACGAAGGGTACGCTGCTGCGACTGTTGTAGCCGTTGCGCAGCTGACGCAGAAACGAGATCAGCGTGCCTTCGCTCAGACAGTCCGCCTCGTCGAAAAGGATGACTAAAGGCTTGTCCAGCTTCATGCAGTAGTCCGTCAGGGAGGTCTTTAAGATGCCGGTATAGTCGTCGTAGTCTGCATCGGCGGCAAATTCCCCGCTGCGTGGAATGGTCGAATATTTCAGAGAAGATGTGATGATGCGGACTATTGCCGGAAGGCCCTTTTCCGGGTCGGTGATGCCTTGCGCGCCTTCCAGCGAACAATACAGTGCATAATATTTCCCGCCCGCATTGAGACGCTGCGTCAGGTCATTCAGATAGGTGGTCTTGCCGCTCTGACGCGCCGCATGAATCACGAAATACTGCTCCATGTCAATCAGTTTCTCCACGCCGTGCAGACGCGAGGAGGCCTCAATCATATAATGTCTTGTCCCGTTGCAGGGACCTGCCGTGTTAAAATATCGCATAATCGGTATTGAATTAATATCATTGCAAAGTTACGACTATTTCCCGTTTTTTTTGCATGAAATCATATTTAGAGGTTCCCTTTACAAAAAAAAGCACAGACCGGCCATATCTCCGCTCTTTCTGCCGGATACACCGTGCCTCATTCGGCAGTTAAAAGCCTTTCCATCACTGCCAGATCCAGTGGAGTAGTCATTTTGATATTTTCCCGGTTGCCGGTTACCAGGGTGATGGTTTTGCCTGCAGCCTCCACCACGGAAGCATCGTCGGTAAACGAAGACGTATAAGGCCGGCGATATGCCTCTCGAAGCCAGTCGCTGCGAAAGACTTGCGGCGTCTGGACGACGCAGTAGGCGGCACGGTCGACGGCATGACTGCCTGCTTCGTCGCGCACGCGTATGGATTCCGTCAGCGGAACTGCGGGAACCGCCGCGCCGTATTGAACCGCACAGGTAAAGCATGTCTCTATTACGTCAGGCATTACGAGTGGACGCACCCCGTCGTGCACGCCCGTGATGTCGCACGACGAAACGTACGGCAACGCATTGACAACGGAGTGGAAACGCGTCTCGCCGCCCGTAACGACCACGTGAGGGATGCGGCAATTCAATTCGCGGCACAACATCTCCCAGTACGCCCGGTGTGTTTCGGGAAGGACGACGACAAGCGCCGCATGTGCATCCCAGCGGTGAAAAACCGCCAGCGTATGCATCAGCACAGGCTTGCCGTGAACGGGAATGAACTGTTTGGGCAAATCGCCGCCCATGCGCAATCCCCGCCCGCCCGCTACTACGATGACGCCTCGCTTCACTACAATTCCTCCAGAATCTTTTTCACTTCCTCGTTCGCCTTGTACAGTTTATCGCGGCATTGCGTGATCAGCCGGCCGGCTTCCTCGACTTTCTCCGAAAGCACATCAATGTCCAGTTCGCCCTGTTCGATGTCTGCCAAAATCGTGCGAAGTTTCGCGATGGATTCGCTGTAAGTTTCTTTCTTTTCCATGTTGCGTAAGGTATTATTACATTTATTAGCGTTAAATTATTGAATCACGGCCGTGCGTTCGCCGTCTGCATAACGGATCGTGATCGTATCGCCCGCCGCAAGTCCGGCCGCATGCCTGACGATTTTACCGTCTTTCAGCGTCAGCACATATCCTCGCTTGAGGCTGTAGTCGAGCGACACTAATTTCAAAAACTGCTCCGTCAGCTCCAGTTCCTCGTTTTTATCCTTGATGAACGATTCGGACAGGTGCTGCAACTGCTGTTTCATTCCGGTCAGGAACAACTGTTGCTTCTGTATCAGCAGATGTGTAGCCGACAATCGGTTGCCGGCCGCCGTCAATAGCATTCCGTTCCATTCGATCAGATGCGTGACCGATGCGGGAAAGCGTGTGGCGAGCAGTTTCAGATTCGTTTTGTGCCTTGCCAGTATCTCCGTGACACCTGCACAGATGTGCTGTTGCAGACGGTTCAGCTCGCCGGCCTGTTCGTCTCTTTTCCCAATCAGGAAAGCGGCTACGGCTGTCGGCGTTTTCATCCGCGTATGCGCCACCATATCCACGATGGAATCGTCGCGTTCGTGACCGATGCCTGTGATGAGCGGCAAAGGGAACTGTGCACAATGTGCCGCCAGCGGATAGGAATCGAAGCAGTTCAGATCTGCCGCCGACCCGCCGCCGCGGATCAGGACGACCACATCGAACAGTTCCGCATATTGCGCCACGCGGTCTAACGCCGCAATCACCGATTCTTCCGTTTTCTCGCCCTGCATGACGGCGGGGAAGAGTTTTATAAGAAAAGGATAACCGGGCTGGTTATACAGCAACTGATTCACGAAGTCTTCGTATCCGGCTGCCGTAGGCGAGGTAATGACTGCGATGTGCTGCGGCAAGTCGGGAAAAGGGAGTTCCCTGTTCAATTCGAAAACGCCTTCCGCCTTCAGCCGGAGGATGATTTCCTGTTTCTTTCTGACCAGATCGCCCAGGGTGTACGACGGGTCGATATCGATGACGGTCAGGCTGTATCCGTATAACTTGTGAAACTCGACCGAGATGTTTACCATCACTTTCAGCCCCGATGCGAAAGACTGTCCCGTGATATTTTCGAATGGCGTTTTCAACGTATACCACGTGCGCGACCAGATGGTCCCGCGCGCTTTGGCGACGATTTGTCCGGTGTGTGCATCTTTCTCGACAAATTCCAGATAGCAATGTCCCGAAGATGCGTTTACGCGTACGTCGCTCGTTTCGGCGCGCACCCAGTACGTTTCGGGAAATGACGCATGGACGGCAAGTTGAACCTGTTCGTTCAACTCGGACAACGTCATCGGGTTGTCCCGGCTTTCCATGTTATTGAACAGGCGCATTCAGTTCTTTCCGGTAAGCTTCATACATGTTGGGGATGCCATATCCCTGCTCTGCGTCAGGGTGGTCGAACTGCGATGCGGTCTGTCGTATCAGTGTGACAATTTCCCTGTTGCTGAGCCACGACAAGGCCTGCCAGAGGCATGCACCCAACCCTGCCGCAATCGGTGTGGAAAAAGAGGTGCCGTTCGAATAACCGATGTCGCCGTCTGCATTGACTACCACCGCGCCCATCCCCAGGGCCACAATGTCGGGTTTTACACGATAATCGGCGGTAAAACCCGTCGAACTGAACGCCGAACGTTCGCCGTGCTCATTGATGGCGCCTACGGTGAGTACGCTCGGCGCGTCGGCGGGGAAAGTAATTTTTCCCCACTCCCGGTTGCCTTCGTTTCCTGCACTGACGAACAGCAGCATGCCTTTTTCTTCTGCTTTTCCGGCCACCTGCGTGATGAATGCCGTCTTTCCGTCCAGATCGCCGGGACGGTACAGCGTGTCGTTCGTGTCGAAGACGTAATATCCCAGCGACGAGCTGACGATGTCGATCCCCACACTGTCGGCATATTCCAGCGCGGCAGCCCAGAAATCTTCTTCGATCGGATATTCCGAACGGGAATCTTCGCTTTTGATAAGCAGGTAAGAGGCTTCGGGCGCGGTGCCGACCATTTGTCCCGGCAGGTTTGCGGCCAGGCACGACAGCACTTTCGTGCCGTGGTCGTCGTCGCAGTACACGTCGCCGCCGGGGAATACGACATTGTGCGTTTCCAGCAGGTGGAGCGATGCAAAGGCGCTGATACGGTTGACATTCAGAAATCCGGCATCTATCACGGCGATACGCATGCCCTGTCCGCGCTTGCCGAGTGCGTGCAGCCGTATGCCGTTGAGCATCTCGATCTGCGTCCGGGCATATCCGTAGTCATGTGCCGTTTTTTCCTTCAGCGGTTCGAAGGGTGTGTCGTCGTGCGGACAGTCGCAATTTCGCAGGCGGTCGGCGCCTTTCCAGACAAATTGAACCGAATCGACGATGGGAAGGTTTTTCAGACGGTCGACGGCCAGACTGTCGTCGCTCTCGACCACTACCGTGGCCATCCACTTGCTCTGTGTCACCGGACGGACGCCTGCCGAGGCGAGCATTCCGATATGCGACGGCGCGATCGGCACGTCGGACAGCGTGATGTCTACCATCCGCCTGGCACGCCGTGCGAGGGCTTCTTTCGAGAGAAAGTTTTCAGGCGTCAGGAGGCTTTCTTCCATCACGCCTTTATCTTTCAGATATATACGGAAACAATAGCTTTCGTTCGCTGCAACCGCCATCACAAGGAACCATAAAATTCCGGTACACAACATGCGGCTTGCCATTCTGTCTTTCATCTTCGCTTTTTGTTTGATTTGAACGGGCAAAGGTAGCAAAAATCTTTCGAAACGGCAAACGATAACCGCGTATCGGTAAAACGCGGAAATGCAGAATTTAAAATCAACGGGTAAAATAAACAGGGCAACCGCATCAAAATCAGTGATCCTTATAACCCGGAGGGTTAGATTTTCATAACCGCAGGTAAGCGCAGCGCAGCCTGCGGTAGAAACGCTGTACGCAACGTCTTTACTGCCTG
>JAIRYD010000204.1 GCA_031267935.1 Tannerella sp.
ATCCAGCCGGCACGATGTATGGATTGCTTCGTGCCTCGCAATGACGAAGATACGCTTCTCCCCGTCCGCAATCACAGCCATGTTAAACCCCGTCATTGCGAACGCGGTGAAGTAGAGACGGGGCGCGCCCCGTCTCTACGTGCCCTTATTTCAAAAAAGAAATAGCACCTCAAAAAAAGAATTAACCTGAAATTGTGAGTTTAACAATGAACCATGACCGGATTCATCGTGCATCGTGCATCATTCACAAAACCATACCGTGCACAGTATCACCTGTTTTTTCGGACAGCGCCATCCCCACCCCTATTCGAAATACCATACTCATGGTATTGCACCCGCCCGCGGCAAGCCCGACCTTTGCGTCGTAATTAAGAATATAAACATTTATCAATTATTATGATGTTGACAGCATTCAAATTCAGACGGCGGGGCAAACCCGAGGCAAGACGGAAGACGATATTCCGGTCTTTATTTTTATATCCTGCGGCAGGGACGCCCGTTCTTGCGCCATGTTTCAATCTTCCGTATCCTTCCTTCGCCATGCGAATGTGCCGTTCGAATCGCATGCCGGTCTGACAGCACAATCCGCCGGACAATCTTTTTCCCCATACATTAAATTATAGCCTTCCGAAGTTTTCACATCAAAACTTCGCGACAGGGTTTATTCATTCCAAAAACAATCAAAACATGAAAATTAAATATCTATATGCATTTTGCTTCATCCTGACAGCAGGATACACGACATTGGCCCAGTCGGTCATCACCGGCCGCGTTTTCGACAGGCAGACCGGCGAGACGATTCCGGGCGCTGCGGTAATCATCAAGAATACGTTTTCAGGGGTGTCGACAGACGAAGAGGGGCGTTTCGAATTGAACATCAAAGAGGCGCTTCCTGCAACGGTCGTCATCAGTTTTATCGGATACCGCGCCGAAGAAATTGATGTGTACGAGCCGGCGCCGCTGGAAGTGTTCCTGACCGAAGACCTTAACCGGCTGGAAGAAATCGTAGTCACAGGCGTCGCGGAAGGCACTACCCGCCGGAAACTTTCCTTTGCGCTTACCAAGATCGATCAGGAGCTGATCAATACGGTGCCGGCGACAGACGCCTCCACTTCGCTGCGCGGCAAGGTGGCCGGTCTGCGGATCGACCAGTCGGACGGCAACAGGGCTGCGTCGATATATCTGAGAGGGTCCAAATCGGTGACAGGCAATATCGAACCGCTGATTGTGGTAGACGGATTCGTGACCGGTCTGCGCCTTTCGGACATCAATTCCGGCGACATCGAATCCATCGAAGTCGTGAAAGGTGCGGCCGCTTCCGCTCTGTACGGCACGCGCGGCGAAGGCGGTATCATTCAGGTGCTGACCAAAAAAGGTCGCAGAGGACGGGAATTGGATATCCAGGTCGAAAACGAAGCCGGATACACCGGCCTGCTGCTGTTGCCGCCCACGTCTAAATTTCATCATTTCAAGGTGAATGCCGACGGCTCATTCCATCTCGACGAACAGGGGAACCGGGTGATCGACTACAAGGAAAACGGTTTTTCGGTCAACCTGCATCCCTACAAAACGTATTACGACAATGTCGACAACATCCTCGGCCGCAACAATTACTTTTCCAACTCGGTCTCGGCAGCGGCCAATGGCGACAGGTACAGCGCCTACCTCTCGGCGCAGAACCAGTACAGGGGCGGGGTCTCCGACGTGGTGGACGCCGACACCCGGCAGAGCCTGCTGTTCAATCTGAACTACAGGGCGTCGTCGAAAGTCACCGCCGAAATCACCGCCCGGTATTCACATTCGAGCGATCCGTCGGAAGTCGTTTCGTCGAGATCGAACGGGCTGCTGTATTCCACGCTGCTGGTCGAACCGTTTATCAATCTGGCGGAAAAGGATGCGGACGGACGATATGCGTTTTATCCCGAAGGAAGCAACCTGCCGGGCACGACATGGGACAATCCGCTCTACAGGCTGACACACGAAGAATATTCCTACATCACCGAAAACCTTCTGCTTGGCGGCAAACTGAAATACAGGATCAACAACTATCTGAACGCGGAAGCTTCCGCCTCGATACAAAACAGATACTACGACCTGGAAATATACTATCCTGTCGGATTCCAAACCGTCACCCCCGACATTAACCTGAACGAAGGAAACTACCGCCGGGGAACGCAACGCTACGGCTCGAAAAACGGGCAGCTTCAAGTCAATTACAACCGCGTCACGGGTGATTTCGACTGGGGTCTCGCGGCAAAATGGGTGTACGAAGCCTCCGATCTCAAAGGCTTTTCGGCACAGGGACGCCGACTCACCGCGCCCGTAAAAGACCTGGGCGTGACCGAAGCCGGCACGAGAAGCATCGACACGGAGTGGGAGAAAACCGTCAATTACGGATACTTCCTCAATGCCAAAGTGTCGTGGAAAGACAAACTGTTCGTCGACGCGCTGGGTCGCCTCGACCAGAGTTCGCGTTTCGGGCGCGATGTGGGTACGGCCTTCTTTCCGCGTATCTCGGCAGGCTATCGCGTGACGGAAGACATCAAACTGCATCCGGTATCGGAACTCAAGCTCCGCGTAGCTTACGGACAGGCGGGCAGCCTGCCACCCTTCGGCGCCAGGGACAGTCAGGTAGACATCACCGCCACAGGAGGCGTCAGTTTCGAACAGAATGACAACACCGACCTGAAGCGCGCCGTGACGGAAGAAACCGAACTGGGATTCGACGCCGTGGTATTCAACCGGCTGAACGTCCAGTTCAATTACGCCTTCTCGAACAGCACCCACGATTTCATCTCCGTGCCCTCGTTTGCGCCGATTTCCGGTTCGGCAAATATTTACGACAACCTGGGCGCCGTGAAATCCAATTCGCTCGAAGTCGAACTCAACGGGCGGGTCGTCAACAACCGCCGCCTTGTCTGGAACACGGGCGTCACCTTCAGCCGCGTACGCAGCAAAATCACTTCGCTCGGCGACGTGCCCGAATTTACCTCGGAGGGCTACCGCAAGGCTGTAGGCGCCAGCACCACGGCGATTTACGGATACAGCATCTTCTCCGACCTCTCGCAACTGGAGACCGGCGAAACCGGATTCGTCACCAACGCAGGCGACGGAACAACGCGCGTCGAAGACTACACGGTCAACGAGTTTGGCGTCGTAGTTGAAAAAGCCGCGCTCGGCACGGCCCGGGAAGCGCCCGTATTCTATTCCAACCCGGCCACGGGCAACTCGAAAATCATCGGCGAAGCGTCGCCCGACTTCATCATGGGCTTTACGAATACGTTTGCGATCGGACCGTTCACGCTCTACGGCGTTGTCGACTGGCAGAAGGGCGGCGAAAAGTTCAACGAAACGGCCCAGTACCTGTCGTACGTCTACCGTTCGGAATTTACCGACAAGACGGCGCTGGCCGGCAAGCCGCTCAATTTCACTACGCTCGTATTCAACGCTTCGCAGGTCACGGACTACTGGATCGAAAGCACGACCCACGTCGCCCTGCGCGAACTCTCGCTCACGTACAGGATTCCCACTGCCGGACTGGGACTGGGAAAAGCGCTGCAGAACGCCAGTTTCTCGCTGATAGGACGCAATCTGCATATCTGGACCAAATACAAGGGCGTCAACGTGGACGGCATCAGCCAGGACGGTTTCAACTACCCGTCGTACAGAACTGTTTCCGGAAAATTGATTCTAAACTTTTAATATATCGACAAAATGAAAAAGATCATATACTTGTTTTTCGCGATTTCGCTGCTCGCATGCGAATCCGTCAATTTCGACGACCCCTCGACGCTGACCAACGACGAGGCGATCGAAAAGATAAAAAGCCTCGGCTATGTGCTGACCACAAGCAGCGTGCAGACTGCATTCCGCACGACCACCAACAATGCGGGCGGCTCGCACTTCAGCATCCTGGCCGACCAGTCAACCAATACCAACGGCAGTCAGTCGTGGTGGGATTTCGCCAACGAGCCGCGTCTGCGGATGAACAACAATTCCGCCTACCGCGGAAACGCCGCCGTGCGCGAAGTGTACAACAATTTCTACCAGGTCAACCTCGACGCCACAAAGGTGATCGACATGATTGAAAACAAAAATGTGACGATTTACGACGACGCCGGCAACGACCGCACGGCCGACTGCCTCGTCGGAGCATACTATGCCAAAGGCGTGTCGCAGGGATATCTGGGCGTCATCTACGACCGCGGGATTATTGTCGACGACGTGTCGGTCACGACCCGCGCCTTTCCCGATTCGTACCGGGCGCTGATCGAAAACGGTATTCGCCATCTCGACAGGGCGCTGGAACTGACCGCAAATACGCCGAACCTGAAATTCGACTTCCTGAAGGGCGTGACCATCCCGCGCGCGGACGTCGTCCGCCTGACCAACTCCATCGCCGCCCGCATCCTCTCGTCGCTGGCGCGCGACAGGGCCGAGGCGGAAACGCTCGGCGATGCTTTCTGGCGCCGCGTGCAGGACTATGCCGGCAAGGGTTTCACGTCCGACTTCACCATCACCACCGTGTCGGGCGGATACTACAACCGGCTGGTCGACGTGCTTGAACAGCCCTACGGCACGGCCACATACGTGCCCGTCGACATCAAAATCGCGTATCTGGCCGACAATACCCGCTCGACGCCCAACTACTATCCCGTCGACAACGACGTCATCCTGCAGCCCGTCACGTCCGACGACAAGCGGTTCTACGAATACTTCGACTATTCCGCCAGCTTCGGCATCCTGATGGAAGCGCGCGGACGCGGCCTCTTCAGCAACTACATACGCAAGCGATGGATGTATCCGTCGTCGACGCTCAACATCGAAGGCGCCGTCAATCCCTACTTCCTCGCGGAAGAATTGCGCCTGCTGCGCGCCGAAGCCCTTTTCTGGCTGAACGACTACGAAGGAGCCGCCGCCGAACTCAACGCCGCCGGCGCCTCGCGCAAGATCCGCGGCGGACTGCCGGACGTCGACCCGACGGAAGACGCCCTGCGCGCCGCTCTTCACTACGAATATGCCATCGAAATCGACGGCGCCGGCGGCACTTTCGTACCCTTCACCTTCATGCGGCGCAACGACCTGCTGCAGGGCGGCACTCTGACGCAATTCCCCGTGCCGCAAATCCAGCTCGACCTGGTCGGCGAACAGACCTATACCTTTGGCGGAAAAGAATTCGCCGGCGAAAAAGGCCTTTTCGGCGAACTTGCCACCGCACGCGACAACGGCTGGAAACTGTCACAATAATCCAT
>JAIRYD010000019.1 GCA_031267935.1 Tannerella sp.
CGACGGGACGTTCTTCTCGTCCGAAAAGAACGCCTCGCCCACGTTCCGCCGACTGACGGTAAATCTGACGTACAATTTCAGTTACGGCAAAAAAGTGAGCGTGAAACGGATCAACAACAGTCAGGACGTGCAAAGTCCTGATATACAAAAATAAGAAAAGGGGATTGCCCCGATTAATTTATTACATCATCGGCCGCATGCCGCCCTTCCTCATCCGGTGGGGAAACACGATCCTGGCCGTCATTCTCGTCCTGCTCGCAGTGGCCGGATACGTGCTGGGCGTGTTTGGAAAAGACTGAATAATCGGAGATTCTAAAGGGAACCTCTAAAGAAAATCTGAAAAGGTCGAAACCTTTTGCCCAAACCATCGAAACGTTTTTATGAAATCGTCGAAACGGTTCGGGTAAAAGGCGGCGGGCTTTTTCGGGAAAGCCCGCAAGGGAATGAAAAAGCGTACGGGAAAAAGGGAGGGTATGCCGTGATGTTTTCTATTGATGTGAATGTCTTTCGGGCAAACAATCGTTCATCTTCAGGTATTTATTGTGATTCTCAGGTCGAACTCCGGTTCACCGGGTAAAGCCCGAAGGGCTGAATTTCCATAACTGCAGGTAAGCGAAGCGCAGCCTGCGGACAGTAAGGCGCACATCCCCGCTTCTGCCTGCAGGGCAGGACTGTCTTCACAGGTATTCGGATCATTTCTTATCCCGCACTCAGGTTATCAGGAAGAGGGAGTCTCAAAAGCCGCATCCCGTCGTCTTTGCGGTTAATTCTCACGCCATGTTTTGACGATTATGGCTCATTCTTTTTTTTGAGGCGCCGTATTTTTCCTGAAATAAAAACCTGAGTTCGGGACAAGCCGTGTACTACGATGACCGGATTCATCGCTCATCGTTCATATACTGTGCGCGGCATGGTTTTGTGCATTACACGCGAAAAGCCGGATCTCGTCATGACGGAGCGAATCTCTCCTTTTCGGCATGTCCCGCTGATATTACAACAAAGCATATACGACGTCATTGCGACTGCGAGGAACGAAGCAGGAAGCAATCCATGTGGCATAATGACTGGATTGCTTCACTGCGTTCGCAATGACGGGGCAGACCGCAATGACGATGAATAACAATGCACATAATTACTCCGCGCGCAGTATAAACACGGAGTACACGGAGCACACGAAGAGAACGTATTTAACGATGAACGATGAACGATGAACGTCTGTAACGATGAACGATTAACGATGAACGATGAATCCGGTCATCGTTAAACTCGCAATTTCAGGCCGCGTGAAGTATATAACATCTGCCGTGCAGCGATCGCGTATGAAAAAACATCTTTAGTAATAATTCATAAAGTATCATCATGATGAAAAAAATTATCGCGGCAGTTTCGACCGTATTACTGTTCGGTTCGGCGTCGGCGCCTATTTATTACGGCGCCTATTCGCCTGTTTTCATGGAAAGAGCGGAGCTGGAACAATCTGTTTCCTACAGGGATGGCGGACGCGAACCGGTCAATCCGGGCAAGATCTGTTACCGCGCTCCCTATATCTTTGTCAACGAGCGTTACAAAGGAATCCACGTGATCAACAACAGCGATCCTTCCAGTCCGGTGAACGAAGGTTTTATCGTTGCGCCGGGATGCATCGACATGGCGATGAAGGGTGATGTGCTGTATATCGACAACGCGGTCGACCTCGTTGCGTTCGATGTCGCGACGAAGCGGGTGACCGCACGGATCGCGAACGTCCTGCCCGAGCCGGCAGCGCCCGACAAGTCCGTGTACTACGGCAACAGACGCGAAAGTCTCGTCGTCGTGGGATGGGAAAAGAAAGTCAACCGTTAATTCGAGATGACAATGACAATGAAAACGATACGGATACTTATGGCGCTGGCCGGCGGCGCAGCCTTTTTCTTCGCGTGCACGGAGCTGTCTTCGTTCGATTCCGCCGACGCGGGCATCGGACAGGGCGGCTCGATGGCGCGCTTTACCGTCAACGGCAATTACCTCTACACGGTGGACGATTTCCAGCTGCATGCTTTCGACATCTCCGTCCCGGACAGGCCGCGGCATCTGCCGCAAAAGGTGCAGTATATGGCTGACGGTGTCGAAACGATATTTTCGATGGACACGCTCCTGTTCATCGGTTCGCAGACGGGCATGTATATATATAATGTAGCGCGGGACGGTTTTCCGCAGCAGATCGCATACGCGTCGCATATCACGAGTTGCGATCCGGTCGTCGCGTCGGGCAATTATGCATACGTGACGCTCAACTCCGAAAACGTCTGGTGCGGACGCGCTGCCAACGAGTTGCGCATCTACGACATTTCCGATCCGTACGACCCGAAGCTTGTGCATACGGAAACGGGCTTCAAGCATCCGCGCGGACTGGGTGTCGACGGCAGCAAGCTGTTTGTGTGCGACGACGGGTTACGCGTCTTCGACATTTCCAATCCCCTCCGGCCGCTTTGGACAGACGATTTGACGCATCTGCCCGATGCCGCCGGAATCGATGCCTGCGACGTGATTCCCCTCGACGGGACGCTGCTGCTGACGGGCGCCGACGGACTGTTTCAGTTCGACTACAGCGGCGACAGGCTCGCTTTCCTCAGCAAAATAACAGTTTCGTCCCAAAATCAGGCCGGTTTATGAAAAGCAGGATATGGTTGCACATACTGGCGCTTTCGTGCATGATTCCGATGCACGCGATGGCGCAGGAGGCGCGCAATGCCGCCGTTTACAAAAACAATCTTGGCCTGCAGCCGCTGTACCTCTTCAATCAGGGCATGCGTATTGATTACGAACGGCAGCTGAACGATCCGCATCACTGGCTGCAGATGAGTGCAACGGGTTATTATGCGGACGATACGGATTATTCGGGCATCGCGACCCTTCTTTTCGGCGACGACCGCATCAAGAAACTGAGCGGCGCCGGCGTGGAAGTGAACTACAAGTATTTCTTCCTCAAACGACGCTTCCTTTACGTGTCGGCCGGTGTTTCGCACCGTTATTTTCATACCCTGTCGCATGCCTTCGGTTACGCTTCTTATCACGAAGACGGACTGACGTTCTACCGGCTGAATTACGGTCTGCAGTCGCAGGATTTCAACCGGGTGGGATTCAACTCCTGTTTCGGTGTGCAGACGTCGCCCTACAAACGTTTCTTCGTCGACGGCTACGTCGGACTTGGCCTCTGCCGCAGCTTCTACGACCGCGACGGATATTATCCCGATCCGGCCAACATAAACGGATTGAGCTATAGCGGCCTGACGTTTACGGTCGGAATGCGGGCGGGAATGAGGTTTTGACTGCATATGAAAACTCCCGATTCAAGGCTTGCGAGGCGCTAAAAGCGGAATCTGCCATTTTCAACACGGAGTGCACGGAGCACACGAAGAGAACGATGAACGATGAACGATGAATCCGGTCATCGTTAGACTCGCAATTTCAGACCGCGTGAAGGATATATCATTTCGTTTTCCGGTACGCGGGGATGCTTTTCCGCATCCCGTGCGCCGTTTTCAACCGGCTGTTCTCCTGGTGTGCTCCGTGTACTCCGTGTTTGAATAAAAGAAAAAAAAAAGTGCACGGAGATGCATCCGTATGCCGTAACATACATCACCCCCCACCGTGCGAAAGCTTCGCCGGCCGCCGTAAAAGACTTTTTTCGCACGCAAAAAATCACTTTCATCACGACAAAACAGGAATAATTAATCACTAAAAATAAAGAAGTTATGCACGAAAAAAATGATCCGCCTTCCAGCGTACCGGAGTTTCAACCGATGACACACGATATCTGCGCGTAGGCCACGTCGAACCACGTTCATCGTTCCAGGGCAACCGCATCAAAATTTATCACAAAATATGCTCGGTCGTTGCCTGTTTCCGGCTTGAAAAGCCGGA
>JAIRYD010000027.1 GCA_031267935.1 Tannerella sp.
TGTCGGATCTCGACCCGCTGTTCGACGAAGCTGCACGCCTGATCGTGATACAGCAGCAGGGCTCGACGTCGCTCATACAGCGCAAATTCTCCATCGGCTACAACCGCGCAGGACGTCTGATGGACCAGCTCGAACGCGCCGGCATCGTCGGGCCGGCCGACGGCAGCAAGGCCCGGCAGGTGCTGATCTTCGACGAATATACTCTGGAACAGAAACTTCGAAACATGAAATGATGAAAAAACTGAATATCGGCTTATATCTGCTTGCCGTCGCGACGGCCGTACATGCCCAGAAAGCGGAAAGCATTCTCGACAAAGCTGCCGCCGCATACGAAAACACGAACGGCATCACCGTATCGCTTGCCGCGCACATACGCGCCGAACGGCAGGGCGATTCGGAAAGCTTCGAAGCCGTCATCGACATGAAAGGCGACAAGTTTCGCCTGATCGCACCCGACATGCGGACGTGGTTCGACGGCAAAACGCTGTGGACATACATGGTGCGCGCAAACGAAGTCAACATCTCCGAGCCGTCGGGCGACGAATTGCAGACCCTTAACCCCATAATCCTGCTCCGGCAGTACGGGAAAGATTTCAACCTGTCGTACGCAGGCGAAAGCACCTCCGACCTCGGCAAGATGGCGGACGACGTGAAACTCGTCGCCAAAAGAAACCACGACATCGCGGAAGCAGACCTGCAAATAGACCGTGCAACGTCGCTCCCCGTGCGTATTTCGGTGCTGATGCGAAACGACGTCAGAAATACAATCCGCATCGCGAGCATGAAAACGGGCGTCAACCAGCCCGAAACGACTTTCACGTTCAATGCGGCGGAATATCCCGGAGTGCTGGAAGTAGACTTGCGATAAATGAAAATTGAAAATGAAGAATGAAAAAAATGAGGAATTGAGAATGGGCGAAACGGAAAAAACACGTTGTTTGATTATCGGATCGGGACCGGCAGGCTATACGGCCGCGATCTATGCGGGGCGAGCCAATCTTGCCCCCGTCCTGTACGAAGGTCTTCAGCCCGGCGGACAGTTGACAACCACCACCGATGTGGAGAATTTCCCCGGCTATCCGCAAGGCGTACCGGGCACAGATCTGATGGAAGACCTGAAGAAGCAGGCCGCACGTTTCGAAACGGATATTCGTCCGGGCATCGTCACGGCCGTCGACCTGTCTTCCGCGCCTTACAGAGTGACCGTCAATGACGAAAAGACGGTCGAGACCGAAACGCTGATTGTCGCCACGGGCGCGTCGGCCAGGTATCTCGGTCTGGCGGACGAACACAAATATGCGGGCATGGGCGTGTCGGCATGCGCCACATGCGATGGATTTTTCTACCGCAGGAAGCGCGTGGCGGTCGTCGGAGGCGGCGACACGGCATGCGAAGATGCGCTTTATCTCTCCGGACTGGCTTCACACGTCTGCATGATTGTGCGCAAGCCTTTTCTGCGGGCATCCAAAGTGATGCAGCGGAAAGTGTTCGACACGCCCAATATCGAGGTGCTGTTCGAACATCATACCGTCGGGCTTTTTGGAGAGAACGGCGTCGAAGGCGCTCATCTGGTCAGACGCCGGGGCATGCCCGACGAAGAACGGGTAGACATCGCCATCGACGGTTTTTTCCTTGCCATCGGACATACCCCCAACTCCGCCCTCTTCAAACCCTGGCTCGAAACGGACAGTGACGGTTATATCGTGACCCGTCCCGGGACGCCGTGCACGAATCTTCCGGGTGTGTTTGTTGCCGGCGACGTGGGCGACCCTGTATACCGACAGGCGATTACGGCGGCTGCAAGCGGCTGCAGGGCAGCCATCGAGGCCGAGCGCTATCTGACGATGAAGCAAATGTAGAGCGACAGTAAATTTACGTATATGAAAATGAGATTTTTTTTATTTATAACGGGTCTGATATTGAGCCTGCCGCTGACGGCGCAGGACAGGGCGGAAGTTATTGCGCATCGCGGATACTGGCAATCGCGCGGCGCGGCGCAAAATTCGATTGCCGCGCTCGAACATGCCGACAGGATTCGTGCTTACGGCTCGGAATTCGACGTCCATCTGACGGCGGACGACGTGCCCGTAGTTCATCACGACGGAACGGCAGGAAGTGTGGATATTCAACATTCTCCGTATGCAGCCGTCAAAGATTTCGTACTCTCCAACGGCGAGAAAATCCCTACCCTGCGCGAATATCTGGAAGCGGCCAGGCGCATGGATATCCGTCTGATCTTCGAACTCAAACCTCATGAAACACCTGCACGCAACCGCGAAGCGGCACGTATCTCGGTCGAACTGGTGAAAGAAAAGAAACTGATGCACCGCACGGAGTTTATCACCTTCGATGCCGATGCGGGAAAAGAGCTGATCCGCCTTGCACCCGAAGCCGATGTCTATTACCTCAACGGCAATCTGTCGCCGCAGGAACTGAAAACGCTGGGTTTCGCCGGACTGGATTATCATTACGACGTGATGCTGAAAAATCCCGAATGGTTCAGACAGGCCAAAGCGCTGGGACTGGGCATCAATGTATGGACGGTAAACGATACGACGCTGATGCGCGGGATGATAGACCGCGGCGCGGATTTCATCACAACGGATATCCCGCACGACGCATTGATTTACCTCTCTTCGCCGAACAGATAGCAAGTCAGCAATGAGAAAAATTATCGAACTGATATTCTTTTTGTTGACGATGCGAATGGCTGCCGCCGAAGAGGTGTATCCGAAGTACGAAATAAGGGCTGTCTGGCTTGCCACCATCTACGGTCTCGACTGGCCGAGCCGCCCCGCCGTCAACGAAGAAAGCCGGGCGCGCCAGCAGCAGGAATTGTGCGCCATGCTCGACCGCCTGAAGGAAGCAAATTTCAATGCCGTCTTTGTACAGACGCGTCTGCGTGGCGACGTCATCTACAACTCGCGTATCGAGCCTGTCTCCAAGGTTTTTACCGGCACGTACGGTTCGCTGCCCGGATACGATCCGCTGGCGTTTGTGATCGACGAATGCCACAAGCGGGGAATGGAATGTCATGCCTTTTTAGTCACTTTCCCCCTCGGCTCGTCGAAAATCGTGGACGAGCAGGGCAGTCTTTCCGTAGTGAAGAAATTGCCGCATCTCTGCCTGAAATACAAAAACGAATGGTACCTCGACCCCGGCCTGCCCGGGACGGCGGATTATATCCTTTCGCTCGTGAAGGAAATCGTCACCCGCTACGACGTCGACGGGATTCAGTTCGATTATGTCCGCTATCCGGGAAAAGTTTTTCCCGACGGAAACAGCTACGAAAAATACGGCGGGGGAGCATCGCTCGAAGACTGGCGGCGCGCGAACATCAACCGGCTGATGGCACAGGTGAACGACTGGGTGAAAACGGAAAAGCCCTGGGTGCAGGTGAGCAGTTCGCCCGTAGGCAAATATCGCAGGTATGCATCGGCGCCCAATGCCGGATGGACGGCCTACGACGACGTCTATCAGGACCCCCGCGCATGGCTGGAAGCCGGCGACCACGACATGATCGTGCCCATGATGTATTTTAGCAGAGACGAATTCGAACCCTTCCTTGATCACTGGGCCGAACAGGCGAAATCGCGCCGGATGGTTGCAGGGCTGGGCGTCTACCGGCTGAACAGCAATGAAGGCGACTGGAGTCTGTCCGAGATCGACAGCCAGATCGACTGCGTGCGCCGGCACGGAATCGACGGATGCGCCTTTTTTCGCGCCCGTTTTGTGGTCGACAACGAGAAAGGCATTTATACACGACTGAAAGATTATTATTTCCGTTATCCCGCCCAGCTTCCGCCCCTGACGTGGATGAACGCCGCCGATCCGCCCGCTACTCCTTCCGAAATCAGGGTCTCGCGCGACGGACGCCGCCTGACGCTGTCGTGGGATACGTATTCCGACGACAGGGACTGCACTTACACGGTTTACTGTTCGCAGGCCGACTCGCTCGATACGGGCCTGGCGCAATCCATACTGGCTACCGGCCTGCAAAAAAGCGAGCTGTCCATCCTCGTCGGCGACAATTACGAAACAGGCTATCTTTTCTCCGTCACGGCCTCGAATCGTTACCGCATGGAGAGTGCGCCTTCGTACGAAACTTATTATTATTATTCCGAATATGAAAAGTGAAAGAGAAAACAGTCAACCGTTGATACCGAGGCGCAGAAATGTTGTCAACTGGTATGTATTGTACACGTCTCCGCGCACGGAAAAAAAAGTGCAGATGCGGCTGGAAGAACAGCTTGTCGAGCATTACCTGCCGTTGCACAAAACACCGCGCGTCTGGTCCGACCGCGTCAAGATCGTCGACAAGCCGCTGTTTACGTCGTACATCTTCGTTCGGTGTCGCGAACATCTTTTGCATGCCCTGCTACAGATTCCCGGCGTCGTCAGGATCGTATATTACTGCGGAAGACCGGCCATCATTCGGCAGAAGGATATCGATGCCATCCGCATCTTCCTCCGGCAGGCCGCCGAACGTACCTTGTGCGTGGGCGAAGAAGCTGAAATACTGAGCGGTTCGCTGAAGCGCATCTCGGGACGGGTACAGAAGATAAAAAAGAAATATCTTGTACTTTACATCGAACAGCTTGGCGCTACCGTCAGTGTGAACATCGCCAACGTGGCGCGGACCGACAGAATTTAAGGAACTGCCCTTCCCGACAAGCCGCACATTTGCCGGTCTGTTTTTCGCTTTTATCAAAAATGCCGGTTTGTTTATTTCGCATGACCCGGCTATCGGATATAAAAAATCCGGTAGTACGCATTGATTGCAACTACCGGATTTTTCTGCTTCGAGGTATGATTACCTCCGGTTTTATTCTGCGGCCGTGCTGTTTTCCGTTTCGGTCGGCGTTTCGGCGGTAGCGGCTTCTTCCGCTGCAGCAGCTGCGGCTTCGGCGGCGCTGGCTTCGGCGGCTTTACGGGCGGCTTCGGCGGCTATCGAAGCTTTTTTCTGCGCGACGGCTTCCGCTTTGGCCCTGTTTACTTCTTTTTCTGCGCTTAACCGTTCCTTTTCAGTTGTTTTTCCGGTTTCGCGAACGTTGTCTCTCACTGCCTGCAAGGCATATTTCTTGTCGGTCAGCCAGGTTTGAAATTTCGATTCGGCTGCTGCCTCGTCGAACGCACCTTTCTTCACGCCTTCGAGCAAATGCTTTTTCAGGCATACGCCTTCGCGTTTGAGTATCGAATGCGCCGTATCCGTAGGTTGTGCGCCGACCTGTAACCAATACAAAGCTCTTTCGAAATTCAAATCTATTGTAGCAGGATTAGTGTTCGGATTATATGAACCTATCCTTTCAATAAACTTTCCATCCCGTGGAGCCCTGCTGTCTGCGACAACGACCTGATAATAAGCATATCCTTTTCGGCCGTATCTTTGCAATCTGATTTTTGTTGCCATTTTGTCTGAATAATTATAAGTTTTGTATTAAGCGGTTGCAAAGGTAATAAAAAACTTTTGTACGAAGTGTTTTCGGGGCGCTTTTTTTCGAAAAAACGACTTTTTCACGGCTGCACGTGCCGTCGGAAAATATTTTAGCATTTTCTTTTTAGAGAATAATAAGACTTTCTTTGTGCCGACTTTGTGCAATTAAGACGTATATTTGCAGTCTCAAAAAAACGAACTTTATGAATAAAATCGTTTGGCTTGCATGTGTTTTATTGGCGGTTTATCCGGACCGTCCGTGTGCGCAGTCGTATGAAGATATGATTCGGAAAAGTTATGAGTATGTGGATGGGAACGATTTGCCTGCGGCGGAAGAATGTCTGAAGGCCGCGATGCGTCTCGAGCCTGCCAACCGCTTCAATTATGCACTGTTAACCAATCTGGGTACGATACAGCGCCGTCAGAGAAAGTACGACGACGCGCTCATCTCCTACTCGGCGGCGCTGAGCCAGCGAGCGACCGACAAGTTGATTCTCAGGAATCGTGCCGAACTGTATACCGAAATGGGCGAAACGGGAAAAGCCATTCTCGACTATCAGATGCTGATCTCTGTCGAGCCGCGCGACGAAGATGCGTTGTATCACAGAGGACTGCTCTACCTCCAGTCGGAAAATTTCCTTCTTGCCGAAGCCGACTTTGAGAAAATTGTAGAGATCAATCCCGAAACCGTGTGGGGACGTCTGGGATATGCCGTTCTGGAGAAGGGACGGGGAAATTTCAGCGACAGCGAAATGATACTCAATTATCTGATTAATAAATATCCACAATATATGCGCCTTTTCGAGGAGCGGGCCGAACTTTATTATCTGATGGGCCGAAACGGGCGTGCACGGTCGGACCTGAACCGTGTTTTCGCCGGGACGGCCGA
>JAIRYD010000060.1 GCA_031267935.1 Tannerella sp.
ATTCCTTACGGTACGTTGCAGGATCTGAGTTTCGTGGCCAACTGGTCGCAGAAGCTCGACGACCTGAACGGCGGCACGGGTGACTCGCTGTATGTCTGCGAATCGCCGCGGACGCTGTACGGCGATCCGCAAGCGCAGGCCTGGACATGGATCCTGCCCGACGGCAGCCAGCAGACGACGCGCAACATCACTGCGAACGTGTCCGGCCGCTACATCAGCCGTGCGGACTACGGTACGAAACTGATACCGGATACGCTGAACGTATACTTCCTCGCGGATATCAACACGCGGATCGACTACATCTCGACCACGGGCGCCAAGATCGGCAATCCCCTGCAGTTCGTGCTGCGGCTTCCGGACGAAATACTGTCCAAGGCTACGGTCAGCTGGACGGTCAACGATGGCGGCACGAAACTCGACATCAGTGCAAAATCCGACACGCTGACGGCTGTGTGGAACACGACGGGCGAGAAATATATCAGGGTGGATCTTACGCTGGTCTATGGCGGCGTCAACTGTACGAAGACGATTGTCAAGACGCTGAAGGTGACCGAGCGCGGTCTGGGCTTCTTTGTCAACCAGGCCGTGACGGGCGGCGCGCACGACGGTTCGTCGTGGTCGAACGCCTACCGCACGCTCGAGGAAGCGCTGTCGACGGCCACGCCGGGCGACCGCATCTGGGTGGCCCAGGGCACATACCGTCCCGACGCGCTGAAAGGCTCCTTCGAAATGAAGCAGGACAGCGTCGAGATCTACGGCGGCTTCAACGGCACGGAAGAATATCTGTACGAGCGCAACACGCAATACTATCCGACGGTCATACTGGGCGACGGCAGTCATCCGGTGATTGTGGTGGAAAGTTGTGCGGGCATCCGCATCGACGGCCTCACGATTGAGAACGGCCGTTCGGAGAAGGGTGCAGGCATCTTCCTCACGGGAGGCTCCACGGGCACGCTGGCGAACAGCATCATCAGGCACAACGCCTCCACGTCGCAGGGCGGCGGCATCTATGCCACGGCGCCCTGGTACGGCTACGACGGTCTGACGCTGATCAACACCGAAATCAGCGGCAACCAGTCCGGAACGGGCGGCGGCATATATAACGACGGCGGCCGGATGCAGATGCTGAACGCCACCGTGAGCGGCAACCGCGCGACACAGGCCGGCGGTCTGTACAACGCGGGCAGCAACTCGCAGATACTGAACACCATTATCTGGGGCAACGCGGCCACGCAGGGCAATCCGGACGTACTGAATGTCGGCGGCGCGCCGGTCTACTCGAACAGCCTGATCGGCGGTTCGCAGGGCAGCGGCGCCGGCTGGGATGCATCGCTGGGCACGGACGGCGGCAACAACAGGGATGTGAACCCGCTCTTCATGCAGAGCGGCGTGGAAACCGACGGCGCAACGCTGCGCGAAGGCAACTACCACCTGTCGTCCAACAGTGCGGCGGTGGATGCGGGCAACAACTACTACGTGCTGCGCAACGTGCACACGCCGTGGAACGTCTGGCTGCTCGATCCGCGCGAATCGACCGTGGAGAGTCTGCCGATGGATCTGGACTACAACACGCGTATCGCCGACGACGACCGGGTGGACATGGGCGCCTACGAACACAATGCCAATTCGCTCAGTCAGGCAAGTATTGACCGTGAAGTGATTCTTCCCGTTGTGGAGGGCGTGTCGATGAATCCCGGTTCGGGTACTCATTATGTACGCAGCCGCGACAACTTCGAGTTCACGGTAGTGCCCTCGACGCGCTATGCGGGCGAAGACCTGGTGGTCACCACTTCGCGGACGCGTATCTCCGACCGTGAAGGCGTGAAGATCACGAAGAATGAAGACGGCAGCTATAATGTAACGATCTACGCGATACAGGACAGGACGGACGTCTTCATCAGCTTCGGCTGGGATATCAATGCCAGCGGTTCGATATCGGGCAGCAAGATATGGTCGTACAAAAGTGATCTTCACGTGCTGGCATCCGAAGAGGGAATGACGCTGCGCATATACGGTCTGTCGGGTCGGCTGCTGCAGCAGCAGCCGCTGGCCGTGGGTGAAACGGTACTGCCGCTGCCGCAGGGCGTATACGTGATCTCGCTCGACGACAGCGGGATGAAGCAGAAGGTGATCATCCGGTAGCGGATAGATCTGATCTCCGGCATGCGGAGCCGGCCTTCGACAGGACCGTCCGCAGGTCGCGGATAAACAAAAAGAGCAGGCGCCTCGGGGCGCCTGCTTTTTTTTTTGTTGTTTTGCGGGAGGGGCGGGCTTGTTTTCAACACGGAGTGCACGGAGCACACAAAGAAGATTTTTCCGGTATGCAGAGATGTTTCCGCATCCCGTGCACCGTTTTCAATCTGCTGTTCTCTTTGTGTGCGCCGTGTTTGAATAAAAGAAAAAATATAAACCTGAGTTCGACGTAAGCATAGTCCGTGAGGGCTTGCATATCAATAGAAAGCAATGTGGCCTCTCCAGATCGAAACCTCGTGGAGGGTTTATCTGTTTCATTGTGTATCCCCTGACTGGGAAAAGGGGGAGATGCCGTGACGTTTTCTATTGATGTGAATGCCCTATGGGCAAGCGACCGTGCATCTTCAGGTATTTATTGTAATTCTTAGGTCGAACTCAGGTTGGTAATTTTTGTCGCGTAAACGCGTGTTTATGTCGCGCGGACGCGTGTTGCTGTCGCGCGGACGCGTGTTGGAACGATGCCGATACGCATATGCCTCGACAGAAGTCGACTTTCGACGGAGCCGACTCGTGTTTACGTCGCGCGGACGCGTGTTTCTGTCGCGTCAACGCGTGTTTTTGTCGCGTAAACGCGTGTTGCTGTCGCGTAAACGCGTGTTGGAGCGATGCCGATACGCATATGCTTCGACAGAAGTCGACTTTCGACGGAGTCGACTTGCGTTTACGTCGTGCGGACGCGTGTTTCCGTATATAATAAAAAAGAGGCAAACCGAAAGGAGCGCCTCTTTTTTTCTTCACTAATTGTGAGTTTAACGATGAACGGATTTGCAGTTTACAAAACTATGCCGCGTACAGTATGAAGTGATGTGGTTCGGGGGAATGGCGGGGGAAATTATCTTCCGTCAATCGGCACATATTCCTGCACGTCCAGGATGTTCCGGTATGCAGGCCGGATGATGCGTTTGCCCTTGAAGGTCAGTTCTTCGATGCGGTGAGCCGTCCAGCCGACAATGCGCGCCATCGCAAACAGCGGGGTGTATATTTCCTGCGGGAGGCCGATCATCTCGTATACGAAGCCGGAGTAGAAATCGATGTTCGACGACACGTGTTTCCTGCGTCCCTTGAAGTTGTAGAACGATTCGATGGCGCGTTCTTCGAGCAGTTCGAGAAAGGCGAACTCGTCCTGGCGTCCCTTTTCCTTGGCGAGGTCGCGGGCCAGTTGCCTGAGCAGGATGGCGCGCGGGTCGGAGATCGTGTATACCGCATGCCCGATGCCGTATATCAGTCCCGTCCCGTTGTAGACTTCCCGGTTGAGCATGCGCAGGAAGTAGGCGTCCGTTTCGTCGATGTTTTTCCAGTCGGTGATGTTTTCTTTGAGATGGTTGAACATGTCGACGACCTGAATGTTGGCGCCTCCGTGCAGCGGTCCCTTCAGCGAACCGATGCCTGCGGCGATGGACGAATACGTATCCGTCCCTGACGAACTCGTCACGCGGACGGTAAAGGTGGAGTTGTTTCCTCCGCCGTGTTCGGCCTGCAGGACGAGCAGGAGGTCGAGTGTGCGCGCTTCGAGCTGCGTATATTCCTTTTTGAGCATGTAGAGGAAGTTTTCGGCAATCGTCAGGCGCTCGTCCGGATGGCGGATATGCAGCGAGCGGCCCCGGGTGCTGTGGCGGTAAATGTTGTAGGCGCAGGCAATGACCGCCGGGAAACGCGAGATGAGCTGTATCGACTGTCGCATCAGGTTTTCGGGCGACGTGTCGTCGGGGTTCGTGTCGAAGTTATACATTTCCAGCACGCAGCGTGCGAGGGTGTTCATGATGTTCAGTCCTTCGAGGTCGATGATGTTCATCTTCGTTTTCTGTTCGAGCGGCATGCTGTCGTTGATCAGTTCGCGGAAATGTGTCAGTTCCTCCCTGTCGGGCAGGCTGCCGGAGAGCATCAGAAAGGCCACTTCCTCGAATCCGAAACGTTTCTCCCGAACCAGTCCGTGCACGATGTCTTCTATGTCGTAGCCCCGGTAATAGAGTTTGCCCGGGATGGCTTTCAGCGTGCCGTCTTCCGCCCGTTCGTAGCCGACGACGTTTCCGATCCGGGTCAGTCCGACCAGTACGCCCGAGCCGTCTTCGTTGCGAAGTCCGCGTTTGACGTTGTACTTCGCGAACAGTCCGCTGTCGATCCGGCATGTCTTTTTTACCGATTCCGACAGTTTGTAGATTAAATACTCTTTTTTCATAATGATATAATTTAATGTTTTGTGAAATAAAATACGGCACGGAGCCGCGTCAGCCGGTTATCCGTCGAATGATTCGCTCTCCGAATGCTCTGGTGCCAAGCGGCCTTCCGCCGGGCATGAAGCGGGCAAGGTCGCCGGTAGCCTCTCCGCATACGAACGCCTGTTCCATCGCGCGGGTAATCAGCACGGCGGCTTCTTTCCATCCCAGATAGTCGAGCATCATCACCGACGAAAGAATCAGCGACGAAGGGTTGGCCACGTCCTGCCCGGCAATGTCGGGGGCCGTGCCGTGCGTGGCTTCGAAGAGGGCATGTCCGCTGTCGTAGTTGATATTGGCGCCCGGCGCCATGCCGATGCCGCCGACCATGGCTGCCAGCTGGTCGGAAATGTAGTCGCCGTTGAGATTCAGCGTGGCGATGACCGAATATTTTTCGGGCGTCAGCAGCGTGTTTTGCAGAAAGGCGTCGGCAATCACGTCCTTCACGACGAGCGCGCCGTCGGCCAGCTCGCGCGCAAACTCGCGTTCGGCCAGTGCGCAGCCCCAGCGTTTGAATCCTCCCTCGGTAAATTTCATGATGTTGCCCTTGTGTACCAGCGTCACGCTCGGCCGTCCGTTTGCCAGCGCATACCGGATGGCGGCGCGCACCAGCCGTTCGGTGCCCTCGACGGACACCGGCTTGACGCCAAACGACGACGTCTGCGGGAAGCGGATCCCGGTCACGCCCATTTCGCGGGTGAGGAACTGCAGGAACCGGCCGGCTTCGGGCGTGCCCTGCTGCCATTCGATGCCGGTGTAGATGTCTTCCGTGTTTTCGCGAAAAATCACCATATCCACTTTCTGCGGCTCTTTCACCGGCGACACGATGCCCCTGAACCAGCGTACCGGTCGCAGGCAGACATACAGATCGAGCGTCCGGCGCAGCGTCACGTTCAGCGAACGGATGCCTTCGCCCACGGGCGTAGTCAGCGGCCCTTTGATGCCGACAAGATATTCGCGAAAAGCCTCCAGCGTCTCGCCGGGCAGCCGGTCGCCTGTCTGTGCGAACGATTTGCCGCCGGCCGGGACTTCCTTCCACGCGATCGACCGCCGGCCGCCATACGCTTTGGCCACAGCCGCATCGACCACAGCCTGACTCACCGGCGTGATTTCCGCCCCGACGCCGTCGCCTTCGATGTAGGGAATCGTGAGCCTGTCGGGGACGAGTAAACGGTTTGCTTCTTTTTTTATTTTCATAGATTCAATTATTTTTCACGTGATTCAGGGCGCTCCCTGCCGTGTACCATTCAATCTGCATGTCGCTGAACGTATGATCGGCCGGAAAGTCCTCCCGCGTCCCGTCGGAATGATGCAATACGACCGTCAGCGGTTTGCCCGGCCGGAAATCGTCTGCGCCGCAGACCGTAATGCGGTCGTCTTCCCGCACTTTGTCATAATCGTCCTTCACGGCAAAGGTAAGCGCCAGCATGCCCTGTTTCTTCAGATTCGTTTCGTGAATGCGTGCAAAGCTTTTCGCCAGAATGACCTTGACGTTCAGAAAACGCGGCTCCATTGCCGCATGTTCGCGCGAAGAGCCTTCGCCGTAATTCTCTTCGGCCACGACAATCGACGGGATGCCTTTCGCCCTGTACTGCCCGGCTACGGCCGAAACCGCATCGTACGCGCCCGTCAGCTGATTCAGCGCCAGACCGGTCTTGCCGTTGAAGGCATTGACCGCTCCCGCCAGCATGTTGTCCGAAATGTTTTCGAGATGCCCGCGGAAACGCAGCCACGGGCCTGCTGCGGAGATATGGTCGGTGGTGCACTTGCCCTGCGTCTTGATCAGCAGGGGCATGTCGGTCAGCTCGCCGCGTCGCGGAGGAAGAAACGGCTGCAGGCGCTGCAGACGTTCGGACGAAGGATCGATTTCGATTTCCGTCCGTCTGCCGTCCGGCGCGACGTAACCGCTGTCCTTCACCTCGAAGCCTCCCGGCGGAAAGTCCGTTCCTTCGGGCGCACGGAGCGACACCTCACGTCCGTCCGTCGTCTTCAACCGATCCTTCACGGGATTGAAGCACAAATCGCCGGCTATCGTCAGCGCCACCGTCAATTCGGGTGACGCCACAAACGCATGCGTATCGGGATTCCCGTCGGCGCGGCCGGCAAAATTGCGGTTGAAAGAGGTGACGATGGCATTCGTGCGCGTATGGTCGCCGGTATGCCGTTTCCACTGGCCGATGCAGGGGCCGCAGGCGCTGGCCATAATCAGTCCGCCGATCTTTTCGAAATCGCCGATAATGCCATCGCGCGCAGCGGTACGGCGAATCTGTTCCGAACCGGGATTGATGATCAGCGACGCGGCGACGGGAATCCGGTCTTCCAGCGCCTGCCGTGCGACGGATGCCGCCCGGCTCAAATCCTGATACGAGGAGTTGGTGCACGAGCCGATCAGTCCGACTTCCATCCGCCGCGGATAACCCTGCGCCTGCACTTTGGCCGCAAATGCGGATAGCGGCGTGGCGGCGTCGGGCGTGAAAGGGCCGTTGATGTAAGGCTCCAGCGTCGAAAGATCAATGTCGATGACACGGTCGAAAAATCGCTCCGGTTCGTCGGCTATTTCTCCGTCGGCGCGCAGGCAGTCCGCCACTTCTTCGGCCCGCGCGGCGACTTCCGCCCGCCCGGTCTGTTGCAGGTAAGACGCCGTATGACGGTCAAAGGGAAATATCGACGTGGTGGCGCCCGCCTCGGCGCCCATGTTGCATACGGTCGCCTTGCCGGTGGCCGGAAGCGACGACGTCCCTTCGCCGAAATATTCGATGACGGCGTTTGTAGCGCCTTTCACGGTCAGTATGCCTGCAAGCTTAAGGATGACATCCTTGGGCGCCGCCCAGCCGCTCAGCTGTCCGGTCAGTCTGACGCCGATCAGTTCGGGCATTTTCAGTTCCCATGCCATGCCGCTCATCACGTCCACCGCATCGGCGCCGCCTGCGCCTGCGGCAATCATGCCCAGACCGCCGGCATTGGGGGTGTGCGAATCCGTCCCGATCATCATCCCGCCGGGGAAGGCGTAGCGCTCGAGGACGATCTGATGAATGATGCCGGCGCCCGGCGTCCAGAATCCGATGCCGAACCGGTTCGACGCGGTCTTCAGGAAATCGTATACTTCGCGGTTGGCGTCCGCTGCCGTGCGGAGGTCGGAGGCGGCGCCAAGGTCGGCACGTATCAGATGGTCGCAGTGGACGGTTGCCGGCACAGCCGATTTTTCTTTTCCCGCGTTCATGAACTGGAGCAGCGCCATCTGCGCCGTGGCATCCTGCATGGCCACGCGGTCGGGACGGAAATGGACGTAATCGACGCCCCGCCTGCAGGTCTTCAACGCCGCCGTGTCGTACAGGTGTGCATACAGGATCTTTTCCGTCAGCGTCAACGGGCGACCGAGACGGCGGCGTGTCGCGTCGACTTTGCCGGGATATTGCGAATAAAACGCTTTCAATATTTCAATGTCGTGAACCATAGTAATGTATTTTTGCGCGTTAAATAATGTTTGCTCTCTCTTTCCGGTTTGTTTCCGGATGATCTTTCGGTGCGGAATCCGTCCGAAACCGTGTGTCGAATGAGGACATGCTTCCGAAACAAATCTTCCGAACAGATTAGTCTTCTGATCATTCAACGTCGGGAGAATAATGTTCACCCGGCGATATTTTACAAACATAATATATTTCCGGCAAAAAAACAAGCGTTGCGCCGTTTTTCATGGCTGATTCCTTTTTTTGAGGTGCTATTGACTGTTTTGCCGGAACAGGGCGGCGTACACAGCATAAAACCTCCGGCCAATCCCGTCATGGCTAGGCGAATCTCGCCTTTTCGGCCTGTTATATTGATATTATAACAAAGCATATACGACGTCATTGCGAACGCGGTAGAGACGGGGCGTGCCCCGTCTCTACGTTTGACGGTACGAGCCTCGCCACTCTCTGTAGCGAATGCATTTGTAATTGTCTTTCCCTTATTTCAAAAAAGAAACAGTACCTCAAAAAAAGAATGAACCTGAATTACCCGCCTGAAGGGCGTTATTTTCATAACCGCAGGTAAGCAGAGCGCAGCCTGCGGATGGTATGGCGGACGGTGGTTCGCTGCCTGATCAGGCAGGACGCCGGTGTCGATACGGAAACAGTCCTGCCTTTCAGGCAGCAAGATTATGTGCGGGTCTTTCGCCGCAGGTCGGCGACCTGCGGTTATGGAGATCACGTCCTTCGGACTTGGGTTTACCGGTATGGAATTTGTGGCAGTGCGTAACATCAGTTATTTATTTTGCGTGACTGAATGCGCAGTTTCAGATCGCGTGGAGTAAAAATGCCGTTATGTATTATTAACAGTTTATTTTTGCATTATATATATAATAATGTGTAATTTTGCGATATGAAATGATGAAACGGAAATGTACGCTTTTATGATAGAAATTGTAGTGGATATCTTATGATTCGGGGAATGGAAAGAGATCGCTTGTATGCGGCAGATGAAAATACGTGTTTGCATGCTGCAAACAATTATTTCTGCTTCGGAAATAATTGTTTCTGCTCTGGAAATAATTGTTTCTGCGCCGGAAATAATTGTTTCTGCGCCGGAAATAATTGTTTCTGTTCCGGAAATAATTGTTTCTGCGCCGGAAATAATTGTTTCTGTGCCGGAAATAATTGTTTCTGTGCCGGAAATAATTGTTTCTGCGCCGGAAATAATTGTTTGCGCATTGAAAACAGTTATTTTCGATTTGAGGATAGGTGTGCATATTTTGAGAATATATACTTTTGTGCGGAAATATATCGTTTTTATGTGATTAATTAATATATGAAATTTAAAATCATGAACTTATGAAAGATTATTTACCGGTTGCATACGCAACACTGTTGTCGTGGCTGAATGATTTCGTCACGTATCTTGAAAGTCCGGACGTGATTACGCGTCTTTATATCGATCCGTCGGCTATGTCCGACCTGAAAGACCGGATTAAAGCCTACCGGATTGCTTTTG
>JAIRYD010000134.1 GCA_031267935.1 Tannerella sp.
GGAGTAACGATACTCTCCGACCTGCTCGACGCGCAAAACCTTCTCCAACAGTCCCGCGACCAGCACACCGAAGCGGCAACGGAGTATTTTATGAAGTTGGCGGAGTACCGGCAGATGACAGGGGAATGAGACTTTTTCAAAGCATTCCCAGTTCGCGGAACATCCGTTCGTACACGGCTGCCTTTTCGGCCAGCGGTTTGGGATAGGCGCGCGAGGACGACGGCATGCGGTAGATGCGCAGGAGGCGTCCGCACCAGGCGGTCTCCGTGAAGCGGCCTGTCGCGGGTTCGTCCGCCTCGACAAGCGTCAGCAGTGTATCCATCGCTTTCTGTCCAGTCAGGATAAGCGCTTCGCAGCGGGGCAGTTGTTCCAGCACATCCGCCAGGTCGACCGGTTTGAGCACTTCCAGAAACCGGTCCGAAGCGTTGTCTTTCAGGCGACGCACTTCCATCGCCGTATCCCAGAGTGCAATGCCTTTTGCGGTCAGAAACGCGCGTATCGCCTCTTCGCGAAACGACCGCCGGTCGGCAGTCAGAAAACGGTCCGCATCTCCGAAAAAGACCAGACCGAAAATCCGCCACATGTCGTTCTGGAGATTCGGATAGAAGAAATCCATTTTCCAGCGTTCCCTTTTCGGCGGAAAACTGCCCAGCATCAGCGCCCGCGCCGCCGCGGGAAAGAACGGTGGCAGCGGATGAGGTTCTTTTTCATACTTTTCCATCATGCAATGTATTGAAGTTGTCGGCAAAATTACGGCAATTCGGCGAGATATCCGTGCGATGCGGACGGGAAAACGCCGGCTATGCGCTGATGGCTTCAGCTATTCTGCATTTATTGGCCATCAAAAGATTTTTTTGCTACCTTTGCGACGTGAAATTCGAAATACAACATACCGATTCCCAAACACAGGCGCGGGCAGGCCGCATGATGACGGCACACGGTCCGGTCGACACGCCCGTCTTCATGCCCGTCGGTACGCAGGGCGCCGTCAAAGCCGTGCATCAGGCCGAGTTGCGCGACGATATCCGCGCCTCCGTCATTCTGGGAAATACCTATCACCTGTACCTCCGTCCGGGGACGGACATTCTTGCACGCGCCGGAGGATTGCACCGCTTTATCGGCTGGGAGCGCGCCATCCTGACGGACAGCGGCGGATTTCAGGTCTTTTCGCTGGCCGCGAACAGAAAGCTGAGCGACGGGGGCGCCGAGTTCCGGTCGCATATCGACGGGAGCCGGCATTTTTTTACGCCCGAGCGTGTGGTGGATATACAGCGCGCCATCGGTGCGGACATCATCATGGCTTTCGACGAATGCTGTCCGGGAGATGCCGACTATGTGTACGCAAAAAAGTCGCTCGACCTTACCGAACGGTGGCTGGACCGTTGCATCCGCCGTTTCGATGAGACGCGGCCCGGGTACGGATACGCCCAGTCGCTGTTTCCGATCGTGCAGGGCTGCGTATATCCCGACCTGCGGACGCGGGCGGCGGAGTTCGTTGCCGCGAAGGGCGCGGACGGAAATGCCATCGGCGGACTTGCGGTGGGCGAACCGGTGGAAACGATGTATGAGATGATCGAAATCGTCGACCGCATCCTTCCCAAAGACAAACCGCGCTATCTGATGGGCGTCGGCACGCCCGTCAACCTGCTGGAATCCATTGCGCGGGGCGTGGACATGTTTGACTGCATCATGCCGACGCGCAACGGACGTAACGGACAACTGTTCACCCGGCGGGGAACGATGAATATGCGCAACAGGCAGTGGGCGGACGATTTCTCGCCCGTCGATCCGGACGGCCGCTCGCCCGTCGACACGATGTACAGCCGCGCATATCTGCATCATCTCTTCAAGGCAGGCGAGATACTGGCGCTTCAGATTGCGTCCGTACATAATCTGGCGTTCTACCTGCAACTGGTCGGCGAGGCGCGGACGCATATTGCGGCGGGTGATTTCGCTTCGTGGAAGAATGACATGACAAACCGTCTCTCCAACCGCTTATGAAACTGAAAAGTCCGGGACTGAAAATAATCGACTGGTACATCATCCGCCAGTTTCTGGGGACGTTCATCTTTTCGATCGCGCTGATGATTGTCATCACCGTCGTGTTTGACGCCAATGAAAAACTGGATTATTTTCTTAAGCCCGAAGTGACGCTGCACGAAATCGTCTTCGACTATTATTTCAACTTCATTCCTTACTTCATCAGCCTTTTCAGTCCGATATTCACCTTCATTTCGGTGATTTTCCTTACGTCCAGGCTGGCCAACCGGTCCGAGATCATCGCCATCCTTTCGAACGGAATCAGTTTCAGGCGTCTGATGGCGCCTTATTTCATTTCGGCGTTTATCATCGCCGCTTCCAATTTCGTGCTCATGAGCTACATCATTCCTCCGGCCAGCATCACGCGAATCGATTTTCAGAATAAATACATCCGCAACAAGAAGATCGACTATGGCAGCAACATACGGCTCGAAGTCGAACCGGGTGTTTTCGCCTATTTCGACAGCTATCGCGACGGGTCGCGGATGGGCTACCGTTTTTCGCTCGATCACTTCGAGGACAAAACGCTTGTTTCGCGCCTGACGGCTTCGTCCATACGCTACGATTCGCTCTACCGGTGGACGATCATCGACTACGTCATCCGCGATTTCGAAGGGATGCACGAGCGTATCACGACCGGCACGCGCATGGATACGACGCTGACCTTCATGCCGTCCGACTTCCTGATTTCCGAGAACGACGGCGAGAGCATGACCAATCCCCAGCTGGCGCGACACATCGGCCGCCAGAAGCAGCGGGGTATCGGAAACGTGCAGCTGTTCGAGATCGAGTATCATCAGCGGTTTGCGACCATTCTTTCGTTTTTCATCATGACCGTCATCGGGGTATCGCTCTCCTCGCGCAAGATCAAGGGCGGCATGGGGCTGAACATCGGCATCGGCATCGGGCTGAGTTTTTCGTACATTCTGTTCTCGAAGATCAGTTCTTCGTTCGCCATCAGCGGCTACGTGAGCCCGATGATTGCCGTCTGGATTCCCAACGCGCTCTACACGCTCATCACGGTGTTTCTCTACCGGCGGGCGCCGAACTGAGGCATGCGCCGGAAACGCGTGCCGCATCGTTTTGTGAACGATGAATCCGTGCATAGTTCATCGTTTATCGTTCATCGTTAAACGTACGATCTTGGCCCGCGTGAAGTATATTTCGCACCCCTCCGCCGTCGTTTTGAAACAAAAACAGTATCTTTGCCTCCCTCATGTCAATCGCGAAGAAAAATGGAAACAGCAGCACTGGTATCGGGCGGCGTGGACAGTTCCGTAGTCGTCCATCTACTGAAGGAACAGGGATTTGAACCGGTTATTTTCTACATCCGCATCGGGATGGAGGAGAAGGACGGATACGTCAGCTGTCCGTCGGAAGAAGACATCGAAATCACGGCGCTGATGGCGAAGAAATACGGCTGCCGTTTCGAAATCGTTTCGCTGCACGACGAATATTGGGACAAGGTGGTCAGCTACACGATCGAATCCGTCAGGCGCGGACTGACGCCTAATCCCGACATGATGTGCAACAGATACATCAAGTTCGGCTGTTTCGACGACCGCTGGGGAAAGGATTTCGACCGCATCGCCACCGGGCACTACGCCACCACCACCGAGGCGGACGGCCGTACGTGGCTCTCGACAGCCAGAGATCCCGTAAAGGATCAGACCGACTTCCTGGCCCGGATCACCGGCCTGCAGATCGCGAAGCTGATGTTTCCCGTCGGACACCTGATGAAAAGCGAAGTGCGCGCCATCGCCGCCGCGCAGCAGCTGCCAAGCGCGCGGCGGAAAGACAGTCAGGGGATATGCTTCCTGGGCAAAATCAACTACAACGAGTTCATCGAGCGATACCTCGGACGGATGCCCGGCCCGATCGTCGAACTGGAAACCGGACGCGAAGTGGGCACGCACAACGGCTACTGGTTTCACACCATCGGACAGCGGAAAGGGCTCGGACTGAGCGGCGGCCCGTGGTTCGTCATCCGGAAGGACATCGCACGCAACACCATCTACGTCGCCAACGGCTACGATCCCGAAACGCAATACGGCCGTACGGTCGGCCTGCAGGGCTTTCACTTCATCACCCGCGACCCGTGGGGCGAGTTCGACGACGCGAAAGAAATCACGTTCAAGATACGTCACACACCCGAATTTACGCGCGGCACAATCCGCCGTCGGGGCGACCTCTACACGGTCGAAAGCGAAAAAAAACTGCAGGGCATCGCGGCCGGACAGTTCGCCGTCGTCTACGACCGTCAGAGCCGCCTGTGCTACGGAAGCGGAGTGATCATCTGACCGCTTCACCACCACTCTGTTTTGTTTTCATCCGGCCGGCAGTTATTTTTCGCTGCCGGCGGGATGCTTTTACGGTGACGGACGTCATGCGGTACGTCGACAGCATTTCATTTTGTGTCGACAACACGGCAGGCACAGGATGACGGGGCGGACACGGCCATTACAGATAATGAGGTAATTGTCGCTGTCGCTCCGGCACGTGTCGCCGTCGCGCGGACGCGTGTCCCTGCCGCGCGGACGCGTGTCGCCGTCGCGCGGACGCGCGTCCCCGTCTCGCGGACGAGCGTCCCCGTCTCGCGGACGCGCGTCCGCGTCTCGCGGACGAGCGTCCCTGTCACGCGGACGCGCGTCCCCGTC
>JAIRYD010000137.1 GCA_031267935.1 Tannerella sp.
CGTATCGCCTCTGCGGGAAAAAATCGCAGGCCGGTGGCAGGAAACAGCCCGCGGATACGATGAAAAGATGGACGGCGAATCGACAGGCCAAATACTGGAATTTCTCCCCGACGGAACGCTTAATACTTACAGTCGCAACGGTGTCCCGCTCGTTCGCTCGCTGTACTGCGTGCACGAAACCCGCCTGTACAGGGACTATCTCTTTTCCCCGATGGGACATATCTACTCCTGTTCGTTTACGGACAACGACGAACTTTTGCTGACGTATGAATGGGGAGCAATACCTGCCAGAATGTATTATCCTGTAATATATCTTTATAAACGAATTGAATAATTATTGTCATGAAACACCCATGTATTGCACAGGTTAAAACAACCCCGCTCGGCGCAGGGTGTGTTTCCGGACAGTCGCTTACCCCCCGCCGCCGCGTTCAAATTCGTCGGGCAGATTGACGAGGAAAAGCCGTTCGGTAGCTCGTGTGAATGCGGTATACAGCCAGCGGTAGAAGTCTTCGCCCAGCATTTCTTTCGTGACGAAGCCGATGTCCAGAAACACGTTTTGCCACTGTCCGCCCTGCGCCTTGTGGCACGTGATGGCGTATGCATATTTAACCTGAACGGCGTTGTAGTAGGGATCGACTTTGATTTTACCGATCTTGCCGGCCTTTGTCGTTTCGTCCGCATAATCTTCCCACACACTGAAAAACAGTTTATCATTCAGCTCTTTGGGCAATGAGGGCGATTCGCTCTGGAGCACGTCCAGCAGAATCCGGATATCCGTTTCCACGTCATAATCCGGAAACCGTACCAGCACGTCGCAAAAGCGGAATCCATACATCTCCATCGTGCGGCGAACGCGGATGACTTCCACAATCTCGCCGTTGGCAATGAAATCCATTCCCTGCTGTGGCATTGAAAAAAAGTAGTTGTTCTTGACGACCATAAGCCGGTCGCCTGCCGAAATTTCCTCTTCGCGGTACAGAATGAGGTTGCGTATACCATTATTATATGTAAGGGCGCGCTTGTTGGAACGGCAGATCACCATCGTTTCGTCGATACCGTCGTGGCTGTATGCCCGCGAAACAGCTTCGACAAGTTCGTCGCCGCCGATTTTCTTCACATCTGCAAAGCAGTGCAGCCGCAGTTTGGGATAATCCCTGATTTGCTGCCTGCGCAGGCTTTCCCGGATAAGGGTGGCGTTGAACAGGATGCCCGAATCTTCGTTCTGACGGACTACATGCGTCAGGCTTATTTCCTTTACGCTTAGCATATATCCGCTTAATAGATTGACATTTAATGCAGGGCTTTCGGTTTGCATGACCGGGGGAAGCTGCGCGGCATCGCCAATCAAAATCAAACGGCAACGCTCGCCTTCGTACACATACCGGATCAGGTCGTCCAGCAAACGGCCGCTGCCGAACACGTGCATCTCGCCGGGACGATTCGATATCATGGAAGCTTCGTCGACGATGAAAAGCGTGTCTTTATACATGTTCGGAGCCCGCGAAAAACCATCCGGTTCGTTGGAGAAAGTTTTCTGCCGGTATATCTTTTTATGGATGGTAAACGCATTTTGCCCCGCATATCTCGAAAAAACTTTTGCCGCTCTTCCCGTCGGAGCCATCAAAATCGTTTTTTGCCGCATACCGGTCAATGCCTTGACTGCCGCACCGAGCAGAGAGGTTTTACCCGTACCGGCATATCCTTTGAACAGCAGCAATATACGCTCGTCACGCGCACATAAAAAAGCGATAAAATCGTCGATTGCCGCGCGCTGTTCGTCCGTCGGACGATACTCCAAAAACTGTTCTATTTGCTGAAAAATAAAATTATTTGTCATTCGCAGTAAAAATATTTTGCGATAAAGATACTGCTTTAAAATTTCTTTTTTATATTTGCAGCACTGAAATAAATCAAATAACAAAAATAAGACATGAAAATCGGATTGAATATTTTACTTGGTGCAGCAACTCTTCTGCTGGCGTACATGTGCTTTCGGAGCATAATGGGAACTGAAGAATTTAAATGGGAATGTGAAAACCGCGACTCGGCCATTCAGGCACGCCTGATCGACATCCGGAAAGCACAGATTGAGTACAAAAACCTGTATGGCGTTCATGCAGCCAACTTCGAAGAACTTGGCAAGTTTTTGAAAGAAACGAAACTCCCGTTCCTCATCAAGGAAGGGATGTTGACGGACGAGCAACTGGAAAAAGGCATGACGGAAGTGGAAGCCGTCAAACGCGGCCTTATCAGACGCGACACGTTATGGGTGTTGGCAAAAGACACGCTCTTCGGACCGAACTACAACGTCGACTCGATGGCGATCGTTCCGGTGGAAAGCATCAACGCCCGGTTCACAATGGATACGGCTACGATTCCGTCGTCGTCCGGCTACACGGTGAAAGTCTTCGAATGCGGCGTCAAATATGACGTCTACCTGAGAGATCTGAACCGTCAACTCCTGATTAACCTGAAAGACGAAAAGATCAAGATGGGTAAATATGACGGATTGCGTGTCGGTTCGGTGAAGGAAATCAACAACAACGCAGGCAACTGGGAATAAGCGCAACCGTGATGGGCCATCGTGTTTCCAACACGTTAACACCTGATAATGCGGGGCAATATATTGTGTCCATCCGGCTCAGGCCGGGTGGACTTTCTTTTGCCGGAATCCATCCTGACGAAAAAAAACGGTTTTTCTGCGAAGATATTATCCTGGACCGGAAGAAAACCTACGTACAGGCGCTCAAGGAAGCCTTCTTTTCGCATGCGTTTTTTTCGTATTCGTTCAAGCATGTTTTCGTGCTGTGCGTGAACCGCCGGTTTACGGTAGTCCCTGCAAATGTGTTCGCCGAGAAGCAGAAAGAGGAGTTGATGTCGTTTACATTTTCCACCTCCGGATACAGAACGCTTTATGAACCGGCCGACGACCTGGAGGCAAAAGTCGTTTTCGGAGTGCAATCGGACGTGTACGAATTTTGTGCGCGTTCGCTGCTTCGTCCGCAGTATGTGCATGCGGCGACGCGGTTACTCACCCTCTGGAGGAAGCAAAGCCTCACGCATCTTCGCAGACAGTTGTATGTCGCTTTGCATGAAGGCATCATGTATGCAGCCTGTTTCGACAAGGGAGTGTTGTGTTTCGTCAATTCGTTCAATTACGAAGATACAGCGGACATACTTTACTATACGTTATATATATGGAAGCAACTCGGGATGGAGCAGTTGCACGATGTGCTGCATCTTGCCGCCGATACGGAAATGTATGAAAAACTGTCTGCCGAACTGAAGATATACCTCTCGCACATACAGGCTGTTGCGCCTCCGTGGCCGGATATGCCGGCAGGCGTTCCACCCGATGTCATGGCTTTGTTTGCATGCGAATCATAAGCGGAAAATACGGGCGGCGCAGGTTCCGGGTGCCGGCGTCGTTCGTCGCGCGCCCCACGACGGACTTTGCAAAGGAAAATCTTTTCAATGTGCTTGAGAATCTGGTAGCATGGGAAGATATGGATGCGCTGGACCTGTTTGCCGGCACGGGAAGCATTTCGTTCGAACTGCTCTCGCGCGGTTGCCGCAGCGTGACGGCAGTAGAGTCGCACGGTGCGCATGCGACGTTTATCTCCAATGTGGCACAAGCGCTGAAAACGGAACATTTCAGTCTGATAAAGGGCGATGTGTTCCGCTATCTGCATTCGGCGCGCAGACTGTCGTTCGATTTCATTTTTGCCGATCCGCCGTATGCACTGAAAGAGTTGCCCGAACTGCCTCAATGTGTCATGCGCAGCGGACTGCTCCGGCCGGAAGGGATGTTTGTGCTGGAACATCCGAAGACTTGCGATTTTTCCACGCATCCCTGCTTTTTGCAGAAACGTGTGTACGGAGCGGTGAATTTCAGTGTGTTTTGTTGCGATGAAGCATCCCGGTAGCTGTATATGTGATCACTGCAGGCGGATGAAAGGATGTATTTAACTATGAACTATGAACTATGAACGGGTTTATTGCAGGTTCAGTCACGAAGCGGGAATAAACAATATTCGGTATCGTTCCGCAATAACGAATAGCACTTGCTTTTTTCATATATATATGATATAAACCAAAAAGACAAAATATTTTTTTATTAATTATAAATTTTACAGATATGAAAAAGAAATTATTTTTTTTGGTAATGGTGTTCTTCTCGGCGACAGCCGCGTCGAGCCAAACGACAGTTCCGGGCTTCCGGGTGGTGACCCACCAAATTGAAGGCCAGACGTTTTCTCAAACCTTCCTCTTGGAGTCTCTGGCTACTTGGGGATATGATTTGAATACGAGAGAGCTGGTTATAAAGAAAGTCTCTCAGGAGGAAATCAGGGTGAGGAATATCGCCAAGATTGAATACCCCGAGCTGAGGCTCACCCCCCCTCAGGATTACTTGGTTGTCCATGTAGGTTCAGGCAGAGTTAACTATGCCGTCTTTTGTTTGGATGCAGGGTTCGAGATGACGTGGAAAGGCACTTTGGATATCAAGGACTCATATCAATCTCAATCCATCGGAACAAATGATAATATTGGTTTCAAAATAGAGCAGAGAACACACGGATATGTCAACCCGTCTGTTTCCAGTGCTGTAAAAAAAACTTTTTTTTTGGTAGTAGAAGAAAAAAATAGCCCCACCAGTTCATTTTCAAGTAGTTACAAATGTGTGGTCGAAGGTGATAATTTAGTATTTTTAGGAAATTCAGTTATAAAAATTGCTAAAAATAACGTTAGTAGTCTCCGTACAAGGGATGCTCCAACTGGAACCTACTACTGGTAAAATGTTCCATGTGGAACAATCAACGGGTGTATTTTCCCCTTTCCAGCTTGTCTGGAAAGGGGTTTTTCTTTTCTAATTCCTTCTTCCCCTTCGTATAGTTACGCGGGGCAAACGTTGCCGCGAACTTGTTCGCGAATGGCAACGTTGGGGAGCTTAACCACACCTACCACAATGTCATTCCAGCGCAAGCAGGAATCCAGGTCGCAAATCCGCCGATTCTTTTACCTGGCTGTTCGGGTCAAGCCCGAACATGACATTAAAAAAACAAACCCGAGTATGACACTTTCTTCTTACGTCATTCCAGCGGAGTCAATAGTTGGCGACTGGCAAGCCCGAAGGGCGAAGACAGAGCCTTACGAGACGAACAACGAAGCTGGA
>JAIRYD010000155.1 GCA_031267935.1 Tannerella sp.
AAATGACATTAAAACGGACAGATATTTCATGATGTTTTCTATTATTGAATGCCGTTGCGCGCCACCGGTCTGAAGATGGGCTTTACCGTATACAAATCTGTCCGGTTTCTTCCCGGCCAAAGCCGTCGGAATGGTATTTGCCGCAAACGCACGCCATCGTATCCCGCCATGCGGCAGCAGGAGGCAGCGACACATGCACAGGACGGCGAAGACAGGCGCCGCGAGGCGAAGGAGCATGTATGTGAAGTCGTTTTTCATTCCATCCATTTTTGATAAAACCGCTTCAAAAGTAAGGTTTATTTTTTTTACGGCAAATTTTTTTCGAAAAATTCCATGCCGTAAAGCCCAAGTCCGAAGGACGTGCTTTCCATAACCGCAGGTCGGCGACCTGCGGCGAAAGATCCGAACATACGCCTGCTGCCTGAAAGGCAGGACAGTTTTCGTATCGACAGCGACGTCCTGCCTGATCAGGCAGCGAACCGCCGGCTGCCATACCTTCCGCCGTCTGCGCTTTGCTTGCCTGCGGTTATGAAAATAACGCCCTCCGGGCGTGCGGGCTTGCCGGTGTCCGGCGCAGTGGATGCGTAACATGAGTAAATAATATATAATGGTTACAGGCAAATTGAAGTACACGATTTATTTCACGTTACCGAATCTTCCATCAAACGCTGAGAATCCGTCTTCCGAATGCGCCATTCATCGTTCCTCCCCCATCGTTCATCGTTCATAGTTCATCGTTCCCCTCCCTCCCTCCGTAACCGTTTCTTATCCATATCTACACCCGTTCGCAAACATTCGTTCACAGAATCTTCACATCCGCCCTCTACCTTTGTCCGCCGTTAAATCAACTGAAAGTAAAGATGAAAAAAACAGCATTATTGTTATTCTGTCTGCTGGGACTGACCGGTCTGCAGTCGCTCGGCGGACAAGTGCGTGCGCGTCATACGATCCGTGGCGTCGTGACGAGCATCACCGGCGAGCCGCTGGCCGGCGCCAATGTCGTGGAGTCGGAAAGCGGAAACGGCACGATCACCGACGGCGACGGCCGTTTCGACATGAGCGTGTCGGACAATGCGGTGATCAGCGTCAGCTATCTGGGGTTCGTCACGAAGAAGATGGCGACCGGCAACCGTACCGAGCTGCATGTCGAGCTGGCCGAGGACAGCGAGCTGCTGCACGAGATCGTCGTCGTCGGCTACGGCGTGCAGCGCAAGATCAATCTTTCCGGCTCGGTCGACCAGATCAGCAGCAAGGAACTGGAACAGCGTCCCGTCAATAACATCGCAAAGGGATTGCAGGGAATGATTCCCAACCTGAACATCGACTTCACGAACGGCGAACCGGGAACGACCGCCCGCATCAATATCCGCGGCACGGCGTCGATCAACGGCGGCGACCCGCTGATCCTGATCGACGGCGTGGCGTCGAGCGCTTCGGAGCTTACGCTGCTGCTGCCGGCGGACATTGCGCGTATCTCCGTGCTGAAAGATGCTTCGTCGGCTGCGATCTACGGCGCACGGGCCGCTTTCGGCGTGATCCTGATCACGACCCGTCAGGGAGAGGGAGACGGCGGACGCGTGCAGGTGAGTTACAACAATCATTTCGCATGGAAGCATCCCACCGTGCTGCCGAAGAAGACGTCCGACCCGTACATTTACCTGAAGCTGAAAAACACGGCCGTGCTGAACACGCCGTGGAGTTCGGGGCATGTCGCAGGCGACGAGCGTCTCGAATGGGCGCGCCGCCGTTCCGACGATCCTTCGCTGCCGCCCGTGCGCATCAACCCGCTCGACGAGACGCAGTGGGATTACATGGGCGATACCGACTGGTCCGACTATTTCCTGAATAAAACGACGGCCACGACGTCCAACCAGGCATCCGTGTCGGGTGCGTCCGCCGGCGTGCGCTACTACTTTTCGGCCGGGATGGATACCGAAGACGGTCTGCTGGCGCATATCGTGGATCGCGACCACTTTGTGCGCTACAGCATGCGCAGCAAGGTGGACTATACCGTCGGCAAGCATTTCCGGCTTTCGAACAATATCTCGTACATCGCCACGGAACGCGACAAACCGTCGTCCGGCTACAACATGGATACCTTCTACGATTTTGCCCCGGACGACCACGACGTGAACCCCGACGGGACATGGGCCAATACATCCGTAGGCCGCAGCATGGCACGCCTGGCGGACGGGGGCGAGGAAAACGACCGGTACGACAAGTTTCAGACGACGTTTTCGGGCGAGGCGTCATTTTTCGACAACAGCCTGCTGCTGCACGCCAACTTCACGCTCGCCCGCGGCGCACGGAATTATCAGTGGTACTACACGAAATACAAAATCGGCTACGGGCCGGAAGACATCCGCGAGGAAGGCGACACGCGCGCCTTCCGCCGCGCCACGTTCGATGAATATCGCGTGTTCGACATCTATGCCACCTTCAACCGCAATCTGAACGACCGGCACGACGTCTCGGCCATCGTCGGCTACAACCAGGAGTATAACCGCAACAATGCGTTCAGCGCCGAACGCGAAGGGCTGATTTCCTCCTCGCTGCCGACCGTCGGACTGGCCAGCGGCGAGCAGCTGGTAGACGAGGTCTTCCGCGACTGGGCGCTGCGCGGCGTCTTCTTCCGGGCAAACTATACGTACGACAACCGCTATATCGTCGAGATCAACGGACGCTACGACGGCACGTCGCGCTTCCCGAAATCCAAGCGTTTCGGTTTCTTTCCGTCCGCCTCGATGGCATGGCGGATCGATTCGGAGAAGTTTTTCGCCCCGCTGTATCCGCTCGTCAGCCAGGCCAAGCTGCGCATCTCCTACGGTTCGCTGGGCAACCAGCTGGTCGGCGAATACGGCTACATCCCCACGATGGAAGCCAGGCCGGGCAATTACCTGATCGACGGAAAAATCCAGCAGATCGTCACGACGCCCGGACTTGTTTCGCCCAACTACACCTGGGAAGAGATCACGACGGAGAACGTCGGAGTCGACCTGGGCTTTCTCGACAACAAACTCACCGCCACGGTCGACCTCTACCGGCGCGACACACGCCGCATGCTGACGACCGGACGCGAACTGCCCGGCACGCTGGGCGCCCCGGAGCCGAAAGAAAATGCCGCGGACCTGAAGACCACGGGCTGGGAATTGAGCGTCGGCTATCAGGACATGTTTCGTCTTGCGTCGAAACCGTTCCACTGGCACGCGAAGTTTGTCCTGTCCGACAACCGCACGTGGATCACGCGCTTCGACAATCCGACGAAGATGCTCGGCGCCTATTACGAAGGTTTCGAGCTGGGCGACATCTGGGGCCTGACGAGCGACGGCCTTTTCGGGACGCAGGACGAGATAGACCGGCTGGACGAAAGCGCCATCATCCCCTGGGGCGCGCTCGACATTGTGGAAGGATGGCCCAAATACGTGGATCTCAATCACGACGGCAAGATCACGAAGGGAACGACGGTCGACGCTCCGGACGACCTGAGACGCATCGGCAATACTTCGCCGCGCCTGCGTTTCGGCTTCACCCTGAACGGAGAATGGAACGGCTTCGATGCCAACGTCTTTATCCAGGGCATCGGCAAGCGCGACTATTATCCGCAAAGCTATCTGTACTGGAGCTTCTACCAGCAGCCCTATGCCGGCGGATACGAACATCTGTACGACTTCTACCGCGCGCAGAGCGACAGCGAAACGGAACGGGCCAAACATTCCCGGTCGTATATCAACGCCGGACTGGCCGACCAAAATACGGATGCGCGCTATCCCGTGTTTCAGTGCTGGCTGGCCGACAAAAACCTGGGAACGGGCATCAACGACGCGATGGGGCTGGCCATCCCGCAGACCGGACATCTGCTGAACGCGGCATATCTGCGCATCAAGAACATCACGCTGGGATACACGCTGCCCGAATCCTTTTCGCGCAGGTTACGCCTGTCGCGCGTGCGGATCTTCGCGAGCGCCGACAACGTCTGCGAATGGTCGGCGCTCAGCCGCTACTACGACCCGGAAGCGGTCACCGACAACGGCTACGGCTATACGTATCCTTTCGACCGTAATTTTTCCGCGGGACTGAATGTCATCTTTTAATTCATCTCAAAATATGCACAAAATGAAAACAGAAAAAACATGCCCGATCGCCTGTCTGCTGCTTGCGACATTTATCCTGCAAGGCTGCAACGACGATTATATGGAACGCCTGCCGCTGACGGAGATAGGCGTCGAAAACTTTTTCAATACCGAAGAGGACCTGAAGATGTACTGCTTCGGGCTGTACGATTTTCCCGGTCCGGACAGCTACACCGCCGACGCGGGCACGGACAGCCAGGGAACGACCGCCCTCGTCGAACATAAAAACATCATGCTCGCCGACAATCCCGGCTCGTCTACCGTCACGGGCGGATGGGACTGGACGGACCTGCGCGAAATAAACCTCTTTCTGGACAACTGCGACAAGGCAAACGTGACGGAGGACGTACTGAATCACTACAAGGGCATCGCCCGCTTCTTTCGCGCCCGCTTCTATATGAACAAGGTGCTGCGCTATTCCGACGTCCCCTGGTACGCTTCGGCGCCCGGCACGGATGACGAAGCGCTGTTCGGCCCGCGCCACGAACGCACGACGGTCGTCGACAATCTGTTCGAAGACTATGCCTTTGCGGCGCAGGCGGTACGTGCGGGGCAGCCGGCAGGCGCCGTCGACCGGTGGGTCGTCCTGGCCTGCATGGCGCGTCATGCGCTGTACGAAGGGTCCTGGCGCAAGTATCATCCGGAACTGGGCCTGCAGGCTTCGGCCGAAAAATATTTCCGTCTGGCAAGCGATGCCGCCCGGAGGATTATGGACGAAGGCGGCTTCGGGATCTACAGTACCGGTCATCCGGAATCGGACTATCTCTCGCTCTTCACCAGCATCGAGCTGGCCGGCAATCCGGAAGTGATTCTTGTCCGCCAATACGACCGTAAAACCATCTCGGGAGGCTTCTGGGCGTATATGTTCGGCAACTACGAGTCGTTCCCCACCAAGGATATGATACAGTCTTACCTCATGGCCGACGGCAGTTTTTATTCTTCGCAGCCCGACTACCGTACCCGCCTGTTCACCGAAGAGTTTGTGCAGCGCGACCCGCGGCTCGGACAGACAATCGCCTCTCCCGGCTGGGAACTGATCAATACGATGACCTATGCCACGGGGGCAGGGATCTATATACAGACGTTCAACAAAAATTTTTCGGGCTATCACTTGATCAAGGGTTTTGTGAACGACCGGTCGGAAGACGTCTACCACAGTGTCGACTATCCGACGCTGCGCTATGCCGAAGTGCTTCTCACATACGCCGAGGCAAAAGCCGAACTGGGCGAACTGACTGCAAATGATCTCGACGTCAGCGTCAATCTGCTGCGTGCCCGCGCGGGGATGCCTCCGATGCCGCTCGATCCGCCGGTCGATCCCGTGATGCAGGCGGCCTATCCCGACGTAGCCGTATCGGCAGGCGCCCAGTGGAAAAGCGTGCTGGAGATCAGACGCGAGCGACGCGTCGAACTGGCGTTCGAGGGCTTTCGCTACAACGACCTGATGCGCTGGCATGCCGGCAAACTGCTGGAAAAAGAACCGGAAGGCATCTATTTTCCCTCGCTGGGCAAGTTCGATCTGACCGGTGACGGCGCGGAAGACATCTTCCTGATACCTTCCGCCGAATCCATTCCCGCCGAGGACGACAAGGAGACAAATCGTTTGGGCGTCAAACTGGTCTATTACAGGGCAGGAAGTATCGACGACCAGAATGCGACGGTATATCTTACGGACGGCCATTCCGGGAATATACTTACCATAAAAGACATGGGGACTTTCGAGGAACCGAAGTATTATTATCGCCCCGTTCCCCGTCACGAGATGGATCTGAATTCCGCCCTGGCGCCTCAGCTTTTCGGATGGGAATAAGGGGACTGTTATACTGTGCGCGGCATAGTTTTGTGAAGAGGGTGTTTCGAAAGCCGCATCCTGTCGTCATTGCAAGGAGGAACGACGAATCAATCCAGTAATTACCAGTCATTTATGGATTGCTTCACTCCGTTCGCAATGATGGGACTCGGTTTTTAAGACAGCCCCTTAAACGCACAATTTTAGACCGCGTGAAGTATACATTTAAATATTAATCATCAGACTCTCTAAAAAACATTGTAAAAATGAAGAAACTTTTATTCGTATTATTTGTAAATGCCGCTTGTGCAGGCATGCTGTTTTCGCAGCAGTTACCGAAAGAAATCAAAGCCGGACAGGGCCGCGTGAAGGCTCGCCGCACGATACGCATGCCGGAGAAGATCGGCGGTTATCAACTGCTCAAGTGCGATTTTCACATGCACACCGTCTTTTCGGACGGCGTCGTATGGCCTTCGCTGCGCGTCGACGAAGCCTGGGAAGAAGGCCTGGATGCGATCGCCGTCACCGAGCATATCGAAGGTCAGCCTTCGCGTCGGGGAATCGAGAAGGGGAATCACAACCTTGCGTACGAAATCGCGTCGAACGATGCCCGCCGACGAAACCTGATACTGATCCGCGGCGCCGAAATCACGCGCCCCATGCCTCCCGGCCATCTGAACGCGCTGTTCGTGAAGGATATCAATGCCCTCGCCCAGACCGATTATATGAAGGCTTTCGAGGAAGCCGTGCGTCAGGGCGCTTTTATCTTCTGGAATCATCCGGGATGGGGCGTGGACAGCATACGCTGGTATCCGGTACACGAAACGCTCTACCGCAACGGCTGGCTTCACGGCATCGAGGTCTTCAACGAGTTCGAATGGTATCCCGTCGCGCTGAACTGGGCGCTGGAGAAAAAACTTACGCTGATGGCCAATACCGACGTGCACGACGTAAATGAACGGCTCTACGATTTTTCCGCATCTTTTCTGCGTCCCATGACGCTGGTGTTAAGCCGCGAACGGACAGAGGAGGGAATCCGGGAAGCGCTCTTTGCCGGACGTACCTTTATCTATTTCTTCGACACACTGATCGGCAGCGAGGAATATCTTCGGGCGTTTTTCCACGAATCGGTAGAGATTCGTCCGTCTTTTCACAGCGAGAACGGCCGTAAAATGTGCGAGATCGTCAATCATTCCGACGTGCCCTGCCGGCTTGAATGCCTCCACGCTTCGCCCGGCTATCCGGCTGAGCTGTTTCTTCCCGCCGGACGGACAATTATCGTTTCCGTCCCCGACGCCGCGCAGTCCGGTATCGCCTACCGGGTAAAGAACATGCTGACCGGCGTGGATAAATATTTGCAGGTAGGTCTGGATTTTTAGTAAATATATACTGTGCGCGGTATGGTTTTGTAAACTATGAAC
>JAIRYD010000220.1 GCA_031267935.1 Tannerella sp.
CTAAAAACCCCGACTTCTGCGTTACGCTTCGTCGCTAAAATGCTCATTTACGACAGGTAAACTCCGCTTTTAGCTCCTCGCAAGCCTTGAATTCGGAGTTTTTAGAAGTCCCCTAAAGCGCGTAAATATAGTGATTTTGTTTAATTCATTTCGTCAAATCGAAAAAATATTGCAAAAAAAAGTATTTTCTATCCTCTGCCGTTGCTCAAAAGCGACGCAAATGTGCAATATTTACACCGAATCTTCATCGACTTCGAAAATGTTTGATTACTTTTGCAGGCAGTTTAAATACGAATCGGAACATAAGTTCTAATTACATTATAATCTATGAGTTTAAAAATTATTGTATTAGCAAAGCAGGTGCCGGATACGCGCAACGTGGGAAAAGATGCCATGAAAGCCGACGGAACGGTCAATCGCGCCGCCTTGTCCGCCATTTTCAATCCGGAAGACCTGAACGCACTCGAACAGGCATTGCGCCTGAAAGAAGCGTATGCGGGAACGACCGTCACGCTGCTGACAATGGGTCCCGGGCGAGCGGCAGAAATTATCCGCGAAGGACTGTATCGCGGCGCAGACGACGGTTACCTGTTGACGGACCGCGCTTTTGCCGGCTCCGATACACTGGCCACATCGTATGCCCTGTCGATGGCCATTCATAAAATCAAGGATTTCGACGTGATCATCTGTGGCAGGCAGGCCATCGACGGCGACACGGCGCAGGTGGGACCGCAGGTGGCCGAAAAACTCGGACTGGCGCAGATCACATACGCCGAAGAAATATGCAAAGTCGAAAACGGCACGATCACCGTCAAACGTCGTCTGGAACGCGGCGTCGAAACGGTGCAAGCCCCGCTTCCCATCCTGATTACCGTCAACGGCAGTGCGGCGGATTGCCGTCCGCGCAACGCCAAGTGCGTACAGAAATATAAACACGCAAAGACGGTGACGGAAAAACAGGAAGCCGGCAGCGACTATATGCACCTCTACAGCAACCGCCCTTACCTGAACCTGACGGAGTGGAGCGCCGACGACGTGGAGGCCGACGTGGCACAGTGCGGATTGTCCGGTTCGCCGACAAAAGTGAAGAAAATCGAAAACGTCGTCTTCCAGACGAAGGAAAGCAAGACGCTGGAGGCAAAAGATGAAGCCATCGATGAATTGATGAAGGAATTAATAACGAACCATACGATTGGGTAATAACATTGAAAAAAGATGAATAACTTATTTGTATATTGCGAAATAGAAGACGGCATCGTGTCGGATGTGAGTCTTGAGCTGCTGACCAGGGGACGTTCGCTTGCGACTACGCTGGGCTGCCGCCTGGAAGCCGTCGCCGCAGGACACGAACTGGGCCGGATTGGCGAACAGGTCTTTCCGTTCGGCGTGGACGTGCTTCACCTGTTCGACGACACACGCCTGTATCCCTACACTTCGATTCCGCACACATCCGTGCTGGTCAACCTTTTTCGCGAAGAAAAGCCGCAGATTGCCCTGATGGGCGCAACGAGCATCGGGCGTGACCTCGGGCCGCGCGTATCGTCGGCGCTGGGCAGCGGACTGACGGCAGACTGTACGTCACTCGAAATCGGCGACCATGAAGAGAAAAAAGAAAACAAGGTTTATAAAAACCTTCTGTATCAGATTCGTCCCGCCTTTGGAGGAAATATCGTCGCGACAATCGTCAATCCCGAATGCCGCCCGCAAATGGCAACCGTCCGCGAAGGCGTGATGAAAAAGGAAATTTTCAATGCCGACTACAAGGGCGAAACGCGCACGCACGACACGAATGCGTACGTGCACGCGACCGACTTTGTCGTGAGCGTGATAAACAGACAGATAGAGAAAAGCAAGACGAACATCAAAGCCTCTCCCATCATCGTGGCGGGCGGATATGGCGTCGGATCGAAAGAAAACTTTCGTCTGCTCTACGACTTTGCAGCCGTGATCGGCGGCGAAGTGGGCGGCTCGCGTGCAGCCGTCGATGCGGGATTTATCGAACACGAACGTCAAATAGGACAAACGGGCGTCACCGTCCGTCCCAAACTCTACATCGCCTGCGGCATATCGGGGCAGATACAGCATATCGCCGGCATGCAGGAGAGTTCGATCATCATCTCGGTCAACAACGACCCCAACGCACCGATCAATACGATAGCCGATTACGTCATAACCGGCACGATAGAAGACGTGCTGCCCAAAATGATTAAGTATTACAGGAAGAACATGAAATAATCAGACATTATGAACTATTTTTCAGATACACCAGGATATAAGCACCATCTGCATCATCCGCTGATGAAACGCATCGTCGAACTGAAGGAACGCAATTTCGCGGACCGGGATACGTACGATTACGCACCTCATAATTACGAAGATGCGATGGACAGTTACGAAAAAATTTTGGAAATCGTCGGACAGATCTGCGACGAAATCATTGCGCCGAATGCCGAAGAGGTCGACCACGAAGGGCCGAGTCTGCACAACGGTCGTGTAACGTATGCGGCGGGAACACGGCGCAATATGGAAGCCGTCCACAAGGCCGGACTGACGGGGATCTCCATGCCCCGGCGCTACGGCGGACTGAACCTCCCGATCGTGCCCTACATAATGGCGGCGGATATGGTTTCGCGTGCCGACGCGGGATTCGAAAATCTTTGGGGACTGCAGGATTGTGCCGAGACACTCTACGAGTTCGGAAACGAAGACCAGCGATGCCGTTACATCCCCCGCGTGTGTGCAGGGGAAACGATGTCGATGGACCTGACCGAGCCTGACGCGGGCTCGGACCTGCAAGCCGTCATGCTCAAAGCGACATACAGCGAAAAGGACGACTGCTGGTACCTCAACGGCGTGAAACGTTTCATTACGAACGGCGACTCCGACATCCACCTCGTGCTGGCGCGTTCCGAAGAAGGCACGAAAGACGGGCGCGGACTTTCGATGTTCATCTACGACAAGCGCAACGGAGGCGTCGACGTCCGCCGCATCGAAAACAAACTGGGCATCAAAGGTTCGCCGACCTGCGAACTGGTGTTCAGGAATGCCCGCGCCGAACTTTGCGGCGAACGCAGGCTCGGACTGATCAAATACGTGATGGCGCTGATGAATGCCGCCCGTCTGGGGATCTCGGCACAAGCCGTAGGCATCTGCGAGGCGGCTTATCGCGAAGGCTATGCGTATGCGCTCGAACGCAGGCAGTTCGGAAAGGCGATCATCGAATTTCCGGCAGTCTACGAAATGGTGACGCTCATGCGTGCCAAAACGGATGCCGCACGCGCCATACTGTACGAAACGGCACGCTTCGTCGACATCTACAAGGCGCTCGACGACATCTCGAAAGCACGCAAACTGGAACCCGACGAACGTGCGGAGATGAAAAAATACGGCAAACTGGCCGACGCATATACGCCGATAGGCAAAGCCATGACGACCGAATATGCCAACCAGAATGCTTACGACGCCATCCAGATTCACGGCGGCTCGGGCTTTATGAAAGATTATGCCTGCGAACGGCTGTATCGCGACGCGCGCATCACCAACATCTACGAGGGCACCACGCAGCTACAGGTCGTGGCCGCCATCCGTCACGTCACGACAGGCACCTATCTGACGCAGATACGCGAATATGAATCTCTTGCCTGCAAACCCGAATTGGATGATCTGAAAAATAAACTCATCGGCATGACGGCAAAATACGAAGAAACCGTCGCGGACGTCACGGGGAAAAAAGACAACGAATACATTGACTTTCATGCGCGCAGACTGGTAGAGGCCGCCGCATACTGTATCATGGGCTATCTCCTGCTGCAGGACACGGAACGGGACGGGCAGTTCCGCCGCTCGGCGGAAGTGTACATCCACCATGCACAGGCGGAAGTGAACAGGATACACGCTTATGTCCAAAATTTCGACTGTGAAATTTTGGGATATTACAGGGCGAAATGATTCTAAATATTTAGGGAACCTCTAAAAACTCCGGCTTCTGCGTTACGCTTCGTCGCTAAAATGCTCATTTACGACATGTAAACTCCGATTTTAGCTCCTCGCAAGCCTTGAATTCGGAGTTTTTAGAAGTCCCCTTTATTGTATGAAAGCAGCAGGCGCCTTTGTGTCTGCTGTTTTTTTTGGAAAAATGATTCCGAAATCGGGACTGAAATATCAATATTAAATATTTATGTAGTTAAATAAAATATATTATGATTTTTCTCCTGCATTTTTCTCCGTTTTTTTCAATTTTTTTTCGCAAATTTGTCCCCGTATTTTTTTTAAAAGATTACGGTTAGTATTAATTAACAATTACAATGGGAAACATTAAGAAAGTAGCGTTTTTTATGAGTTTGTTCGCCGGTTCCTGCCTTTCGGCATACGCCAGCGAGGCCGATTTGGCCATTCCGGATCTTCATGCCGGCACGTTCCATATTTTTGGAAGTGAAATCTCGTCCTGGAACTTTCTGTTCTACGGAGCGATAGTAATTGCCGGCACACTGGGTTTCAGCCTTCTGCTGTTCCGGCAGGTAAAAAAATTATCGGCGCACGAGTCGATGAAAACGGTGGCGGCGACCATCTACTCCACATGTCGCACCTATCTGGTGCAGCAGGGAAAATTCCTTTTGATGCTGTTTGCCCTGGTGGCCATCGTGCTGTGTGTCTATTTCTTCGGATTGACCGGGCAATCGGTGGGCGTCGTGCTTCAGGTGCTGTTCTTTTCCGTCATCGGGATGGCAGGGTCGTACATGGTGGCCTGGTACGGCATCCGCGTCAACACGTATGCCAATGCGCGGACGGCTTTTGCCGCGCTGAAAGGGCGACCGCTCGACGTGGTGAATATTCCGCTCAAGGCGGGGATGAGCGTCGGACTGTTCCTTATTTCGCTCGAACTGGTGCTGATGGTGGTGATTCTGCTTTTCGTTCCGCGCGACATCGTGGGGATCTGCTTCCTCGGATTCGCTATCGGCGAATCGCTTGGCGCCAGCGCGCTGCGCATCGCGGGCGGCATTTTCACCAAGATTGCCGACATCGGTTCCGACCTGATGAAGGTCGTTTTCAAAGTGAAGGAAGACGACCCCCGCAATCCGGGCGTAATTGCCGACTGTACGGGCGACAATGCGGGTGACAGCGTAGGGCCGACGGCCGACGGCTTCGAAACGTACGGCGTGACCGGCGTCGCGCTGATCACGTTCATCACCCTGGCCATTCCCGATAATCCCGACATGCAGGCTAAATTGATTGTCTGGATTTTCGGGATGCGGTTCCTGATGGACTTCCTGTCGGGATGCGCCTTCTTCATCAATCAGGGCATATCTCAGAAATTATACGGAAACAAAAAGGATTTTGACTTCGAGACACCTCTGATGCGCCTGATTGTGACGGCGGCCGTGCTGTGTATCTCGGCCAGTTTCTTCATGAGCCACCTGCTGCTCGGCGACCTGCCGGACACTACGCTGTGGTGGAAGCTGGCGGTGATCATCGGCTGCGGAACGCTGGCGGCGCTGCTGATCCCCGAGTTCACGAAATACTTCACGAGTTCCAAATCGCGCCACGTGAAAGAAATCGTGACGGCGTCGCGCGAGGGCGGCCCCTCGCTGAATATCCTTTCGGGTATCGTGGCGGGCTATTTCGGCGCATTCTGGACGGGGTTGCTGATAGCCGGCCTGATGACCGCCGCTTATTTCACGGCTCAACTGGGACTTACGGAGGTGCTGGGTCCTCACGCTTCGATTTTTGCATTCGGTCTGGTCGCGTTCGGCTTCCTTTGCATGGGGCCGGTCACCATCGCGGTAGACAGCTATGGCCCCGTCACGGACAATGCACAGTCGGTGTTCGAACTTTCGCAGATCGAATCCATCCCCGGCATCGAACAGTCCATCGAGAAAGAATATGGCTTCAAGCCTGATTTCGAACGGGGCAAATACTTCCTGGAAGCGAACGACTCGGCAGGCAACACCTTCAAGGCAACGGCCAAGCCCGTACTGATCGGGACGGCGGTAGTGGGCGCCACGACGATGATCTTCTCGATCATCCTGCTGCTCGAAAGGGTGGGACTGCTCCACCTGTCGCTCACCGACGCTCCGGTGATTCTCGGTTTGATTTGCGGCGGCGCGGTGATCTTCTGGTTCAGCGGCGCATCCATACAGGCCGTGACCACGGGCGCCTACCGCACGGTGGAATTTATCAAGAAAACGTTCAAGATGGATGATCAGGAGGCAAAACCCGAAGATTCCAGGGAAGTAGTGAAAATATGTACGCAATATGCCCAGAAAGGGATGTGGAACATCTTCCTTGCGCTGATATCCATCACGCTGGCATTTGCGTTTATCGACCCGAATTTCTTTGTGGCATATCTGGTTTCGATCGCCGTCTTCGGACTGTTTCAGGCCATCTACATGGCGAATGCGGGCGGCAGCTGGGACAATGCGAAGAAAATCGTCGAAGTGGAACTGCGCGAAAAGAATTCGCCGCTGCACGAAGCAGCCGTGATCGGCGATACGGTGGGCGATCCTTTCAAGGATACCTCTTCGGTTTCGCTGAACCCGATTATCAAGTTCTCCACGCTGTTCGGACTGCTGGCTACGGAGATTTGCATCGAAATGAAGCTGGGCGAAGGCTTTTCCGACTATTCGGGCTGGATTGCCGCCGTATTCCTGATTGTCGGACTGGTGTTCGTATGGCGATCGTTCTACAAGATGCGGATTCCGCAGAAATAGGGAACGGGGAACGATGAACTGTGAACGGGGAGCGGGGTTATTGAAACCGCGCCCGGGCGGGGCGCTTTGTGTCCTGAGCTGTATTCTGCTGCTTGCCGGCGGAATACATGCGCAGGACAGCGATTTGCAGCGTCTCGTTTATCAGAAAAAGTTCGCGGCGGCGGTCGACTCCGCGGCACATCTACAGGCGGCCGATTCGACCGATCTCCACACGATGTATGCGGTCGGTCAGGCATACGAGGGGCTGCTCCGCTACCGGGAGGCTTACCGCTGCTACCTTCACTGTCTGACACTTGGCGACGATGCGCCGGCAGACCTGCTGAACGCCGCGGCGCGCATGGCCGCAAATATGGGGATGCAGGACGAAGCCGAAACGTATTTCCACCGGGCGCTGGCGATCGACAGCGTCGACTTCTATGCAAACTACCAGCTGGCAAGGCTTTACTTCCAGGCGGGCGAGTACGCGAAAGCGTCCGGACACTACATGTTCCTGGCAGGCGAAAATCCGGATAATCCAGTGCTGTTGAGAGGGCTGGGAGATTGTTTCAACCGGATGAACCTCCTGACTCCGGCGGCCGAATGCTACATGCAGGCGTTCGCGCTCAACAGGGAAAATGCGGGGCTGGCTTCCGCGCTCGTCAATACACTTCTGATAATGGGGCAGGCGCCGGAAGCGCTGTCCGTGTGCGACACGGCGCTGGCCTACAATCCCGGTCACCGGCTGCTGCTGCAGAACAGAGCCATGGCGCTCTTTTCCGCCAGGGAATATGCACGGGCGGACAGCACCTATTCGCTGCTCATGGCGCGGGGCGACTCGTCGTACATGACGGTGAAGTATGGCGGCTTCGCCAGATATTATGCAGATAATTTTTTGGACGCAATCGTCCCGCTCGAAAAGGCGTATGCGCTGGATACGGCGGCGATAGACGTATGCCTGTATCTCGGTTCCGCACTGGGGCGGACGTATGACCGTGTGCGCGCCTGCGAAATGTTCGACCGCGCCGAAGCGCTGATGCACCCCCGGCAGTTCACGGAGATGCTGACGCTGTTCAGGGCGGATACGTATGTCCGCGACGGGCGTTTCGAGGATTCGTACGCGCTGTTTTACGAGTTGTGGCGGAAGACGGGACGGCAGGACATCCTGTCGCGCATCTGGACGCATTTCGGGCGTGACATCGTCCGGACGGAAGAAGAAACGGTGCGCCGGCGCAGCCTGTTTGTCCACATGCTGCTGGCCAATGAATATGAAGACAGCGAAAGGAACAGAAGGGTACGGTCGTACATCCGGTCGCAGTTGCTGAAATTCAGGGACGACCTGTTTTTTCGGGGACTGACGGAATATCCGATGCTCGCGCCCGACGGCAGGACCGTCACGCTGACGGTCGACGCGCTGCGCGAAGCCGTTTCCCGGCTGCCGGAAAGCGAGGAGTGAGGTGAAACGAAAACGCAGACTGCCGGCCGTCCGGCAATCTGCGTTCATTCATAAAATCCGCGTCATCCGCGCGCACTTTCACGACCGCTTCCTACGTGATGATAATACTCGAAACCGGTCCGTCATCCCCTTCCTGCCCGTGCTGGTTGGAGTAGCGTGCAAAGAGATAGACCTGTTTGAGATAATAATCTTCCGGAAAATGCACCTTGTGGTGGCATGTCGACGAAAAGCCTTCGTAACGAAACTCATCCCTGTGCGGCGCAGGCTGTCCCGGTTCGACGACGGCCGAATAGAGATTGCTGCCCGTC
>JAIRYD010000230.1 GCA_031267935.1 Tannerella sp.
ACACGGAGATGCACCTTGCGGTGCGGGAAACCTTTATATGTTATTTATTTCGCATTTCATAACAAAATGAACGATGTGCCGAATGGCCGTCGCGGCCTTGCGGCGTCACCGGTCCACGCTTTCCGCTGACGTGGAAATGAGGTGTTCCCCCCGGTCTGTTTCCGGGCGCGTGATCTTTCGCTGCCGGAAGATGTGGCCGAGCGAATCGAAATCCTTGTAGTACATCAATCCCACGCCTTGCCGGGTAAGCGACTTCATGTTGTAGCGATACATGTCGTTGGCATGATTGTAGGCTTTCAGGCGTATTTCGCCGCCCGGCGTCAATCGGTATTCGAGATCAAATTCGCCGATGAAGGCGCTGGACTGGATGAAGTTGTTCTTGTATCCGAAATTGCCGTTGAACAGCAGCCGGTTGTCGAGCAGCTGGCTGGACAGCAGCATTTCCACTTCGGTATCGCTCACGCCGTCCTGCCGCGAACGGATGTTGGTCCCGATCTGCACCTTGTCGGTCAGGCTGTTCAGGATATTCGACAGCTGCGCGGAGAGGGCCGACGAGGCTACTGCGCTGAATTCGTTCGCCCGATAGTCGTTACGCGAATAGTCGGGCGTATAAAATTTGTTGAGGACGAGCAGGTAAACGATCTGCCGCGCCATCATGTCTTCCGTGCTGATGAAGGACTTGACCTGTCGCTGCAGTTCGTTGTTCGAATTGGGAAACTCGAGGTCGAACGAGATGGTCGGACTTTGCATCCGTCCGTTCAGGTTGAGGATGCAGTTGACCGGCACGCTGGTGCGCAGCGTTTCCTTGACGAGCGACTGGTCCAGGTCTTCGATGCTGGCCGTCAGGTAATACATGGCATTGATGCCCAGCATGGCGTCGAGCGGATTGCCGCTGAAGTCGATCCGGCTGCCGTCGCGAATCTTGAAGTCTTTGTGCAGCACCTGCTGGAGGCTGAAATTGTAACTCCCGCTCTGCACGGTGAATCCGCCGAACATGGCCAGATCGCTGTTCGATTCGTACTGCACCTGAATGTCGCCGCTGCCGTTTCCCCTGATTTTGTCGCCGCCCACGGGATCCATGACCAGTTCCAGCGCGGCAGAAGGCGTGACGTCCAGAAAACAGTTGATTCGGAGGCTTGTCCCCTCGCCGTCGCCGTCGGGGCGGGGGGATGCGTCGGGAAGCACGGCCGTGCCGCCGTCCGGCACGCGCGACATGTCCGGCGCTTTGAAAAAAATGAAGTCGTAGTCTTCGGCCGATGAGCCGTTCATGAAATTGAATCCCATGAAGGAATTGGGGCTGTTCTGTATGTTGGCGTCGATGGTGACCAGTTGGTTGGCCCATGCGATGCGGCCGTTTCCGCTGCCGTAGACCGTTCCGTAGATCCGGGGGTTGATCCGTTCGGGCATGTCGTACAGCAGGATGTGCTGCAGCTGCATTTCCGAATGAAACGAGAAGTCTCTGAGAAACGTATGATTCATCTCGAAGCTGATCTCGCCGCTGTTTCCGTCCCGGTCGTAGACCGTGATGTTTCTTCCCGCAATGGCGTCCGGACGGATCTCGATGGAATCGTTGAAAGTATACCTCGTATTCAGCACGTCCACGCCGATCAGTCCGTCTTTTACGAAAGCTTTGCCTTCGAGCGTCAGATTCGAAAACGTGCCGAACAGATGTATCTCTCCTGACCCGCGCCCTTCGATGGTATTCGTAAACGCATCCACGTAGGGAGACAGCATCCGCATATCGATCTCTTTGGCGTCGAAAAAGATCGACACGTTTTCCGATTTGCCGGAGGGATAAATGTAACCGCTTATGTCCGTCCAGTTCGCGCTGTCGCGGTAAAGGCTGCCCAGCATGAGGATGCCGTTTTCGCTGTTGTCCCACTGGCCGAAAAGATTCAGCCGCCCCTGAACGGTCCGGTTGAAGGAAAAATTCTGCACCTCGAGTTCGGTATTGATGTTGGGCGTTTCGTGCAGATTGTTCATGCTGATGAAGCCCGTCGCCTGCCCGCCGAATTGCAGCGCGGGAATGTCGACGATGTCAAAAATATGGCTCAGTTCGATTTTGTTCAGGTCGATCCGGATGTCGTTCCGCGGGTATTGTTCGGACACGCTCCCGTTGATGCGCAGATATTGTTCGCCATTGAAAATATTGAAATTATGTATCGTCGTATGGCCTCCGGCAATGGTGACGGACGATGGTTCCAGATTCCAGAGCGAATCCTTGAGAAGCAGCTGGTCGGGCAGAAACAGCATCTCCGCCTGTAGCGACTTGCGACCGTTTGCATCCGTGCCGGGTGAAATCCGTGTGGTCGTCGAGATGCCGACATTCACGGTCCTGTCTTCCGCGTTTGCCAGCGAAAACACGGTCTCGATCTTATTGTCGATCGCTTCGGACGACACTTCAAACAGATTATGATTCTGTCTTTTGTTGATCTGCGTGGTTTTTATCTGCAGCTTCAGTCTGTCGTCCCGGTTCGTAAACCGTATGCTGCCGTCTTCGAATCTCGACTTTCCGATTTTATATTTCGGCAGCGAGAGATCCAGCCGTACCCGGTTGGCCGTATTGTCGTATTCGCCCGATATCGCGCTTTTTTCTACGATACTGAACGGCAGCTTGAAGGTCTGCGACAGCTTTTCCGTGTTTTCTATCTCCATCGAGAAGCGGAACGCATTTCCGGACAAATCCCGTGCGTGCGGCGCCACGTGCGACAGGGCAGGCAGATAGATGCTTCCCGTATGCAGGAGCGACGGGACGAGCGTCCGGAACGAATACATGCCGTTGATTTCACCGTTCAGCAGGTCGGACGAAACAATCAGTTCGCGACCCGACCCGTTCGCATCGATACGAAGCGAATCAAGACGAAAGCTGTCCGTCCGCGTGGTGAACGAAAAATCGTCCGCCACGATTCGACCCCTGAACAGGTCGATGTTGTTTCCCGTAAAATTGGCGCTTACCTTCAGCGAGAAAGCCGGATCGTCGTATTTGTCCGTGAGATGCAGCGCCGCCGGTCTGACGTCGCGGATATCAGCCGCGAAGTCGAACAGCGAATTTTCACCGTCGTACTTGAACAGTCCTTCGGCGCGAAGCTTGCCGTTCGGGTCGTCGATACTGATGCTGCCGTCGTATTCGCTGGCGCCAAAACTGCCTGAAAGCAATATGTTTTCGTAACGATAATCATTATAGTCCATCTCATGGATCTGCACGTCGATATTTCCCGAAAACGACTCGCCGTAGGGTCGCGAAGCATCTACTTCGCCCCGGAAACGAACAATGCCGTACGCATTGCCCTCGTCGAACAGCCTGTTCAGCTTCAGCTCCGTGGAGGCGATCTGTCCTTTCAGGTAAAGCGCCTTGTTTTCGTCTTTCCGCGAACCGACAAACAGATCCATATCTATCGACCCGATGTCCGACTGCAGATTGCCGTACGCCACCAGATTGTCTAAAAAGCCGGAGACCTCGCCCGTAAAACGCAGGTTGTTCAGCCGCCGCACGGGCGCGGGAAGCGTGACGGGCTGCGCCTTAAAATGACTGATGACGCGTGCCAGCCCTTCTGCCGTGACGGAGGCGCTGTCGATTTTCCCGACAAGGTATGGCGCATCGCCACAGGCAAGCCCCTTCAGGCGGATTTTTCCCAGAATCGATGCCGAATGATTCATTTCCAGCCTCAGTCCGTCCAGCGAAAAATCATCTGCCACGCCGGACGCTTCGGCCGTGACGTCGACAATACTCGTGAAGCCGGCAAAGGCCGGCACGAAGGCGGCGATGTCTTTCAGGCAAATACTCGACGGCGCCATTTTCAGTCGCACGGGGGCCTTACTCACCCATAAATGCAGGCTGTCCAGTTCGTGATAGCACACGCTTGCCGTGTCGATACGGAGCGAAGTGGCGGGCATGAGCGCCGTCAGGTCATGAATGGCCGCACTGTCGGCATTGGCGGTGAAAGCCAGTGACAGCCTGTTTATTTTGAACCCCGAACGCTCTTCGAATCTCAGCCTGACGATCTGCATGTCCATGCTGTCTGCCGTCAGTGCGTGCAGTTTGATCTGTCCGTTCAGATCGTGCACCGCCACGTGCTGCGGATCAAACGACATGCTTTCCGGCGTGCCGGACACGGAATAGTTCAGCTGACCGCGACGCAGCTGTACGGATTTGATCTGGAGGTCGAGACCGGATGATTTCGTGGTGTCGCGCGAGGCGAACGCATCGATCAGGAATTGAAAATTCAGCGCACCGCCGGGCGACGCCCTGCGCATGTTCAGATGGAAGCCTGCCAGACGCACATCGGCAAGTACATATTTGCCCCTGAGAAGCGGCCACCAGTCGATCCCGACCGAAAGGTGGTCGGCGACGAAAAGCGTGTCGGCCTGTTCGTCCCGAAGCACGACATCTCGCACTACCAGACGGTGAATCCAGTCGAGACCGACGTTGCCTATTTCGACGGGCACGTTTAGCCGCCCGGAAAGAATCCGGCGTACTTTTATCGCCATCTCGTCCTGCACCTGCGGAATCTGCACGATTGCCGCCGGCGCCACGTAGAAGAGCAGACAGGCTGCCGACAACGTAACCAGTATGTATTTTAGCGCTCTAATCTGATGTTTATTAAAAATTAAAACAATGTATCGAAACGTATGTTGATACGAGCCTGAAACGCGATTCGATGCATGAAAAGTATATTTTAACTCGCAAAAGTAGTCAATATTTGAAATGTTTTTGTTTTTTTGCAGTAAATTTATTATCGGTGCACGTGACAGGCCGGATCTGCGCAGGAAGGAAAGCAGGCCGGCAACAGAAGTCGCCTGATCGGACTTAATATGAATATCATTGTTTTAGGCATAGAATCGTCGTGCGACGATACGTCGTGCGCCGTCATAGGCGACGGCGAACTGTTGTCGAACGTGACGGCCTGCCAGGCTGTTCACGAGGCTTACGGCGGCGTGGTGCCCGAGCTGGCTTCGCGGGCGCACCAGCAGCACATCATTCCCGTGGCGACCGAGGCCATCCGGCGGGCAGGGGTCGACATGCAGGCATTGAGTGCGGTGGCTTTTACGCGCGGGCCCGGTCTGCCGGGCTCGCTGCTGGTAGGGACGTCGTTTGCCAAAGGGCTGGCGGCGTCGCTGGGCATTCGCCTGATTGAGGTCAATCATCTGCAGGCGCACGTGATGGCGCATTTCATCAAGTCGCCCTCCGCCGACGGTCGTCATCCGTCGTTTCCTTTTCTGTGTCTGCTGGTCTCCGGCGGCAATTCGCAGATAATCAAGGTTCATTCGTACAAGGCGATGGAGGTGATCGGACAGACCGTCGACGATGCGGCGGGCGAAGCCTTCGACAAGTGCGCCAAAGTGATGGGGCTGGGCTATCCGGGCGGCCCCGCCGTCGATCGCCTTGCCGGCGGGGGAAACCCGAGAGCGTTCGTCTTCAGCAAACCCCGTGTCCCGCAATACGATTACAGCTTCAGCGGCCTGAAGACATCGTTTTTATATACCTTGCGCGATGCGTTGAAAGAGAATCCCGATTTCATCGTGCAAAACAGGGCTGACCTGTGCGCCTCGCTGCAGGCTACGGTGGTTGATATCCTGATGGATAAACTGCGCCGGGCGGCAAAGGATACGGGCATACGCGAAGTAGCCGTGGCCGGAGGCGTCTCGGCCAATTCGGGGCTGCGCGACGCCTTCCGTGCGGAGGCGCACCGTCTGGGATGGAATGTCTACCTCCCGCCGAATGCCTTCACGACCGATAATGCGGCAATGGTTGCCGTTACGGGATATTACAAATTCATGGACGGCGATTTCTGTCCGATGGACGCCGTTCCGTTTTCAAGAGTACAATTATAAGAGGGACCTATAATATTTTAGAACATGGATGTGGAAATTATTACGATAGGCGACGAGCTGCTGATCGGCCAGGTGGTGGATACCAATTCGGCATGGATGGGCAGGATGCTGAACGACATCGGCTTCAGGGTTGTCCGGAAAACGGCGGTCGGCGACGACGGGGAGGTGATCGCTGCGGCGCTCGATGCGGCGAAGAAGCGCGCGCCCGTCGTGTTGCTGACGGGCGGACTTGGCCCGACGAAGGACGACATTACGCTGCACACGCTGTGCCGCTATTTCGGTTGCGAAATGCACTTTTCGGAGGAGGTATACAGGGATATCGAGCAGCTTTTCGGCCGGAACGGACGGGCGATGAACGAATTGACCCGCCTGCAGGCGATGGTGCCGGACGGAGGGACGGTGATACGGAACCGGGCGGGAACGGCGCCCTGCACGTGGTTCGAACGGGACGGATGGCTGCTGGTGTCGATGCCCGGCGTACCGTCGGAGATGAAATGGCTGATGACGCACGAGGTGCTGCCCCGTCTGCAGACGCGCTTCCGGCAGGACGTCTTCATCCGCCACCAGAGTTACTGGGTGAGCGGTTACACGGAATCGGCGCTGGCCATTCATCTGACTGATTTCGAGAACCGTCTTCCGCCATCCGTCAAGCTGGCATATCTGCCTCAGGCGGGGATCATCCGCCTGAGGCTCTCGGCCTGTTGCCGGCAGGAAGCGGACACGGAAGCGGCGCTCACGTCGTCGCGCCGGCAGCTGGAAGAGAGGCTTCAGGGACATATCGTTTCGGACGAAGACCGGAATCTCGAAACCATCGCCGGCGCACGTCTGCGGGCCGCGGGGGCAACCGTCGCGACGGCGGAAAGCTGCACGGGCGGCGCCGTCGCCGCATCGCTCACGTCCGTCGCCGGCAGCTCGGATTACTTCCGCGGCAGCATCGTGGCCTATGCCGATCCGGTCAAGCAAAACGTGCTGGGCGTATCCGCCGAAGCGCTGGAAAGACACGGCGCCGTCAGCCGCGAAGTCGTGGAACAGATGGCCTGCGGCGCGCTGAAGACGCTGGACGCCGACTTCGCCCTCGCCACCTCCGGCATCGCGGGACCGGGCGGCGGCACACCCGAAAAACCCGTCGGAACGGTGTGGATCGCCATCGCCGCGAAAGACGGCAGCACGTCTTCCAAACATTATCAGTTCGGCGCGATCCGCGAACAAAACATACAGCGCACCGTGAACATGGCGCTGCTGATGCTGCTCGAACGGCTGTGAACGACCGCCGCACACGACTTCGCCGGGCACGCCTCCCGCACCCGTGCAGGTGCGCCACCCGCACCCGCCCGGGAGCGTCACCCGCACCTGCCGGGACGCGCCTCCCGCACCTGCCCGGGAGCATCTCCCGCACCCGTGCGGAAACGTCACCCGCACCCGTGCGGGAGCGCCTCCCGGATCCGCGGCGGCCTCTCTTTCAGGAAACGGTAAGATGTTTGGCAAACACGGTCGACCGGCTCTCCTTCCGCAGCGTGCCGTGCGAATACTGCGTCGTCACCTTCACCTGATAGATCCCCGACGTCAGCTTCGGGATCAGCACGACCAGCTGCGAAGGCTTGTTGACGGCGACGGTATCGGCACGCGTGTCCGCACCGCCGGCCAGGTTGACGAAATACAGCCCCACGTCCGGCTTGTCGCCGTCCAGCTTGATCTCCACGCCCGCGATCTCGGCCACGCCGCCCGGCGTCAGCACGCCGTCCACCTCGCCCGTCACGCTGTCCCTCACCTCCAGTATCTGCAGCCTCGGAGCCGGAGGGCTGATCTTGACCGGCTTCACACGCTTCTCCACCTCGCGCAGCAGCGTGCCCGGACGCGTCGTCACGTGCAACTCGTGGCGCAGAGGATCGAACACGTCCGTCGCCCCGTGAAACACACCCGGCATCCTGAAGCCCGTCTGCACAAGCGGAAGCGTAAACTCGCCGCCGTTTTCCACGATGTAGGCCCCCGTCTCCTCCATACTGTTCAACACCGCCAGAATGTCGGAACGCGTCACCGTCGAGCCGCGCTGCAACATCAGGTCTATGAACTGTTCCCGGTTATAAGTGGCACTTACGTGCGTCTGCGCTGCGAAGTCATCCGGGCGATCCGTCAGCAGATTCTCATGTAACGAATAATGTAACATACTACTTTTATTTAATTGTTTATACTGAAAAAAACGAAATACACGCTGTTTTGCCGCCGCCGCTGCCGGCGAAGCGCATCCGCACCCGTCGCTTCCCCGTTCCCGCACTGCGGACTCTTACGGACGCAAAGATATACATTATTTTTATTCCCACATCGCACGGCCACTTTTTTTACCTGACCGTGAAATTACGGCATCCTCTCATTTTTTATCGCATAAAAGATGTCCCCTTTAAAAAAAAGTCACTAACTTGCGCCCCGAATTGAAACAGGAAAAAAGACCAATGAATTTATACAGCGCGCACTCTCATACCGTAATCAGGAACGGCTCCCGTCCACCCGAATGTGAATACAGACCGATCGGGGGGGGCAATACGCTGTATTACTGTCGTTTACGAAACGACGCCCGTATCCGCAGGCCGGTCCGCGCAAGCAACACGGCATCCCGTCCGCTTCGTAGCAAAGCGCCCTTACCGCTTCCCCTCATTCATAAATCCCCCTTCGGGAAAGAAACGACACGCGCTTCCTTTCCGCACGCCGCCATGGCCGCACGTTCCCCCTTCACGTCCGCCCCGGACGGATGCAACCCGCCGGATTATGCAAATATTAAACCCTCATATCATATAAAACTATGAACAGTAAAAAGTTGATTTTAGGAATATGTACGCTTCTCTGGAGCGTAAGCGCCCTCGCGCAGGACACGGAGTTTTGGTTCGTGGCGCCGGATGTGGTGCATGAACATTCCGACGGACCTGTATTTTTTGTATTTTCGAATCCGAACAGCAGTGTGGCAACAGTATCAGTACATTTATACAGTACACCTCGAGATACGACAATACATGTGCCTGCATTAGGCTATTACAGATGGCAGTTTGACGATACTGCGCCTGCATCCGGAGAAATAACTTGCATGCTGGGAGAAATAGAAAATCCGGCTATTGCTGCCGGCACGGTAACTCAGCATGGAATCCATTTTACTTCTGATTTACCTATTCTGGCATATTACATGATTAACGGACCTTCCCAGCGTGATGTATTCTCACTGAAAGGAAAACCGGCTTTGGGGACGGAATTTTATACACCGTTTCAGGAACTAACAGGAGGAGATTACTACGGACAGGGAAGCGGTGGTTCTTATGATAAGGCAGGAGATCAGATAGACATTGTGGCGACCGAGAATGCTACAACTGTAACAATTTACCCTACCAGAAATTATATCGGCCAAAGTACCGATGTATATACGCTGGATAAAGGAGAAACGCTTAAACTGATGGAACCTCTCACTCCTCCGGCAGAGCGTAATTCAAGATCATTTGCCGGCACAAGAATCACATCGACCAAACCAATTGCCGTTACCATAACGGAAGATTGCATTAAGAATGCAGGTGCAGTAGATGTGTTGGGCGACCAGATTGTACCGGTCGACATGCTGGGAACGCGCTATGTAGTCATTGCCGGATATGCAAATACGTCCGGTGCGGGTGGTGGATTATCCCCTACTATAAATCCTGTGTATGGCGAACGGATCGACTTTGTGTCTACAACCGACGGGCCTAATAATGTTACAGTATCATGGAAAGGATCATCAACCTCGCACCCATTTAATGGCCCCGGTGAAACCTGGCATTACAACATACCTATAGGGCCATCGGGTGTAACTGCGGATACTGCTGTTTTCGTCCAGGCTGATTCTGCCATTTATTGTTTTCAGCGTTCTGCGGTGGCGTCGGAAATGGGAGCAGCCATTCTGCCATCCATGTATTCGATCAGTCAGCATCGGATAGATTTCTTCCAAACCAGCGGAACCAGTTATATTTTTGTCGTATTCAAGGAGGGAACGGACGATCAGTTCGAGTTTTATGCAAATGGAACAGACATCACTTCCACTATTACCGTAACTCCGCAGAGCATACCTTTCCCTTCAGAGATTTCGTCGAAGGATTGGAAATTTGCCAGAATAAACCTGGGGGCAACAGAGCGAATGATTACTGTGATAAATGATGCCAGTGCATTTTCTTTAGGATATTTTAATCAGGATGGAGGTACAGCCGCATACGGTTACCTTTCCGGCTTCGGCAGCATGTCCCTCCCCTTCGATACGCTGTGGATTTGCGGCGGCAGCCAGGTAGCAAGCGGAAGTTGTATCGGCGATATTCAGCTGCAGACGGGCGTGCTCATCGCCGACAAATGGAAGTGGTCGATCGACGAAGCGCCGCTCCCCGAAAGCGCCAATGATACGCTCATCATCGCCGACAAACCGGGCATGTACAGCGTCATTGTCGACCAGGACGGATATGAAATGCGGGACACCTGCTGGGTGCTGCAGATGACTTTCGACGCAACATTCGACCTGCGTCAGCCGGCCAAACCCGCCAAGGTCACCGTTCCGCAGATATTCACCGTCCGGTACGGCGCGGCGAAAAGACTGCCCGGCGCCATGTCTCACCAGTGGCATGTCGACGGAGGAACCGTCGTTTCGTGGGACGAAAACCACCTCAATGTGATATGGCATACCACCGGACGCAAACAGGTGAGGCTGGAACTCCATGCTACCGGCCCGGGATGTCTCGGCGGCTCCCCGGATCGCACCTGCGACACCGTCCTCGTCTACGACGTCCTCGTCCACGAAAAGAACCTCGGCTTCTTTGTCGACCAGAACGTACCTTACGGACGCGAACACGACGGCACGAGCTGGGACAGCGCCTTCCCCACCATCCAGCAGGCGCTGGCGCTGGCCAGCCAGGGCGACTACATCTGGGTAGCCGACGGCCACTACAGCCCCCGCGACAGTTTCCCCTCCAACACCGACAGCGCCAACGTGTACACGGGCTACTACATGCTCGACTACGACAGCCTGCGCATCTTCACCCCCTCATACGTCATGGACTGGGACAGCGTGCAGGTCTTCGGCGGCTTCAGCGGCTACGGCGAAGGTTACGAAACGAACCTGAGCGAACGCGACATCAACGCCTGGCCCGTCGTCCTCCACGGCTCGGACGACGCGAATCCCGTGATAAAAATTGACGGCAGCACGGTGTATACGCATCTCGGCGGCACGTCCGGCGTCTCGCGGGCAGCGCGCTGGGACGGAGTGACCGTCCGCGACGGACAGGCGGCGTACGGCGCCGGGATCCTGTTCGAAAACGGCGCCTCGGGCACGATCTCGAACACCGTCGTCAAGGCCAACCACGCCTCCATAGCGGGAGGCGGCATATACATCGCCCAGGCAACGACAGGCGAACCGCCGCTGCTCCTCGGCGTGGAAATCAGCGGCAACACCGCCGAAGACGGTGCGGGGATATATAACAGCGGCAGCAACCTGCAGATCGTAAACGCCACGGTGAGCGGCAACCTGGCGTCGGCACGCGGCGGCGGACTGTACAACGCCGGCGGCGACGCCTATATCTACAACAGCATCATCTACGACAACCGGGCAAGCGGCAGCGCCGACCGCGCCGACGTGCAGGTCATGGGCGGCACACCCACTTACCGCTCCAGCGACATCGGCGGCTCAAAACCCAACAATACCTGGAGCGCGGCATTCGGTACCGACGGAGGCGGCAACATCGACGCCAATCCCGGATTCATCGTGCCCGGATTCGATGAAAAAGGCGCCATGACGGAAGGCAACTACCTCCTGCGCAGCATCAACCGCAAAGTAGTGGAAGGAGGCGCCAGCAACCTCTGGATCCCATACCCCGCGTCCATTGCACTGTCTTCGCCCTCGCCCGGACATATCACCTACATCGGTTTCCTGAACCGCGACCTGGCCGGCAATAACCGCATCATCTACGATTACATAGATATGGGCGCATACGAATTTATCGGTACGACCGTCATACCGGACGTCACCTACCGCGTGGAAGTACCGGCGCTCGAAGGCGCGGGCACCATTCCGCCGGCCGGCGTATACTATGTGTTGGCACATGCGAACTTCAGTGTCAGTCTGGTTCCGCGCGAGGACTACACGATCGCCGATGCACAAGTCAAAACAGGCTCGGTATGGCAGGATGAACTGGGACGCATGGTCCTCACGGACAATGCCGACGGCACCAAAACCTACACCTTCCACGACATCGTCGACCCGTTGAAGATTCAGGTGACGGGCGTCACGCCGGCAGGCAATGCCGACATCGAAGGCGCCACGCTGATATGGGCCGAAGCAAAGCAGCTGCATATCCAAACGCCGGCCGAAGGCGTGCTGCACGTCTACACGCTGACAGGCAGGCTGTATACACAGCAGAAAGTGAGCGCCGGCAGGACGTCGTTCGCGCTGCCCGCAGGGATGTACATCGTCACGCTGGACGGCTACAGAAAACAGCGTGTAGTCATCCCGTAACACGGATATTAGAGATTCTCAATAAAAACACCCGCCGTTTCTTTCGGCGGGTGTTTTTATTGAAAAACCAACTCCCCCACATCGCAGACAGAAAGACCCGGCGTCTTACTGTAAAACAATCCAAGTTGCTGAGATAAGCCATCTTGCCGATAATGGACGGCTTTATAAATTCGTTTTTTCTATTCATTAACCTTTCGGTCTCACATAAATAGTCTATATTTGCAGCCAAGTTCAAATAAAGGGAATGCCGATGCCCTTCCGCAAGTAGGCATGATTAATCGAAATATATTATGACTGGAAAAGGATTATTGAAAATTATTTGTGTATGTTTATTCTGTGCCGGGTTAAGCGTGACGGCCTCTGCGCAAAGCGCATTTGCGAAAAACGATAAAGTGATCAATTTGGGGATTGGTTTGCCGACCTACCTGGGCGGGAACGGCTACAGTATGAGTATGCCACTCATTTCGGGTTCGTTCGAATACGGGATTGTAGACAATCTGATCAACGGGAAAGCATCGATCGGCGTAGGCGGTTATCTGGCCTACACAGCCAATAAGTACGAATATATGCCGAACTACGGTCACCGGTATTCGTATTTTATCCTGGGACCCAGAGGCGCTTTCCACTATTCGCCCGTTCCGAAATTAGACACCTATGGCGGCCTCATGCTGGGTTACGACATCATCGGATCGTCGACCTACGGCGCAGCCCTTCCTTACGATCAGGACAAGTACACGGTCAGCGGAAGCAAAATAGGATATTCCATTTTCGCCGGGGTGCGTTATTACTTCACAAGCCACATCGCCGTGTTCGGCGAAGTGGGCTACGGCATTGCACCTTTGGAAGGCGGTATTTCGTTCAGATTCTAAAGGCAGTCAATCCGAATAAACCGGTGCGGACGGGTCGCGACGCAGTTCGTCCATCAGCCGGATTTGTTCCGGTAGCACGCGGTCTAACGAGAGTGGCGGCAGACGGTCCAGAGCAAAGAAACCTTTGTCGAGGATGTCGAATGTTTGTGTAAATTCGCCTCCCGTTATTTCGCAAAGTATGAAGAATTTGTAAATATAGAACGGGCTGGCGGGATGTGGATGACAGCGTTTGTCCATCACCGCCAGCAGCCGTTTGGCACAAACTTCCAGTCCTGTTTCTTCTTTTGTTTCCTTGACGGCCACCTCTTTGGGTGCATAACCCACATCTGCCCATCCGCCCGGCAACGCCCAGCGACCATCCATCTTTTCGCGGACAAGCAGCACCTCTCCTTTTTCGTTGAAAACGACTGCGCGCACATCTACTTTAGGCGTGACATACTCTTTCGCAGGATGATAGCAGGCTGCAATTTCCGTTTCGTCCAGCCCGGTGACAAGAGACACAATCCGATCGCTAATTTCGATCAACTCCTTGCAACGGTCTATCTCATAGTCGTTCGACGAATAACTCAAACCCGTCTGCGACAGCGCGCGGATACGTTGCGCCAGCGTAATCAATTCTTTTCCTTTCTGCATATAAACAAGGTATTTACTTTTTTATGGAAACCTCAAAAACAAACAACTGCCACGTTTTACTTTGTCGCTAAAACATTCATTTACTATCGGTAAACGCCGCCTTTAGCGCCTCTCAGACCTTGGATTTGGAGTTTTCAGAGGTTGCCATGTATAAGTAAACGAAAAGAATATGATATTATTTCACAATAAAAATATTACTTTTGTCCGGCAGGAGGCGATCCGAAAATAAACCTCTACACATTTTTCATTTGCATATCTAACAGTAGTAATTATGAAGAGAATACATTTTTGTGACATTCATTTGCCGCTTTCTTTTGCGGTAGCGGTTGTGTTTTGTTTTTGTGCATCTCCCGTCACGGCGCAGACGGATTTTGATACGTATTTCGAGCCGAAGAGTCTGCGTTTCGATTTCGCGCTGAGCGGCAATGCCCTGTCGCAGTCGGCCGCATTGCAGCTGCTGCGCGAAGAGCCTGTTTGGGGTGGTCCCGTGAAGCATCTGATCGACCCGTTCGAATATGGAGGCTATTATATTAAAGTCTTTGATAAGGAAACGGGTAAACTGATTTACTCTCGCGGCTTCAATACGCTGTTCGAAGAATGGCGCACGACAGACCGGGCACGCACGGAAACGCAATCGTGGACAAACAGCATATCAGTGCCTTATCCCAAAAAGACGGTGACGCTGGAATTGCTGGCACGCGACCGTTCCACCAATCTGTTCGCTCCGCTGCTGACACTCGAGGTCGATCCTCAAAGCATTTATATTGACCGCAGTCCGCTCGCAGATCTGACGATCGAAAAAGTACGCTTCACAGGCGACCCGGCCGGGAAAGTCGATTTAGTCTTTGTACCCGAAGGATATACGGCCGCAGAGATGGAGAAATTCAGCCGTGACGCCGCCCGCTTTACCCGGGCGCTGTTCGACACGTCGCCCTACGACACGCGGAAAGACGATTTCAACGTGTGGGCCGTCCATCTGCCTTCCCACGAATCGGACGTCGACATTTCGGGCCGGGGCATTTTCAAAAACACGGCGCTCAATGCAGGCTTTTACACCTTCGGCATCGAGCGTTACCTGACGACGCCCGACATGAAAGCCATCCGGGACGCCGTGTGGCGCGTGCCGTGCGACGCCATTTTCATCCTTGTCAACTCCGAAATCTACGGTGGCGGCGGGATGTATAATTTTTATGCCATCGGAACGGCCGACAATCCGCGTACGATTCGAGTGTTCGTGCACGAACTCGGACACAGTTTTGCCGGTCTGGCAGATGAATATTTCCAGTCGGAAGTGGCTTATAACGATTTCTATAGCCTGACCGTCGAACCGTGGGAGCCGAACATCACAACGCTCGTCGACTTCGCGTCCAAATGGCAGGACATGCTTGCGCCGGACACGCCTGTCCCCACGCCGCCGGAAGAGCCGTATCTGCACAAAACGGGCGTATTCGAGGGCGGAGGATATGTGTCCAAGGGCATTTACCGGCCTGTCGATCACTGTACGATGCGCGACATGGCGCCGTTCTGTCCCGTATGCAGTCGCGCAATCCTGAAAATGATCGATTTCGTGACGGACAAGTGATTTCAGGCTAATTTGCCATTATTTTTGTTTTTTTCTTTATTTTTATTACATCATATTCGGATAAAAAAGTTATTTTTACCGATAAATTAAGAGAGATTAATTTCGGTTTATCTCTTGAGATGAGTAAATGTTGATTTAAATTATTACTATTATGAAAACAAACGAAATGGCGTTTGGCGCTAAACGTATGATGATGAGAGGTATGTATTTATCTCTGCTTTTGAGTCTGCCGATTGTCGCACAATCTCAACTTGTTGAAATTGAAATGATATTCGTGGAGGGCGGCTTGTTTATGATGGGTTGCACTGCCGAACAGGGCAGTTTCTGCAACAACGAAGAAAAACCTGTACACCAGGTGACGGTAAGCGACTTTTATATCGGCAAATACGAAGTTACGCAAACCGAATGGGAAGCGGTGATGAGCCACAATCCCTCGTATTTTCATCAGTTGAACTGGGATGACATGGCGGCGTACATGCAAAGAATTAATGCGCGTAACGAAACGAATTATGCCATTCCGACCCGGGCGCAATGGCTCAAAGCGGCGTTGCCCGTAGAAAGGGTGAACTGGTTTGATGTGCAGGAATTTATCCGCCGTCTGAACGAGCTGACGGGGAAACGCTACCGTCTGCCGACGGAGGCGGAATGGGAGTATGCCGCGCGGGGCGGGGCGGCAAGCCGCGGATACAAATACAGTGGCTCCGACCTGGCGGGAGACGTCGCATGGTGTGCGCACAACGCCGGCGGACAGACGCACCCTGTCGGCACTAAAAAACCGAACGAACTGGGGATCTACGACATGAACGGGAACGTATGGGAATGGTGCGACGACTGGTACGGCAAATACGGCCACACGCCGCAGATCGACCCGAAAGGCGCTCCGCCGGGCCCCAGCCGCGTGTTCCGCGGCGGCAGTTGGAACAGCATCATGCAGCGCGTGTCGATACGCGAAGATGCCATGCCCGGCGATTGCCGCAGTAACCTCGGTTTCCGCCTTGCACTCGGCTCGGAATAAATTCGGAATAAATATTGTATATAGGAAAAATCACACCTTTAAAATGTATAAATTATGAAACGTTTGGTAAGTATCCGGATAATTTTAACCTTGGGACTGCACTCCTTCGCGGGATGGGCACAAACACCTGATATTAGAATGGTTTTTGTGAAAGGCGGCACTTTTACGATGGGCTGTACGCCCGGACAGGAAGGCGACTGCTCGGCAGATGAAAAACCTGCGCACCAGGTGACGGTAAACGACTTTTATATCGGCAAATATGAGGTCACGCAATCGGAATGGGAGGCCGTGATGCACCACAATCCTTCCTATTTCACGCTTGCGCCTTCGGACTGGGAGACGATGAAGATTTTAATGGCCGGCGTCAACGAACACAACAAAACGAATTATGCCGTCCCGACCGAAAAGGAATGGAACAGGGCAAGTATCATCGACGGTTTGCCCGTGGAACAGGTCGCACTGGAGGATGTGCAGGAATTTATCCGTCGCCTGAACGGGCTGACGGGGAAGCTCTACCGTCTGCCGACGGAAGCGGAATGGGAATATGCCGCGCGAGGCGGAGCGTGGGGACAGGACTGCAAGTTCAGCGGTAGCAACGACGTGGAGGAAGTGGCCTGGTACGGAAACAATTCGGGTGGCAAGACACATCTGGTCGGCACGAAAAAGTCTAATGAATTAGGCATTTACGACATGAGCGGAAATGTAAGCGAGTGGATTGGCGGCCGGTTCGGTCACTACGCCGCATCCGGTCATCGGAGCAAATCGAAAAACAAAACGTCGGACATCGACCTCCTGTCGCGCGGCGGCGGCTGGAATGCAGGCGAGCAGCTTGTGCGCATGACGGTACGCCTGCGCAGGCCGTCTCACGTGCATGGCGATACCTACGTCGGCTTTCGTCTTGCCCTCGGCGTGAAGTGAGCGCGATCGTTATTCGTATTCGGACAATTCCAGCCACCGGTCGGTTTTCTGCCCGACGGCGTCGATGATTGCGGCGATGCGGTTCGCCCGGCGTACAAGTTCGTCGGGCGACAGGCTGCCGCTGCTCAGCGTCGTTTCGAGTTGCGATTTTTCGGCTTCGAGGGCAGTGATCTCCGCTTCGAGGGCTTCCAGTTCGCGACGCTCGCGGTACGACAGTTTCTTTTGTTCCGTCCTGGCCGGACGTGCGGGAGGCATGTCTTTTGCCGTTTGCACGTTTTCTTTTTTCTTCTCGCGGTCTGCATGCTCTTTCCATTCGCGGTATTGCGTGTAGTGGCCCGGAAAGTCCTGAATCTCCGCATCGCCGTGAAAAACAAGGATATGGTCGACCACCTTGTCCATGAAATAACGATCGTGCGACACGACAATCGCACATCCTCCGAACGACCGGAGATATTCTTCGAGCACGTTGAGCGTGACGATGTCGAGATCGTTCGTCGGCTCGTCGAGCACCAGAAAATTCGGATTGCGCATCAGCACCGTGCAGAGATACAGCCGTCTTTTTTCTCCTCCGCTCAGTTTCCGGATGAGCTGATGCTGTCTGTCGGGCGTGAAAAGGAAATGGGTCAGGAACTGGGAGACGCTCAGCGTTTTGTCGTTGCCAAGCGTCACGTATTCTGCAATATCCTGCACGGCATCAATCACTTTCATGTCGTCGTCGAACGCGATCCCGTCCTGACTGTAATATCCGAAGCGGACGGTTTCGCCGATGTCGAAATGCCCGCTGTCGGGGGTTATTTCTCCTATCAGCATCTTGATAAAAGTAGACTTGCCCGTTCCGTTATTGCCGACGATGCCCAGCTTTTCGTAACGCGCAAAGGTGTAGTTGAAATCGTCGAGGATACGTGTCGCGCCGAAGCGTTTGCCGACGCCGACCGCCTCGAAGATTTTCGATCCGATGTAGGCGGACCGGACATGTAATCGTACATCGCCGTCGTCCTGCTTGCGGCGCGCCTTTTCTTCCAGTTCGTAAAATGCGTCGATGCGGTATTTGGCCTTCGTGCCGCGCGCCTGCGGTTGGCGACGCATCCATTCGAGTTCTTTCCGCAGCAGGTTGCCGGCACGCTCCGTCTCCGCATGGGCGGCGGAAAGGCGTTCGTCTCTCTTTTCCAGATAATAAGTGTAGTTGCCTTTGTAGCGGTAAAGCGATTGCCGGTCAATTTCAATGATGTCGTTGCAGACGCGGTCGAGGAAATAACGGTCGTGCGTAACCATCAGCAGGCTGATATTGGACTGCGTCAGATACGTTTCCAGCCATTCGATCATTTCGAGGTCGAGGTGGTTGGTCGGTTCGTCCAGCAAAATCAGTTCAGGCTCGGTAATCAACACGTTGGCCAGCGCCACGCGCTTGATCTGTCCGCCGGAGAGCGTACCGATTCTTTGATCGAAGTGATTGATTTTAAGCTGCGAAAGAATCTGTTTTGCCTTGCGTTCGTAATCCCAGGCTTTTTCGCTGTCCATGCGGACGGCGAGCGCTTCCAGTTGCCGTGCATCGGCCGAAGCGACCGCGGCCTCGTATTCGGCAATCAGCCGTACGGTCGGATCCGTCGAAGAGAAACATGCTTCCAGCACGGTCGGTTCGTCCGGATAATGAGGCGATTGTTCAAGATATCCGATACGCAGGCCGTTGCGAAACGTCACGCTGCCTCCGTCTGCGCTTTCTTTGCCCGCGAGGATGCGCATCAATGTGGTTTTGCCGGCGCCGTTTCGGGCGATCAGTCCTGTCTTCTGCTTTTGCGCAATGCCGAACGTGACGTCGTCGAACAGGAGCAAATCGCCAAAGCGTTTGGTCAGTTTGTCGACCTGTAAATAGCCGGCCTGCACGCGTTATCTGTTTTGTTCTTTCAGGATGACATCGTGCGCGCCGCCTTCCACGATGCTGGTCGACGACACGAGCGTGATACGGGCATGCTGCTGCAAAGCCTTGATGGTCGTCGCTCCGCAACTGCACATCGTCGCTTTGATCTTGCCCAGCGTAATGGCCAGGTTGTCTTTCATTTTTCCGGCATAAGGCACATAACTGTCGACGCCTTCCTCGAACTTGAGCAGTTCCGTATCGCCCATGTCGTAGCGTTGCCAGTTCTGTGCACGGTTGGAGCCTTCGCCCCAGTATTCCTTGACGTAGTTGCCGCCGATGCGAAGCGTTTTCGTCGGCGATTCGTCGAAGCGTGCAAAGTAGCGTCCCAGCATCATGAAATCGGCGCCCATCGCCAGCGCCAGCACCATGTGATAGTCGTGCACCAGTCCGCCGTCGCTGCAAATAGGGATGTAGACGCCTGTTTCACGGCAATATTTGTCGCGCGTCTGTACGACGTCTATCAGCGCCGTCGCCTGTCCGCGACCGATACCTTTCTGTTCGCGGGTGATGCAGATGGAACCGCCGCCGATGCCTACCTTCACGAAATCGGCGCCGGCGTCGGCCAGATAGCGGAATCCTTCGCCGTCGACCACGTTGCCGGCGCCGACGAGCGTTCTGTCGCTATAATTTCCTTTTATCCAGGTTAATGTATCTTTCTGCCACTCGGAATATCCGTCGGACGAATCGATACAGAGGACGTCGGCTCCGGCGTCGATCAGCGCGGGAACGCGCGTTTCGTAGTCGCGCGTATTGATGCCTGCGCCTACGAGGAGTTTCTTCGTTTCGTCCGACAGTTCTTCGGGGTTATTGCGGTGACTGTCATAATCTTTGCGGAAAACGAAGTATACCAGGTGGCCGTCGCTGTCGATGATGGGAAGGGCGTTGAGTTTGTTTTCCCACAATTTCTGGTTTGCTTCGCTGAGGGAAATGCCCGACTCGCCGTATATCAATTTGGAAAACGGCGTCATGAAGTCTTTGACTTTCATATCCAAAGGGTCTTTTTCGATGCGGTAGTCGCGACTGGTGACGATGCCGGCAAGCTTTCCGTTGGAGGTGCCGTTTTCGGTCACGCCGATGGTCGAATGTCCGGTGGCTTTCGCGACCTTAATCACGTCGGCCAGCGTTTGTTCGGGTCTGACGTTGGCGTCGCTTACCACGAATCCGGCTTTGAACTTCTTTACTTTCCGCACCATTTCCGCCTGCTCGTCGACAGGCTGGGAACAGAAAATGAAGGACAGACCGCCGTTGCGCGCAAGCTCGATGGCCAGTTCCGTACCGGAAACGGACTGCATGATTGCCGATACAAACGGGATTTTCAGTTCAATGCCCGTTTTTTCAACAACGGCATGCTTGACAAGCGGCGTTTTAAGAATCACGTTGGAGGGGATACATTCTTTGGTCGTCAGACCGGGAATCAACAGGTATTCCCCGAAAGTTCTGGATACATCATTTAAATAAATTGCCATAGTCTGCTTTTTTACGGAACGAAATGATGGCGCAAAAGTACGAAAAAATCGTGTGAAAAGAAAGCGGTCAATTCTTTTTTTTGAAACGCTGTCGATGACGGATTATGTTTTGTCGCTGCGGGGTTGCCGGAATGTATATAGACTGCGTGCGGGATAAAGTGGATAAACGGCAGTCGGCGGAAAGCGGAAAGATTTCTGAATCCTGCTTTTTGCTTGGGTACATTTCATTCAACAGCGCCTCAAGAAAAGAATTAACCCGTAAAAGAAAACGACATCCGCAAAAATATCCGGCCGTTTTCTTCGACATGTCAAAAAACAGCCATGTTTCCGTACCCTGAATCGCCCGAAGGTAGCTACCGATGCACCAAAGGTAGCTACCGATGGCCCGAAGGTAGGCAACAACGGGCGAAAGGTAGGCAACAATCGTCCGAAGGTAGCTACCGATGGTCCGAAAGTAGGCAACAATCGTCCGGAGGTAGGCAACAACGGGCGAAAGGTAGACTAAAACAGCCCGGAGGTAGGCAACAACGGGCAAAAGGTAGACTAAAACAGCCCGGAGGTAGGCAACAATCGTCCGGAGGTAGGCAACAACGGGCCAAAGGTAGGCAAAACTACTGACCGGTAGCTACCGATCGTGCGAAGGTAGCTACCGATGGCGCAAAGGTAGCCACCGATGCGCCAAAGGTAGCCGCCGATGGCCCGAAGGTAGCCACTGATGCGCCAAAGGTAGACGGGAATTTACGGAAGGCAGGCGGCAATCACCCGGAGGCAGACACGTTTTACGGATAAAACGATGAACGGTGAATCCGTTTATCGTTCATCGTTAAACTCCCGATTTTAGCCCGCGTGAGGTATAGTTAAAACGCCTGCGTCAGGGTCTGCATCGTCCAAATCCGGCTCCGACTGAGTGGAAGGGGCATTACTCGGTTTGGGGCCAACCCATGAGTAAATGCCATCACCATCCCTGTCGACGGCAAGATGAATAATATTAAAATTAGTATGTTTACAAAGGAAGTACGACGTCTTTCTACTCCACCTCCGGCATAAACCGTTCCGCAGTCGTCATGCAGCGAATCACCTCCTCGCGAGTAGCCTGCGCCGGACCTGAGCGCGCGATTTTCAACGTGG
>JAIRYD010000237.1 GCA_031267935.1 Tannerella sp.
GCTTCTCGGTCAAACTCCCCCACCCCAACATGCACATCACAAAAAACGGCCGAAAATTCACGCCGGACATCACCCGCAACATCCTCTCGTGCACGCTCAACCCGGGCGACTGCCTGGAAATAAGCGCCGCCCGATAACGCCGCCGCACCGACCCCTTTTCATCTTTGTATCCGTCTGCGAAACCGCGCAACAGGCGCCGTCATGACAATGTTGGCCGGAGGTTTTATGCCCTGTACGCCGCCCTGTTCGTGATATCCCTTTCAGTACCTCAAAAAAAAAGAATGAACCGGGATTTCTCAGTATTTATAATTATTTAGTAATAAATATATTGCCGGCAGCTACCCCGAATACCCGCTTCTGCAGGGAAATCCGTATCTTTGCCGGTAAACATGGCAATGATATGAATGAAAAGATTATACAGTTATCCGGATTGCTTGCGGCGTTTTGCTCCGCGGCATGGATTGCATGCAGTTGCGACGAACTTGTTTCGCATCGGCGGGCGGGGATTATGGAAGGTGCGCCCAATTTCAGGGATCTCGGGGGCTACCGTTCCGGAAACGGGAAGCAGACGACATGGGGAAAGGTGTTTCGCGCGCAGGCGCTCGACCGGCTGAGCGACCGCGATGTGGAACAAATGCGTGAACTGGGCATCAAAACGGTCATTGATTTTCGCGACGACGTCGAGGTCGGAAAGGCCCCTTCGCGTCTGCCCCAAGGCGTCCGCACCGTCCGTTTGCCGATTGCCGTGGGCAGCCATGCGTCCGAAGCGATGCGGCAGATGATACGGCCGGCAGTGTTCGACAGCCTGCAGTGCGTCCGTTTCATGGAAGAAGCGAACCGGCTGTTTGTGACGGAATTTGCGGCACAGTACAGGGCCTTTTTCGAGGTACTTCTGGAAGCGGAAAACTATCCCGTCGTTTTCCACTGTACGGCAGGCAAGGACCGTACCGGATTTGCCGCGGCCATGCTGCTCGGCGCGCTGGATGTCGACTGGAATACGGTGATGGAGGATTATATGCTGACGAACGACTGTCTGCAACTGCCGCCGGACGTGTTGCCGGAACAGGACTCGTCCGCACTGCGGCTGATATGGCGCGTCCAGCCATCCTATCTGAATGCGGCAAGAGATGAAATCGTTGCACGCTACGGAAGCATCGACAATTATCTGCAGCAGGAACTGCTCGTTGAGAAGGCGGAAAGAGAAAGACTGAAATTCTATCTGCTGGAATGAGAGGAACGTATGAGCGCCTTTCAAATCCGTTAGGATTATTTAACGCCGCCGACTGCGTAGTCCGGCGCCCGTCAGTTGTCGTTCTTGCATGAACAAAAAACAGGAACGACAAGAGAACATGAACGGGACACTGCTGATACGATACCTGAAGCATGACTGTAATCCATCCGAAATGAATGAAATAGAACGATGGGTGGCGGCCGACGGCGCGCATGCCGAATGGCTGTTCGAAATGGAAAGGCTCTGGGCACTGAAGAACGAACAGCGGTTTTCGGAACCCGGCCGGGTGGACGAAATGTTCGACCGCCTCTGGACAAGACTGCAGCAGACGGAAACCGCCGCCCGCCCGGCGCCGAAGACCGTCGCATGGCGGTCCGTACTGAAATATGCCGCTGCGGTCGCGATCGTGACGCTCCTTTCCGCCAACCTCTATCACCTGCTGAAAGGCGCGCAGGAAGACTATGCCGAAAACATCGTCGAAGTGCCCGCCGGACAGCGCATCGTCCTCACCCTGCCCGATGCCACCAGAGTATGGCTCAACTCGCAGACCACACTCTCCTATCCCGCCCGTTTCGCAAACGGAAGCAGAACCGTCAAGCTGAGCGGCGAAGCCTTTTTCGAAGTCTCGCGAAGCGGATCGAAACCGTTTATCGTCGAATCGCCGCTCATGTGCGTAAAAGTCCTGGGCACCAAGTTCGACGTCAAAACATATCCGGACGAAAACGCATCCGTCACCCTCACGGAAGGAAAGGTCGAAGTCTCGGCCGACCATGGAAAATACAGGCTCGCACTCGTACCGAATCAGCAGGCCGTATATTCCAAAACGTCGGGGCTGACACTGCAGAAACACATCAATCCCGATATGGCCAGATCATGGATAATCGGCGAACTGAACTTCTACGACCGGACGCTTGCCGCCATCGCCGCCGATCTCGAACGCTGGTTCGACGTGCAGATACACATCGACAGCGACGCACTGGCAAACGACAAATTTACCTGCCACTTCAAGGAAAACGTGACCCTCGAAGAAGTACTCGCCAATCTCAAAGAAACCAAACGGCTGAACTATGCCGTCCACGGACGTGAAATCAGAATCACCAAATAATAAACTTATTAAAAACTAAAATGTAGAATTATGAAATTTTTTATGAGAAACAAGCCATGCGGCAGACAAAACGCGCATGGACTGCGAAAAACACGCTTTATCATGACAGGACTATTTCTCATCGCAGGCATGCTGCATGCGATGGCGGACGTGACCTACGCCGAATCGGTGAAGATTTCGCTCGACATGGAACGGTCGACCGTACACGAAATCCTGTCGACCATCGAAAAGAAAAGCTCGTTTTATTTCACGTACAACTCGACGCAAATCAACGACCGGCGCAAGGCGTCCATTCATGCCGAGAACCGCTTCGTGACGGACATCCTGGATGAACTGTTTGCAGGCGAAGACGTGAAATACACCGTCAACGACAGGCACATCGTGCTCTACAAGGACGAAGCGGGAGGCACGCCCCCCCCCGTTAATATGCAGCAGATCAGGCATATCACGGGCACGGTTGCAGACGTTGCCGGCGAGCCGGTCATCGGCGCCAACATCCTCGAAAAAGGAACGGTCAACGGCGCCGTCACCGACGTCGACGGACGGTTTGCACTCGACGTGAAAGGCAGCGGCGCAGTACTGCAAATCTCCTTCATCGGCTACATCAGCCAGGATGTCGCCATACGCGAACAGAGCCATCTGCAAATCGTGCTCAGGGAAGACGCGCAGGCGCTCGACGAGGTCGTCGTCGTCGGATACGGCACGATGCGCAAAAGCGACCTGACGGGAAGCACGGCTTCCGTGAAAAGCGAAACGCTGGCACAACGGACGGTGACCTCCTTCAACCAGGCGCTGTCGGGAAAAGTATCGGGCGTAAGCATTTCCACCAACTCGGGCCGTCCCGGCGGACGCGCCACCGTGCGCATACGCGGCAGCTCGTCCATCAGCGTCACCAACGAACCGCTCTACGTCGTCGACGGCGTCATCCTGAACGTGAGCACGCTGGCAAACGGCACATCGCCGATCGATTACCTGAATCCCAACGACATCAAGTCGGTCGAAGTATTGAAGGATGCCTCTGCAACCGCCATCTACGGTGCGCGCGGCGCAAACGGCGTCATCATGATCACCACAAAGAAGGGCGAAGCCGTGAACGGCACTTATGTGCAGTATGACACGGACTTCGGCGTAGGCGTCCTGCCCCGCAAACTCAGCATGCTCAATGCGGAAGAATTTCTCCGCCTCGAAGATCTGGCCTACGAGAACGCCGGCAAGTACGACCCCTCAGGCTTTGCGGCCGGCAGCTACCGCGACCCGAAACTGAAACGTACCGATTCCAGACTGTTCGACGCAAGCGGAAAACCGCTCTACGACACCGACTGGCAGGACGAAACCATTCGCGACGCCTTCTCGCAAACGCATCAGATCACGCTCTCGAGCACGAAGGGCAAGGATTCGTACGGACTGTCCGTCGGATACAGAGACGACAGCGGACTGATTGTCAATTCATGGCTGAAACGCTATTCGGGACGCTTCTTTATCGACTCCGAAGTGTCGAAATGGCTGACCGTCGGCGGCAGCCTGGCGTATAACTATCAGCAGGAACGTCAAACCGACGCGATGGGCGACGGCGGCATCACCGTCGGACGGCAAATCGTCGAAGAACTGCCCATTATCCCCGTCAAATATGCCGACGGCACCTGGGCGGGCAATAACGACTATCCCGGCATGGAAGGCGGCAACAACCCCGTCCACGTGACCGAAAGCCGCGTCCTCGGCCTGGAAACACAGTCGATGATCGGCAACGTCTACGCCAACGTCACCTTCATGAAAGGACTGGAACTGCGCTCGGTAGTCGGTTCGAACATCATCAACCAGAAATCGAACTACTACGGCGGCCGCCAGCTGATATGGATCTCGTCGCCCAACGGCAGCGCTTCGGTCACGAACAACCGCAACAACTCGTGGCAATTCGAAAACTATCTTACGTACAACACTTCCTTCGCCGAAATACACCGTCTGACGGCCATGGCCGGCGTTTCGTGGCAACATGTGGACAACGCGAACGCGGTCGCGTCGGGACGCGGATTCTCGGACGACTTCTTCCAGTACAACAACCTCGGCGTGGCGACAACCCAGACGGCATCGTCCACCGTAAATGCCTACGGACTGAATTCCTACTTCTCGCGCGTCAATTACAATCTGAAAGACCGGTATCTCTTCACCGTCACGGCGCGCCTGGACGGTTCGTCCAAGTTCGGCTCGGCAAACAGATATGCCTTCTTCCCCTCCGGAGGTTTCGCATGGCGCATGTCGGAAGAGCCGTTCATGAAGGCCGTCCCGTTCGTTTCGAACCTGAAGCCGCGCGTGAGCTACGGTCTCACCGGCAACTCGGAAACAGGCCCGTACGCCTCGCAGGGCGGACTGGGGAACTACACCACCATCTTCGGCGGCGCACAGGCTTCGGGCATCGGCGTGTCTTCGCTGGCCAATCCCGAACTGAAATGGGAAAAGACGTCGCAGATCAACGGCGGCATAGACATCGGTCTGTTCGACAACCGTGTCAACATCGAAGCCGACATCTACTACAAGAAGACGGTCGACATGCTGCTGGGCGCTCCCGTGCCGGCATCGAGCGGATATACTTCGATCACGAAAAATATCGGAAGCATGGAAAACAAGGGGTTCGAACTCTCGCTCAACACCGTCAATATCTCCACGAAAGATTTCAGCTGGGAAACGACGTTCAACATCTCGTTCAACAAAAACAAGGTGATTCAGCTCAACGACGGCAACGACGACATCTTCCCCGGCCCCGACATTCTTTCGGCAAGCAACAACATCATCCGCGTGGGTGAGCCGGTAGGTTCGTTCTACGGATACAAGCGTCTGGGCACCTGGGGCACCGCGGAAGAAGCCGAAGCGGCAAGGTACGGCAAACGTCCGGGCGACCTCAAACTGCTGGACCGCAACAACGACGGACAGATCAACGACGCCGACCGCCTGATCATCGGCAAGGGTATTCCCGACGGATACGGCATCTTTCTGAACAAATTTCAGTACCGGAACTTCGACCTCATCTTCGAACTGCAGTACATGTTCGGCAACGACATCCTCGACATTTCCAAACATTCGGCCGAAGACCGCACGGGCATCGCCAACAGCTACCGCACCGTGCTGAACGCCTGGACGCCCGAAAACCAGAATACGATGATCGCCCAGATACGGCCCACGGGTGCGGGCTACACGACGAACATCGACTCGCACTTCGTGGAAGACGGTTCCTTCCTGCGCGGACGCAACCTCCTGCTGGGATACACCTTCCCCCGCAACCTGACGCAACGGATGCATCTGCGCAGTCTGCGCGTGTACGGAAGCGTACAGAATCTGTTCGTACTGACCGACTACAGCGGCTACGACCCGGAAGTATCGGACGCGACGCAGTCTTTCGCACAGGGCATCACCGTTTTCGGCTACCCGAAGCCGCGCACGTTTACGATTGGTTTGAATGTAAGTTTTTAATTTTAAAATGTATCACTTATGAACACGAAATATGTTTTATTCATGATAATGACTGCCCTGACGGGCCTCGGCTGTTCCGACTTCCTGGAAGAATCGAACAAGTCGAACTTCACGCCGGAAAATTATTTCCGGACGGCCGAACATGCACAGAGCGTCGTGAACGCGATTTATGCGGACTTTCGCATGAGCGCAAGCGGCGACTACGGGGGTAATCCCTACTTCATGACGGACTTTCTGACCGGAACGGCAAACACGAAAGTGGGGCAAAACGTGCATATCAACAAGATTCGCACGGCCTCGAACGATTCGGACAACGAATACAGCCGCTCGTGGTGGAATGCCTCCTACCGCGCCATCGCCAACGCGAATTTCGCCATCGAGAAGATTCCCGCCATCGACATGGACAACACGGCGAAAAGCCGCTATCTGGGCGAAGCCCGTTTCCTGCGCGCCTATCACTACTTCAATCTGGTACGGCTCTTCGGCCGCGTGCCGCTCGTACTCACACCCGTCGACGCGTCTTCGCCCGAGCTTTATCCCGAACAGGCTTCGATCGAGGACGTATACAGCCAGATCGTGGCCGACCTCACGGAAGCCGAAAAGACGGAACTGCGCTGGGACGACGAAAGCGGACGGGCGACGATGGGCGCCGTCAAATCTCTGCTCGGAACGGTCTATCTCACCATGGCCGGCTTTCCGCTCGAGAAGGGACGCGAATACCACGCCCTGTCGGCCGCCAAGCTCAAGGAAGTCATCGACCACAATACTTACCGCCTGTTCGACTCGTACGCCGACCTGCACAGCGAGGCGATGGACAACCGCGGAGAGCACATGTTAATGGTACAGTATCAATCCTCCACGTCGATCGAAAACGGCATGCAGTATCTCTTCCTGCCCTACAATCTCGACATCTCGTACTACTCGACCGAGACGGGCACGATCGTGGTGCTCGACGAATTTATCGCCACGCACGAAACGGGCGACAGACGGATCGCGGAAAAGGAGTTTTATTTCACGAACTATACCTCCAATTCGAACCGCGAGGAAACGGTCGAGTTCGGCAACTACTACGTCTACAAATTCTTCGACGAGGAGGCGCATCTGTACACGGCCAAGAGCGGACTCAACTATCCGCTGATGCGCTATGCCGACATCCTGCTGCAATATGCCGAGGCGCAGAACGAGGCGGACGGATCGCCCTCGGCCGACGCCTACGCCTGCATCAACCGGATCAGGACCAGGGCCGGTCTGACGGAACTGGGCGGCCTCTCGCAGGACGCTTTCCGGAAAGCCGTCTGGAAGGAACGCTGGCACGAACTTTCGTTCGAAAACAAGATATGGTTCGACATGGCACGCACGCGCAAGGCGCTCAACCTGACAACGGGCGAGTTCGACAACTACGTCGGCCACACGTTTACCTACGGCTCGACGCTGGGCGAACGCGAACTGCTGTTTCCCATCCCCACCAGCGAGATGAAGAACAACAAGAAACTGACGCAAAACGCGGGATACAACTAACCGGCGGACATGAAAAAGCAGACAGTTTTATTATTGCTGGCCGCCGTCTGCCTCGTGCAGGCCAGGGCGGAAGACGGGCATTTGCGCCGGTTGCAGCAGGATTTTGTGGATTTGAAATTCGGCATGTTCATCCATTTCAATATCCCCACCTTCACGAATCACGACTGGCCCGACCCCGACGCGGATCCGGCCCTCTTCAATCCCGCCGGACTGGACTGCAGCCAGTGGGCAAAAGCGGCCCGATCGGCCAAAATGCGCTACGGCTGCCTGACGGCGAAACATCACAGCGGCTTCTGCATCTGGGACACGAAGACGACGGACTACGGCGTGACAGGCCGCAGCTCCTTCCGTCGCGACGTGGTGCGCGAATACGCCGACGCCTTCCGCGCCGAAGGACTGAAGGTCATGCTCTACTATTCCATCCTCGACACGCACCACCGCCTGCGCCCCGGCTTCATCACCCGGGCGCACGTCGAGATGATCAAGGCGCAGCTCACGGAACTGCTCACCGGCTACGGACGGATAGAAGCCCTCATCATCGACGGCTGGGACGCGCCCTGGTCGCGCATCTCGTATGACGACATCCCGTTCGAGGAAATCTACCGGCTCGTCAAGCGCCTGCAGCCCGACTGCCTCGTGATGGATCTGAACGCCGCCAAGTATCCGCCCGAAATGCTGTTCTATACCGACATCAAGTCCTACGAACAGGGCGCCGGACAGCACATCTCGAAAGAAAGCAACCGCCTGCCCGCCCTCTCGTGCCTGCCGCTCAACGGAAGCTGGTTCTGGAAGACTTCCTTTCCGGACGAACCGGTGAAAAAACCCTCCGAAATGGTCGCGAACAACCTCGAACCGTTCAACAGGGCGCACTGCAACTTCATCCTCAACGTCGCCCCGAACCGCGACGGCCTGATCGACGGCAACGCGCTGGACGCCCTCCGGGAAATCGGACGGCTGTGGCGCGACGACACGCCCTCCGTCCCACTGCCGCCCTTCGAACCGCCGATCATCTCGACCAACATTGCCAAACATCAGCCCGTCAACGCGAGCTGGAGCAGCGACATGATGATCATGGATTTCGGCAACGACGACAGTTTCCGCACCTCGTGGCAGTCGAACGCCGAAGTAGCCCGCCCGTGGTTCGAAGTGGACTTCCGGGGCGACCGTTTCTTCAACGCCGTCGCCGTCTACGACACCCGCCGCTGCATCCTCCGCTACACCCTGCTCTACGAACAGGACGGCGAATGGAAAACGCTCCTCACCGACCGCAACGATCTGAAAGTAAAACTGCATCGCTTCGACCGCATCCGCGGCGGTAAAATACGGATCGTCATCGACGAATCGTCCGAAACGCCCGCCATCGCCGAGTTCTGCGTCTACGACGAAGCACGCGACGAGCGCTAACCGTGACGCTGCACATACATCCGAAGGCGGCTTCTCCATATCCCGGAGAAGCCGCCTTCTTCATTACGGCAATACCACGATGGATTGCGACCGTTTCAGTCTGAAATGTTTGGAATCGGGTTCGATTCCGTTCGTTTCAGTCTGAAATGTTTGGAATCGGGTCCGATTCCGTTCGTTTCAGTCTGAAATGTTTGGAATCTGGTCCGGTTCCGTCCGTTTCAGTCTGAAATGTTTGGAATCAGATCCGATTGCGTCCGTTTCAGTCTGAAATGTTTGGAATCGGGTCCGATTCTGTTCGTTTCAGTCTGAAATGTTTGGAATCGGGTCCGATTCTGTCCGTTTCAGTCTGAAATGTTTGGAAACGGGTCCGGTTTCGAACATTTCAGTCTGAAACGGTCGCAATCGCGTCCCATACCGTATAATTATGGAGGGCGTATCACGGAAAATATATCTGCCGGGGTCGATTTTTCCGTTTTCCTGCCGTGCGGCAGCGGCGTATGTGCCGGTTGAGTGTCGGTCGGTCATTGCGGGGTACGAAGCAATCCGGACATTATGCCACATGGATTGCTTCACTGCGTTCGCAATGACGGCGGCGGGCGTTTTGCCGTAATGTCATAAGAACAAGCCGAAACGGCGAGGCGCGCACCGTCATGACGATACGAGCCTCGCCTGTTGTACAGTGACAGACTCAATAATAAAAAACGACAATCTGGAATGCCCCCCAAAACGCCGTTCAGTCGTCGTCTTCCGTGAAAAATTCTTCCTGAGCGGATTCTTTGAAATCAAATGCCAGTTGTGTGTCATCCTGTGCGGTTAATGACATGCCCTCTCTGTCCCAGATGAAAAATTCTCCCGGGATTTTCATTCTGTGCCTGATGGCAGAGTTTAATGTGACGCGATATTTTCCGGCGGCTTCTTTCGTTGTTTTATCTACGCTTAGATAGTAATCTGAAGACTGAATGATAAGGTCAAGAAGTTGTTTGTCTCCTTTCAACAGGATACCCGCATTGCGGTCGATACCATCTTCTATTTTAAAGTTCGTGTACGTCGTCACAATGGTAAGGTAATATTTTGCCAGCAAACTGTACAGGGTTGACCATACCATGTCGTCCATCTGCAACTTAGGGAATTGCAGAGACGCATTGTGCAATCCGTCCAGAAGAATTCCGGTAAAAGGTTCCCCATTCAGAATCGCAGTATCCAGTTTGGTCAGTATCTTGTTAATGAAATCCTCCGACGTTAGGTAACCCGAATAAAAGCAAAGACATTCGAGGTGTGAGTTCTGAAATGCAGATTCTTTTTTTATCATCTTTCGGGCCAGTCCTGCATAATATTTCTGAGAATACAGCATCGAAATTACAAGCGTTTTTCTTTTTTTAAGAATATACGGGTCACTTGAATCGGCATACTTTTCCTGCCGCCTTTTCAGTGGAGACATCAACAGAGATAACGCCAGTCCGGCTTTTCCCGAACTGCCGTAACCATGCAGCAATATTTGCGATTTATCCCACAGTACCAACTTTGTGGTGTATTGAGTATTCTCCTTGAAAAAATTATTATAGTACTTGCCGGATGGCAGCAGTCTCGGCAGGATATTGACCTTGTCGATCTGTGAAGGAAGCTGAGGCGAAATATACAGACTGTTTTTAGACAAATGAAAGACATGTGCGCCCGGTCGCGAACTTTGATGCCGTGTCTTTAACAGTTGGAAGATGCGTTCCGGCTTTTCCTTTTGTGTTTCCGTATCGATATATTTCAAGTTGATCACCACGTCCACCATGTAGTCAATGTCATGATGAAAGTCTTTCGACGAAGTCAGTATGACGATCGCATGCAGTGCGCGGCACTTCTCAATAAACTTTTCGAGATTGGCGCCTTCATTGATAAAGGGACGGATGCTGTCGATGACAATGACCATCGGACAGACGGCCGGCAACAGTTCTGCCGCTTTTTCCGGTATGTTATTATTTACATTCAGTGTTTCCTGTATTTTATCAACCGCCTTATAAAAATGGGTGAATCTTTCAGAAACGTTGTCAAACTCAATAAGAGGAATCTCTAACGGATAGAACCACCCTGCAATATCATTATAAAAGGATAATCCCGTCAGGTATTCCGGAATCAGTGAATATAGCTTGTTTCTCAAATCATCGACCTTTTCTTCCAGCGAAAGATAAAACAGTTGTGTTCCGTAGGGCGACAGGGCGGCCGACAGAGCCAGGGCCAGCGACGTTTTTCCGGTACCGGCGTCGCCGCTTATCCGGATGATAAGGTTTGATTTGGAATCGGTTTTGAGGCCACCCTG
>JAIRYD010000046.1 GCA_031267935.1 Tannerella sp.
TGGTGGGCCGTCAACATCAGCATCGGCATCGGATTTCTGGCCACGTGGATCTATTACGGAACGGGACGCTGGAAAAAACAGGCGGTCTGAAACTGTGAGTATAACTATGAACGATAAACTATGAACGATGAATGATGAATGATGAACGATGAATCCGGTCATGGTTCATCGTTAAACGCACAATTTCAGACCGCGTGCAGTATAAACAGATAACCCGGACGGGGGGGGCAGGCAGGCAGGACGCGTGCGACAAGGAAATATGAAACGATTTATTACGAAATATGTATGCGCAGTCATGGCGGTTTGCGCGTTTGCCGGGTGCAAGTCCGTCAAGTTGAGCGATGCGGAAGAAAAGCAGCGCCTGGGCGAATACTATGCCGCTACCGAAATGTACCGCAAGCTGTATCGGAAGACGAAACCCGACCAGAAAGAACTGCGTTCCTACATCGCATACCGCATGGGCGACTGCGAGCGTCTTGTCGGCAATATCCCGCGCGCGGTGAGCGCCTACATGAACGCCCTGCGATACAACTATCCCGACAGCATGCTGCATCTGCGGCTCGGGCAGATCCATCACCGCAGCGGACGCTACGCGGATGCCGCCGGACACTACGCGGAATACCTGACATACGTGCCGAACAGCGCCGTCGCGCTCAACGGGATCGCCGGATGCGAAGCGGCCGTGCAGTGGAGCGAACATCCGACGCGCTACCAGGTGGCGCGGATGGATATCTTCAACTCGCGCCGGAGCGAATTCGGCCCCATGCTCTACGGCGAAAAGTACGACCAGCTCTACTTCAACTCCACGCGCGGCCTCGTTCACCGAGACTCCGTCAATGCCATCACCGGAATGAAAAACAATGCCCTGTACTTCTCCAGAAAAGACGAACAGGGCCGCTGGCAGAAGGCGGAAGAAGTGACCGACGCCGTCGTAAGCGGCTTCGACGAAGGGACGCCCTCCTTCTCGGGCGACTGGAACACGATGTACTACACCTACTGCTCGGACGACGCCATCGACCCCCGCACGGCCGAGATCTACTATTCGACCCGCAGCGGCGCCACATGGGGCAAGGGCCAGCGCGCCGCCATCGTCAGGGACTCCGTGACCCTGCTGGCGCACCCCGCCGCCTCGCCCGACGGCAAATACCTCTACTTCGTCACCGACGCCGTCGGCGGATACGGCGGCAAAGACCTGTTTCGCACACGACTGGTAGGAGCAAGCGACTTCGGAGGCATGGAAAACCTCGGACCCGAAATCAATACCGAAGGTGACGAACTCTTTCCCTACGTGCGCGATTCCGCCACCCTCTATTTCGCCTCCAACGGACATCCGGGCATGGGCGGACTCGACCTCTTCAAGGCCACGCTCGACAGTACCGGCAAATGGCGCGTCGCCAACATGGGCGCACCCCTCAACTCCAGCGCGGACGACTTCGGAATCACCTTCGCCGGCACCGCCGAAACAGGCTTCTTCGCCTCGAACCGCAACGACGCCCGCGGCTGGGATCATATCTATTCCTTCACCCGTCCGGCCGTGACGATCCTCATCGAAGGATACGTCTCCGATGCCGACGAAAACGCGATCGAAAACGCAACCGTGCACATCGTCGGCCGAGACGGACTGAACCTGAAAGTACCCGTCAAACCCGACGGATCGTACCGCGTCGAACTCGAACGCGACATCAGCTACGTGATGATGGCCAGCGCACCCGACTACCTGAACCAGAACTTCGAACTCCGCACCGATGCCGAAGAACGGAACGAAACGTACTACGTCGACTTCTACCTCTCGCCCGCCGACCGTCCCGTCGTGGTCGAAAACATCTTCTACGACTACAACATGGCCACACTCCGTCCCGAATCGAAACAGGCGCTCGACAACCTCGTCAGGATACTCGACGACAATCCGCACGTCACCATCGAACTGGGCGCGCACACCGACCGCATCGGCTCGAACGCCTTCAACGAAGCGCTGGCACAGCGACGCGCACAGTCCGTCGTCGACTACCTGATCGAAGCCGGCGTCGACCGCGCACGACTCACAGCCCGCGGATACGGCAAAACCGTCCCCAAAACGATCACGCCGAAAATGGCCGAAACCCACCCCTTCCTGCCCGAAGGAGCCGTGCTCGACGAAGCCTTCGTCGACACCCTCACACCCGCACAGAAAGACGTCGCCGACCAGATCAACCGCCGTACCGAATTTATCGTCACCGGACTGGAATACAACCTGCGGTAAACGGAAACACACTCATTCTCCATCCGGAAAAATCCCGTCCGGAGAAACCGCACAAATAAAATCCCGGAAATACGGTCCATTCTTTTTTTTGAGGCGCTGCCGAATGTTTTGCCGGAACAGGACCACGTACACGGCCGTAAACCTCCGGTCAACGACGTCATGACGAACGCCCGCCGACGTCATCCGGCAAGCCCCTTCTCCGTCATATTCATGAATTGCAATTTCATTATGAAAATCGACCGCGATCGACGCTACGCCGGGCCGAGGAGGGGGAACTGAAAAGCCGGAACGGGGCAATTCCCGTTCCGGCTTCGTCATATTACGTCGTATCCGACAGTTGGCCGCTTTCGGTAAAGGCGTAAACGCGCGCGATTCGGCTGTCGTTCGTAAGGATGGAGAATCCCGTTTGCCCTTCGCTTTCGAACGTGACCGTAGACAGCGTCACCTGCGACTGTGCCGAAAGGTCTTCGGCGCTGCCGCTCTTTGTCTGCAGCAGACTGCCGGCAATCTCGTCGGCAATGTCATACACACAGGTTTCCGTCCGAATATCGAGAATATTCAGATCCGACGTTCCGCCTGCCTTTGTCGGCAGGCCATATCCGTGCGTGGCACGGAATTCATCCAGCATCTCCGGAATCGACGGAGTTTTACCGGTCACTTCTGATGGAGAATCGGGATTCTCGACATCATACACTGTTGTACATCCTGCCAATACGAGGCATAGCAGTACGGCTAATCCTTTTGTTTTAATCATCGTTTGTAATTTTTATTAGTTAAAGTTTTGCACAGGTAAAAACAATATCTAAATTTGCGGCATCAATAATTATAAAAATAGCAGAATATGAAAACAAAAATTTTTTTATTCGTTTTGATCCTTGCGGCGGTGTTTGGCTGTGATAATGCCGTCCTTGACGGGAAGAACACAAGACCTGAACACGTGGTAAGCCAGGAACCGTTCGACCTGAAGTTCTCCGGCAATGCTTCCGATTCCGTCATGAAAGCGGTAACTTCGGCATGGTATATTTACTCGTTTGATTTGCCCTATTTTTCCCCCTTTGAGGTGCATCCGTCCGACATCATGCTGAAAGAGAATACTGCAAAGAGCGAAACATTTTCGTATGAATGGATCACGGTCTCCAAAACGGACAGTAT
>JAIRYD010000049.1 GCA_031267935.1 Tannerella sp.
CAGCGCGCATGTAATTATTTGCAGTTTTCCGACTTGAAGATAAAGGAAATCGCCTTCCGCCTGCAGTACTACGACCCGTTCCATTTCTCGAAATCCTTCCGCCGGGAAATGGGCATCACTCCGAAAGAATACGGCACGCGATATCGCGAAGCATGCCGTACACGACGCGCGTAAAAAACGTATTTCCGCAGAATAAAAAACGGGCGCCTCCGAAAACCCCGACTTCTGCGTGACGCTTCGTCGCTGAAATGCTCATTTACGACAGGTAAACTCCGCTTTTAGTTCCTCGCAAGCCTTGAATTCGGAGTTTTTAGAAGTCCCCTCATTTACGATCAGTAATCTCCGCTTTCAGCGCCTCGCAAGCCTTGAATTTGGAGTTTTAAGGGGTGCCCGAATATATATAATGTGACGTTTTCGTCGGAAAACCGACGGAAAAGTATTTACTTTGCAGCCGTCGAACAACTAATTTAAAAAAAATATGGAAAGTAATCATGTCTTTACGAAAGAGCGAATCCGTTTCGCCATACTGAGCTTCTATCTTGCGCAGGGGTTGTGTTTTTCCTCGTGGGCGAGCCGCATACCCGACATAAAGGCGCTGTTCACGGTCGAAGACGCCCTGCTGTGGGGCTGGATTCTGTTCATGATCCCCGTCGGCAAGTTCGTAGCCATTCCGCTGACGGGCTATCTGGTATCGGCTTTCGGGAGCCGCATCATGGTGCAGGCGAGCGTACTGGGATATGCCGCGGCGCTGGCGGCCATCGGCTATGCGCCGGACGTCTATCTGCTGGGCGTCTGTCTGTTTTGCTTCGGTATATTCTGGAACATGTGCGACATTTCGCTCAACACGCAGGGCATCGGCATCGAGCGTCTGTTCGGCCGCACGGTCATGGCGACGTTTCACGGCGGATGGAGTCTGGCCGCCTGCATCGGCGCGCTGACGGGTTTTCTGATGATCCTCGGCGGCGTGCAGCCCGTGTGGCATTTCACGATTGTGGCGGCGGTCATTGCGGCGACGGTTCTTTTCGGCCGCAAATATCTGACGGACGACGCGCCGCCGCCCGCTGCCGCGGCGGATAGGGAAAAGAGCGGCAAACGCGCGCTGTCCGGTTTTATCCGCCGTCCCGAGATGCTGCTGATTCAGCTTGGCATCGTCAGCCTGTTTGCGCTGATTGTCGAAAGCGCCATGTTCGACTGGAGCGGAATATACTTCGAATCGGTGATTCAGGCGCCCCGTTCGCTGCAGATCGGCTTCCTCGTATTCATGGTGATGATGACGGCGGGACGTTTCCTTACCGGCTTCGCATATCGCAAGCTGGGCCGTCAGCGCGTACTGCAGCTCGCCGGTCTGCTCATTTTTGCGGGCTTCCTGCTGTCTGCGCTGCCGGGCGGCATGGCGGCGGCTTCGATGACGGTGAAGGTAGCCGTCATTTCGTCCGGATTCATGCTCGTCGGGCTGGGCATTTCGTGCATGGTGCCGACGGTCTACAGCCTTGTCGGGGCCAAATCGAAGACGCCGACCGCCATCGCGCTCACCATTCTGTCGAGCATCAGCTTCGTCGGCTCGCTCGTCGCCCCGCCGCTGATCGGCGCCATCACGAAGACGTTCGGCATGCAGTCGGCCTACATCGCCGTCGGCCTGCTCGGCTTGTGCATACTGCTGATGACTACCTTCTGCCGGGCATTCGACAACGGGAAATGACTTCTCTGCTTCCGCATTTTTCGGCGATACCGTGCACGGGTATGGTTTTTTGTGCATTGCACGCGGAAAGCCGGATCTCCGTCATTGCGAGGCACGAAGCAATCCATACCGCGGACAGCCTGGATTGCTTCACTGCGTTCGCAATGACGTCGTATATGCTTTGCTATAATGCCGGCAGGACAAGCCGAAAAGGCGCCGACCGCCCCGTCATGGCGGGGTTGGCCGGAGGTTTTATGCCGTGTGTGCGGCCCTGTTCGTGATTTCACTTTGTGCGGTTTTTTTTGACGGCAATAAAACCGCGCTTTGTTTGCACGCGTTTGGATAACTCGCATTTTTCGCCTAATTTTGCACCTCATTCAACAGGGAAGATGATTTCGATAGAAAATTTAACGGTTGATTTCGGCGGGTTTACGCTGTTCGACGACGTTTCGTTTGTGGTCAACAGAAAGGACCGCATCGCACTGGTGGGGCGCAACGGCGCGGGCAAGACGACGCTGCTGAAGATTCTGGCAGGATTGCAGGCGCCTTCGTCGGGCGCGGTCGGCATTCCGAAAGATACGACCGTCGGCTACCTGCCGCAACAGATGCAGCTGACGGATACGCGCACCGTCGTCGGGGAAACCGAACGCGCGTTCGACCACATCCGCCGGATGGAAGACGAGATCGACCGCCTCAGCGAAGAACTGAACCGGCGCACCGACTGCGATTCGGAAGCGTTTCACAAACTCATCGACCGCATGACGTCGCTCGCCGAACAGTTCCGACTCTCCGGCGGCACGAATTATCATGCCGAAATCGAACGCACGCTGACGGGACTGGGTTTTGCGCGCAGCGATTTCGACCGCCCGACCTCGGAGTTCAGCGGCGGCTGGAGGATGCGTATCGAACTGGCCAAACTGCTGCTCGGGAAACCGGACGTGCTGCTGCTGGACGAGCCGACCAATCATCTGGACATCGAATCGATACAGTGGCTCGAAACGTTCATCGCCCTGCATGCCGACGCCGTCATCCTCGTCTCGCACGACCGCGCGTTCATCGACAACACCACGAACCGCACGCTCGAAATCGAACTCGGGAAGATCTACGACTACCGCGTCCGGTATTCCGAATACGTGACGCTCCGCCGCGAACGCCGCGAACAGCAACTGCGCGCCTACGAAAATCAGCAGAAAAAAATAGCGGATACCGAGGCTTTCATCGAGCGGTTTCGATACAAGGCCACGAAATCGGTACAGGTACAGTCGCGCATCAAGCAGCTGGAAAAAATCGAGCGCATCGAGGTGGACGAAGTCGACAGCGCCACGCTGCGCCTCAAATTTCCGCCCGCGCCGCGTTCGGGCTCGTATCCGGTGACGGCCGAAAACGTCGCGAAGCGATACGGCGACCATACGGTCTTTTCCGGCGCCACGTATACCATCCACCGTGGCGACAAGGTGGCGTTCGTCGGCAAAAACGGCGAGGGCAAATCCACGATGGTGAAGTGCATCACGGGCGAAATCGACTTCGAGGGCACGCTGACGACGGGACACAATGTGAAGACGGGATACTTTGCGCAGAACCAGGCCGAACTGCTCGACGAACAGGCGACGGTCTTCGACACGATCGACCGCGTGGCACAGGGCGACATCCGGACCCGCATCCGCGACATTCTGGGCGCGTTCATGTTCGGCGGCGAAGCGTCGGACAAGAAAGTGAAAGTGCTCTCGGGCGGCGAGCGCAGCCGTCTGGCCATGATACGCCTGCTGCTCGAGCCGGTTAACCTGCTCATTCTGGACGAGCCGACCAACCACCTCGACATGCGTTCGAAAGACGTCCTGAAGGAGGCGCTGCGCGACTTCGACGGCACGCTGATCGTCGTCTCGCACGACCGCGAATTTCTCGACGGACTGGTCGACAAGGTGTACGAATTCGGCCACCAGCGCGTGAAGGAGCATCTGGGCGGGATATACGAATTTCTCGCACGCAAAAAGATGGACAGCCTGCGCGAACTGGAACGCCGCACGCCTCCGGAAAACGTTTCCGCCGCCACACCCGCAAATGCGAAAACAGCGTCCGAATCGCCGAAACCGTCGTACGAGGCACAGAAGGAACAAAGCCGCACGGTCAGGCGTCTGGAAAAGATTATCGCCGAGGCGGAACGGCATATCACCCGTCTCGAACAGGAAATTGCCGACGCCGAAGCACGCATGTCGACGCCCGAAGGCGCTGCAGACGCGGCGCTGTATGCCGGCCACGAAACGGCAAAGCGACGCCTGTCCGACACGATGAACGAATGGACGGCCCGGACGCTCGAACTGGAGAAACTCCGGTCGTGATGAGGGACGGCGTGTGAATGGAACTATGAACGATGAGCGGTGAACGGTGAATGATGAGCGGCAGGGTGGTGAACGGGGCGGGTTTTCCGGGCGGCGTTTTCTGCTTTCCGGCGGGCGGAGTTTTTAGAGGTTCGCCTTAATGCTGTTTTCAGGGAAAACACTATCTTTGTGCAGCGAATCAAATACGAGAATAATTAACGTAACGAAAAAGGATATGAAAACAAATTTGAGTTCAAAAATCACACTTACCAAAATCCCGAAACGGTTCTATCATCCCGAAAATGCTTACGAACACTCCGTGCTGACGCGTTTCGAGAAGATGCCGACATATATTTACGAATCGATCGACGAAGGTTCCGTCAGTCTGGCCGGCGAGATCGCGCGGGAAATCGAAAAGCGGCGGAAGGACGGACGCAAGCTCGTGCTGGGCATCCCCGGAGGACGTTCGACGCGCCGCGTGTTCGAAGAATGGATTGCGATGCACCGGGCCGGCAGGCTGAGTTTCGAAAACGTCACCGTCTTCCTCGTGAGCGAATTTTATCCGCTCACGAGCCGTGCCGGCAGTAATCTGGCAAACATCGCCGACACGCTGTTCAACCACGTGGACATCAAGCCCGAGAACATCCATTATCCCGACGGCTTCATGAGCAAGGACTCCGTCTACGACTCCTGCAGGCGGTACGAGCAGGAAATTGCCCGCGCGGGCGGCATCGACTACCTGATCGCGGGCATCGGGCATCGGGGACGGATCGGTTACAATGTTCCCGGAACGGCCGTCAGCTCGCGCACGCATCTGGTGCTGCTCGACAACGATTCGCGCAAGGAAGCCGCCCAGCTTTTTCATTCGATAGACAACGTGCCCCTGAGCGTGATCACGATGGGACTTGCCACCATGCTGCACGCAAAAAACGTGATCCTCCTGTCGTGGGGCGCGGGCAAGGCGCGGGACGTGAAACAGACGGTCGAAGACAAGGCCAGCGACAGCTTTCCCGCCACCTGCCTGCAAAACCATGCCTCCGTCAAGGTCGTGACCGACATACAGGCGTCCAGCGAGCTGACGCGAATCAGCCGTCCCTGGCTCGTGTCGAGCTGCGAATGGGACACCAAACTGATCCGCCGCGCCATCGTATGGCTCTGTCAGCTCACGGACAAGCCGATCCTGAAACTGACCAACAAGGATTACAACGAGCATGAACTGGGCGAACTGCTCGCGCTCTACAAATCGGCCTACAACGTCAACATAAAAATATTCAACGACATTCAGCACACCATCACCGGATGGCCCGGCGGCAAACCGAATGCCGACGACGCGAACCGCCCCGAACGCGCAATGCCCTATCCGAAAAAAGTCATCGTCTTCAGTCCGCATCCCGACGACGACGTGATTTCGATGGGCGGCACCCTCCGCCGGCTCTGCGACCAGCAACACGACGTGTACGTGGCCTACCAGACGTCGGGCAACATTGCCGTCGGCGACGAGGAAGTGATCCGCTACGCCGAATACCTGCGCGACGTGTGCATCCGCTACACCGGCGACGAAACCGTGCGTCGCAAGGCGGAAGAAATCATCCGCTGCCTGCGCGGCGAAAAGAAAGAAGGGCTGCCCGAAAATGCCGACGTCCTCTTCATGAAAGGCACCATCCGCCGCGAAGAAGCCCGCACGGCCTGCCGCTACTCGGGCGTGAAAGACGATCACATCCGCTTCCTCGACCTGCCGTTCTACGAAACGGGCGCGGTGAAGAAAAAACCGCTCGGCGAAGCGGACGTCGAAATCATCAAACGCCTGCTCCTCGACATCAGGCCCGACCAGATGTTCGTGGCCGGCGACCTTGCCGACCCGCACGGCACGCACAAAGTCTGTCTGGACGCCGTCCTGGCCGCCATCGACGAGCTCAAGGGCGAACAGTGGCTGGCCGACTGCCGCATCTGGATGTATCGCGGCGCATGGGCGGAATGGGAAATGGACCATATCGAAATGGCCGTCCCCATCAGCCCCGAAGAACTTCGCTTCAAGCGCAACGCCATCCTCAAGCACCAGTCGCAGGCCGAAAGCGCACCGTTCCTCGGCGACGACGAACGGCTGTTCTGGCAGCGCACCGAATACCGCAACCGCGCCACGGCGGAACTCTACAAGCAGCTCGGACTGGCGTCGTACGAAGCCATCGAAGCCTTCGTGAGGTATATCCCCCTGTAGCAGGCGTGCGCGTGAAGATACTCAAATTCATCAGGGAACAGGCGCTTCCGGCGGCAATGATCACCGGCGCGCTGACGCACGCGTGGGTAAGCCGGCTGTCGTTTCTGACGCCCTACCTGATCTTCACCATGCTGCTGATCACGTTCTGCAAGATTTCGTGGAAAGACATCCGCTTCCATCCCGCCCACCTGCGGCTGCTGCTCATACAGCTGGCCGGAAGCATCGGGATCTATCTCCTGATCCACCCCTTCGACGAAGCCGTGGCGCAGGGCGCGCTGCTTTGCGTGCTCGCGCCGACGGCCACGGCCGCCGCCGTCATCACGGGAATGCTGGGCGGAAACGTCGGATTCCTGACAGCCTACATCCTGTTCTGCAACATCGCCGTGGCCGCCGCCGCACCCCTGTACTTCTCCTTTATCGGCGTACACGAAGAACTGCCCTTCCTGCTATCCGTCTGGCACATCTGCCGGCAAATCTTTCCCCTGCTGATCCTGCCCCTGTTCGTCGCCGCAGCGCTGCGCCGCTACGTCCCCGCAGTCCACCGCACCCTGCTGAGCATTCCGCGGCTCACGTTCTACCTCTGGACCGCAGCCCTCGTCATCGTGACGGGCATCACCGTAGACTTCATGCTCGACCAGGCGCGCACGAACCTGAAGACCGCCCTCGCACTGGCCGCCGTCTCGCTCCTTCTCTGCTGCGCCCAGTTCCTGCTCGGACGGCGCATCGGACGGCGATACGGCGACCCGGTCTCGTCCGGCCAGGGACTGGGACAAAAAAACACCATCCTCGCCCTCTGGATGGCGCAGACCTACCTCAATCCGCTCATATCACTCGCCCCCGCCGCATACATCATCTGGCAGAACATCATCAACGCCGGTCAACTGTGGCATAAAAACAAAAAAACAGATTCGTCACGGCGCGATGCCGAATAGAGCGCCCGTAAACACGCGCTGGCGCGCCGGAGACACGTGTCGGAGCGCCGGAGACACGTGTCGGAGCGACGGAGACACGTGTCGGAGCGTTGGAAACACGTGTCGGAGCGACGGAGACACGTGTCGGAGCGACGGAGACACGTGTCGGAGCGCTGAAGACACGTGTCGGAGCGCTGGAGACACGTGTCGGAGCGACGGAGACACGTGTCGGAGCGCTGGAGACACGTGTCGGAGCGACTGAGACACGTGTCGGAGCGACGGAGACACGTGTCGGAGCGAC
>JAIRYD010000057.1 GCA_031267935.1 Tannerella sp.
CAGGACAGGCCGATAACCGGTAAGGTCGTCGACGAAAAAGGCGAGTCGATCATCGGCGCGAATATCATGGAAAAAGGCACAACAAACGGCACCGTTACCGATGTGGATGGAAATTTCAGGTTGAATGTGGCGGACAATGCCGTGTTGCAAATATCTTATATTGGATATATTGCGCAGGAGATTAGGGTGTCCGCAATTCCATCGGGGGGGGGCAATTCTCTAATAATCAAGCTTATAGAAGACAGTCAGGCTTTGGATGAAGTGGTGGTTGTCGGGTATGGGGTGCAAAAAAAGGAAAATCTTGTAGGAGCCGTCTCGGCCATACAGGGAAACGAGATTGCCGCCGCGAATGCTTTTGATGTAACGAATGCGATTTCGGGAAGATTGCCGGGCGCAACCGTCATGCAGGGTTCCGGAGAACCGGGAAACGATGAGGCCACTATTCTTATTCGCGGCAGAACCACGCTGGGTGACAGGGGAGAAAAAACCGCACCTCTAATCGTCATTGACGGTATACCCGACAGAAGTTTGTATGAGGTAGACCCGAACGATATTGAAAGCATCTCTGTTTTGAAAGATGCTTCGGCTGCCATCTACGGCTCCCGTGCGGCAAACGGTGTAATCCTTGTGACAACCAAAAGTGGCGGCGCTAACAGAAAAGCCAGCCTGAGATATGAGTTTTCACAGGCATTTAAAACGCCAACGATACTGCCCAATGTGGCAAACGCTGCTGAATATGCGCAGTATATAAGCGATTATCAGCTATATGAAGGTGTAAGCCGGCTTTATTCGGACAGAGATATCGAATTGTATAAAAGCGGTGCGGATCCCTGGGAACATCCCAATACCGACTGGATGGGTGATCTTGTCAGAAAATGGACAACGGATACCCGACACAGTCTGTCTCTGAACGGAGGGTTTGATGCCACCCGGTACTATGTATCTTTCGGTTATAGAGATAATCAGGCCATGTATAAACAGGAATCTACAAAATACAAGCAATACAACCTGCGGGTGAAACTGGATATCCCGATTACAGACTGGCTGGAAACATCCGTATTATACGGCGGATATCTGACTTCACGAAAATATCCTACCGCAGATACCTATTATTTAGTAGGCTGGGCAACCATGGTCGTCCCGACAGTACCCTCCTTCTGGCCTACAGGCGAACCGGGACCCGATTTTGAAGGCGGATATAATCCGGTAGTCAACACAAGTTTTGATGCAGGATATAAGCAACGGGAAAACTATAAAAATGAAATTACTTTTCGTGCATCATTCAAGCCTCCTATGATCAAAGGATTGTCAATAGACGGTTTCTTCAATTACGACGTAAGTAATCAAAATGCGAAAGACTTCAAACAACCGTGGACATTATATTTTGCAAACTACGATTCAGCGATCAGAAATGCCGACGGGTTTATTACAAGCATGGCACTCGAACCCCGTCAGCGCGGTATCGATTCACCGGAACTGACGGAAGGAAATGAAGGTTACAGAAGAAAAATGTTCAATGTCAGTTTTACCTATGCCAAGACGTTGAGGGACCATTCGTTTTCAATATTCGGCGCTTTCGAGCAATTTGATGAAAACACCTTTGGATTTGATGCATACAGAAAATATTTCATTTCGGATCTGGTTCAGGCGCTTGACGCCGGTGGCGAAAAAGACAAGTCAAATTCCGGCTGGGTAAGCATCTATGCCAGACAGTCATGGATCAGCAGGATTAATTACAGTCTTAAAGACAGGTATCTTGCCGAATTTATATTCAGACGTGACGGTTCCTTCAAGTTCCCGCCTTCGAGCAGATGGGGTAATTTCCCGGCACTGCTTCTGGCATGGCGTGCATCGGAAGAAAGCTTTTGGAAAGAAAATTTGCCGTTTATAGATTATTTCAAATTGAGAGCAACTTATGGGCAAATGGGTATGGACCCGGGAGAACCGTTCCAGTACATCAACAAATACAGTCTGGGGTCGGGGGTAACACTGGGAACAGATAAAAATGTCGAGACTAAAATCTATCAGTCCATAATAGCGAATCCCGCCATTACCTGGGAAAAACAAACGACATACAACGTCGGCTTTGATTCACAGTTTTTAAATCGAAGATTTCATCTGAATACGGAATTTTTCTACAATAGACGTTCGGATATTCTGATAACCAAGAACGCTTCGGTTCCGGCATTCACCGGACTGGCGCTACCTGACGAAAATATAGCAATTGTCGACAATCGGGGATTCGAAGTCGATGCCGGCTATCATACCACACTGGCTGACAAGGTTAAATTTGACCTGACAGGCAATTTGAGCTGGGCGCGCAACAAAGTAGTCTTTATGGACGAACCTGAACGATCCGTGTTATGGCAAAGAGAAACAGGACATCCTTACGGTTCAAAACTGGTTTACAACGCCATCGGTATTTTCAAGACACAGGCGGACATAGACGCCTATCCGCACTGGTCGGGCGCCAAACCGGGCGACGTTATTTTTGAAGATGTCAATGGCGACAAGGTTATCGATGCCGACGACCGGATACTGCTGGATAAAACGGATGCTCCGGAATTGTTCTACGGGTTGAAACTCGACATGGCTTATAAAAGCTGGTCACTGTCCATTCTGACGCAAGGACAGGGGACATACTACAAAAGCGCAATCGAAGGAAACAGAGGTATCGGACAAAACGTATTCAGATGGATCGCTACGGATTACTGGACGCCCGAAAACAGCAGTTCGGATAAGGCAAGACCCTTTCACCGCGCCGACCAGTACTGGTCGTATTTGAGCAATTCAAATACTTATTGGTTTGATAATATGGCATATCTGCGATTGAAAAGTGTCGTGCTCAATTATACTGTTCCCCAAAGTATATCTGCGAAAGTTGGCGTTTCGAGGGCCGACGTCTATGCCACCGGATACAATCTTTTACTATTGTATTCCGCACAGAAAAATTATGATCCGGAAATCGGTAATCCTCAGTATTATCCTGCAATGAAGTCATTTAATATTGGCATCAAACTAAATTTCTGATAGAATTAATATCGTTAAATTGAAAAATATGAAAAAGAATAGCTTAATAAGCAAGAGTTGCATTTTTACGATACTATCCGCTTTTGCGATAATATCTTGCGACAATGTACTCAACCAAAGCCCGGTTGATTCATTCAATGAAGAATCCCTTTTTCAGGACGTTAACCTTGTCGAAGCATTTTTGTTTCAGTGCTATGATCAAATAGGCAGTGATGATAACGACAATACCAATGTTTTGGGAATGCGCGAAGACCTGCTGTCGTCGTCCACGGATGAACTGCTCAATATCCACCGGGCGGGAAACGTGACTTTTACCAAAGGAACCATGTCGCCCAGTTATCTTGGACATTTCGGCGATTCACGCTACAGCTGGATCACATGGAACTCCAACTACAGCAACATCAAGAATGTCAATACGCTGCTTGGCGGAATAGATGACGTGCCGGTCAAAACGCCGGCCGACGAGGCTAAAATCAGACAGATCAAGGCCGAATCTTATTTTATAAGAGCGTTCAACTATACCAATCTGCTCAGGTCATACGGGGGTGTAGTGATTGTTGACAGCAAGTTTAATCTGAATGACGACTTTTTATCTCCCACACGGGCTACCCTTCAGCAGACGCTGGATTTTATCCTGTCCGACATAGATAAAGCATTGGCAGACTTGCCGCTGAAATCGGACATTGAACAGGGACGGGCTACCAGAGGCGCTGCCGCTGCACTGAAATCCAGACTGCTGAGCTTTGTTGCAGGCGAATTGACCAATGGCGGGTATGCTCCTTCAAATGCGCTTGTGTCATTTCCGGGAAACAGCAGAAACGAAAAACTGCTGGCGGCCAAAAATGCCGCAAAAGATATTATGGACGGGAAATACGGCCATTATGCACTTGCCGGTTCGACGGACGATCCTCCTGCAAATATGGCGGAAGAAGAGATTATGGCATACGCGACCAACTTCGAAAATATCTTCCTGCAGAAGGGAGAGTGGAACGATGAAGTCATCTTTGGCGTTCAATATCTGAACAAACAAGGAAACAATGCAAGCAACAATCTGTTCTGGGGGCCTAACGGATACAGTTGCTGGGGAAACAATGAACCTTTGGAAGACCTTGTGAGAGAATTTGAAATGAAAGACGGGACGCCCTTTCAGTGGGACAGATACAGTGCCGGAGAAAAAGATGTGAGAGTTTTCACGCGTGAACAGCTGGAAGCCGATCCGGAACGGAATCCCTACAGTGGACGGGAACCGCGTTTTTACGCCACAGTGCTCTATGACGGCGCTTCTTGGCGTGAAAGAGCTTCTACCGGCAGTAAAATCCAGATCGGACACAGAATTACAAGTGCGGGAAACGGTCTGATCGGCAAAAATGTTTCCGAAATAATGGCCGGAATATCACAACTTGAATCGAGTACCGTCGGAGGAGAAGACTCACGTTCGGCCGCCAAACAGGCATGGAACGGCACAAAAACAGGCTATTATTTAAGAAAAATGCTTGACATCACAATAGACGGCGAAGTGGATAACAATGAAAATGCCTGGATTGAGATGAGATATGCCGAAGTTTTGCTGGATTATGCCGAAGCATGCATTGAACTGGGCGAAGTTGAAGAAGGAATCAATACCTTGAACATGATCAGAAACCGCGCCGGTTTACCCGACAGGCCTGCCGGCGTTTCACAAGCACAGGCTCGAGAGTGGTATAGGCATGAAAGACTGATAGAAATGCTGGCCGAAGGCGACCGGTGGTACTGCATCAGAAAATGGATGATTTGCGACGATGTGATCAAAGATTTCCATCCGATGTACATATACCATTTCGACGACGGCGTGTCACTGTATGTACACAACACTGCAACTTTTGCCGACAACAGAACGTGGAACGACCGCCAGTACTGGCTGCCAATCTCCATTACCGAAATGAATAAAGCTCCACAACTGGAACAGAATCCCGGATATTAATCGACTAAAAACAAATAAAATGGAATTTTCAAGAAGAGATTTTATCAAAACGGCAGGAGTAGCTGCCGTGGGGACTTTCATACCCAAAAGTCCCGCAGTAGCATCCGGTTCGGTATGGACATCGAACAGTAATACGCTTAAAGTCGGACTTATCGGTTGCGGCGGACGCGGAACGGGCGCTGCCGAAGAGGCTTTAAATGCAGACCCGAACGTGATACTGACTGCCATGGCGGATGCATTCGGCGATCAGCTGGAAGAATCGTACGGTAAACTGAAAGGTAAATATGCACAGAAAGTACAAGTTTCAGGCGGTTCGAAATTCACAGGCCTCGATGCCTATCGGAAACTCATTGATTCGGATGTCGACGTGGTACTGCTGGCAGCCCCTCCGGCTTTCCGTCCTGCTCATCTGGAATATGCGGTAAATGCAGGAAAACATATTTTCTGCGAAAAACCGTTTTCCGTAGACGCACCCGGGCTGCGAAGAGTAATCATTGCGGCCCGGAAAGCGGCGGAAAAAAATATCTCGCTGGTATCAGGCTTCTGCTGGAGATACCATCTGCCAAAAAGAGAAACTTTCACCCGCATACTGGACGGACAGATCGGCGAAATACTTACGGCGGAAGTGACCTATAACACCGGCGAACTGTGGCACAAGGAACGCCTCAGCGACTGGTCGGATATGCAGTACAAGGTTCGCAACTGGCTTTACTACAACTGGCTGTCGGGCGATCATATTATCGAACAGGCCATCCACAGCCTCGACATGCTTCAGTGGGGCATGGGAGACATGACGCCCGTTCGTGTCGGTGGTACCGGAGGACGGCAGAAGAGAACCGACCCGAAATACGGCAATGTCTTCGACCATTTTGCACTCACCTACGAATATGCAGGTGGAGCAAAAGCCTATTTCTACTGCCGGCAGCAAGCCGGCACGGCGCCTTCGTATGCCGTTGAATTTACGGGAACAGACGGCAAATGCATTGTCGACTGCCGCACAGGTCTCCACGAAATAAAAGGCAAAAACCCGTGGAAATACAGCGACGAAACGAAATTCACCGACGAAAATGCCTACAAGAAATCCGAAGCACGGAGCATGTATCAGCAGGAACACGACGAACTCTTTGCTTCCGTCAGGAACAGCCGCCCGATCAACGACGGAGAATGGATGACCAGAACCAACCTCGTTGCTCTGGCAGGTCGAATGGCCGGATATACGGGACAGACCGTTTCATGCGAACAGGCGCTGTGCGACACGGAAACATATTTCCCCGAACCCGTTTCATGGGATACGAAATACGATATACCCATTGCAATACCCGGTATTACACGTTTTAAATAGAAACTCGACATGATAAGACGAAATTTCATCAAATCAGCCGCACTGCTATCAAGCGTGTCCGTCATACCTTCATTTGCTGCCGGACCGCACGTGCAGAACAGGCATGCAGACAAACGTCCGCTCAAAAAAGCACTTGGATTCGGTATGATAGAAGAAAACCTGCCGCTCGTGGACAAGTTCAAGCTGGTCAAGGACGCAGGCTTCGACGGGATAGAATTCAACAGCCCCGTCGACATCCCGATTCCCGAACTGCTCGATGCCAGATCAAAAACCGGAATAGAGATACCTTCCGCAGTGAATAAAGACCACTGGTCGAAACCTCTTTCCGATCCCGATCCGCACGTGCGGCAGGCCTGCATCGACTCCGTCGCACAGTCGCTGCACGACATCAAGGCGCTTGGCGGCGACACCGTGCTGGTAGTCCCCGGAGTAGTCAGCGACAAGGTATCCTACGAACAGGCCTACAACACCTCGCTCGATTCAATCCGCAGACTCATTCCGCACGCCGAAAGCACAGGCATGCACATCGGCCTCGAAAACGTATGGAACAATTTCCTCCTCAGTCCGGTCGAAGCCAGACGCTTTGTGGACGAAATAAACCATCCGCTGATAGGCTGGTACTTCGACATAGGAAACGTATTGCGGTACGGATGGCCCGAACAGTGGATCAGAACACTCAACAGCCGGATAATAAAGCTCCACGTGAAGGAATTTAGCCGCGAACTGATGAATGGCAAAGGACTGCGCTACGGATTCGACGTCGACCTCCTCGAAGGTGACAACAACTGGCCGGTCGTCATGAAAGCCGTCAGCGAGATAAACTACCGAGGAACATGGATCACCGCCGAAGTAAACGGCGGTGACCGTACTCATCTGAAAAAACTCTCGCAGCAGATGGATAAAATCATATCCTTCTACGGCTGACTTTACCCGATCCCTGTAAATCCGTGCAATCTGCAGACCGACCGCTTTCGTTCGCAGATTTGCACGGATTATTTTTTTCCCATACCCCGCCAGAAGGCTTTAGGCCCTCTTTATCACCTGAGTTCGACCTGAAAATTACAATAAATACCTGAAGATGAACGGCCGCTTGCCCGGAGGGCATTCATATCAATAACCTGAGTCCGGGATAAGAAATGATCCGGATACTGAACTGTCAGACGGGAATATGCGGATGCCCGAAAAGTACGTACGTGTTTGTTTTAAACACGTACGCGGACGGTTTGAAAAATCGTTTTTTCGTTTCAAGCACGTACGCGGACGTTTCAAACACGTACGCGGACGGTTTGAAAAATCGTTTTTTCGTTTCAAACACGTACGCGGATGATTTGAACACGTACGCGGACGGTTTGAACACGTACGTACATTTTTCGCTTCCGGCGAAGTTTCTGCCGTTATGCGGGGGGGGCCGTGTTCTCAAAACGATGAACGATGAACGATGAACTGTGAGCTGTGAACTCGGGTTACTGCGGGAGCGGCGGCGGCGGGAAGGTTTCCCGATATATTGGAAAGTCTGCCGCACCGGCCGCGACGGCGCCTGGCCCCGGGTACGGACAGGGGGACAGGGCTGCGGCGGCGCCCGAATGATGAGGAACGGACTCGGCGGAAGGTTGAATGCGTGCGGTCTACATCTTGGCCGCTTCGTCGAAGCAGTCGGTCACGTCGCGAG
>JAIRYD010000073.1 GCA_031267935.1 Tannerella sp.
ATCTTTTCGTCTGAAATATCCTCCCATGTTGCATCCCGGTTTGCGCTTTTATCAAACGGTTCAACCCGCAAGTCGCCCTTTTCCCCTAAAAAATCAATCAAACTCGAATACACGTTGCTCAAAAGTTCGGAAGAGGAAGAAAATGTGCCATAAATCAAATCCTGCGAAATTTGTTTGATGAAAAGATTTTCTTTGGGATGGCGCTCATTTTCCGTTGCGTTCAGTAAAAATGTCAGTCTGAATTTATTGCTTTCAGTAGCGACTGTAAATTCACGCTGCGTCGGAGATGTTCCGTCCTCAAATTCATATCCAAATTCTTTTCCGAGAATAGCCAGATAAATGTCACAATGTTTTACCTCGTTAAAATAAGTTTGTTCAGGGCTTTGATCTTTTGCCGGAATATCTTCAAAAACAAAAATATCGAAAAACTTTTGCAACAGCGTATCTTTCTGCAGATAGTTCGCCAGTAATCGGCGTTCTTCCGCAAATTCCCTTTGTACACTGCTTATGAAAATTTTATAATGCATCTTTTTATGTTCCTCCGGCACATCGGTTCTGTCCGAATCTCAGCAAACCGCACTGCGTTCCAGCAATTCAATCAGCCCGACGTCTTTGTGAAACATAAAACATATTTTTCTGTTATTCAGCGCAATCGCCGGAACGGGCGTTTGGATCAGCAAGTATTTTTGTTTTTTAAGATCATGAATGGCTTCGTCTATATCATCTACCTCATAACAAATGTGATAAGGCGTTATTCCTTCCCTGTCCAATATTCTGCTGACGGGAGAAGTCACATCTATCGGTTCAACCAGTTCATAAAGAGGCATGTTTTGTTTCATTAAAAAACATATACGTACATTCTGCACGGGATCAATGACAGGCTGGGTAGATGTAAATCCTGATTTGCAATATATTGCCGCTGTTTTTTCGATACTTCGAACAGCAATGGCCACATGATGAAAAATAAAATCCGCGCTCATTTGTCAGCCGCCTCATTCACAGGCGCCCATGCACCAGATCCTTAGGCAATACACCCTTCACGTCGAAAAGTACGGTGGGTTGATTGCGGACAAACGAAAAATCAAGTTTCCCGAATCCGTCGTGGTTAACCGCCAGGATGACTGCATTATATTCCGTCATGTCCGGTAGCTGCGGGAGCAGTTCGATTCCATATTCCGCACGGACATTTTCTCCGCTTGCATACGGGTCGTACACATCTACCTCGATACCAAAGTCTTTCAATTCATGGACAACATCTATCACCTTTGTATTGCGCGTGTCGGGACAGTTCTCCTTGAACGTGAAACCCAACACGAGCACTTTACTGTGAAGCACTTTTATTCCTTTACTTATCATCAATTTGACTGTCTTTTGCGCCACGAAACGTCCCATTTCGTCGTTGATACTTCGGCCGGACAGAATCACTTGCGGATTGTATCCCAGGCATTGCGACTTGTGCAACAGATAGTACGGATCGACACCGATGCAATGTCCACCCACCAATCCAGGCGTGAATTTCAGGAAGTTCCATTTGGTTGCGGCTGCTTCAAGCACTTCCTGCGTATCAATGCCCATTTTGTCGAAAATCAGCGACAGCTCATTGACAAAGGAGATATTCACATCCCGTTGTGCATTTTCAATGGCCTTTGCCGCTTCGGCCACCCTGATCGACGAGGCTATAAACGTGCCCGCCTGAATAATAGAGATATATAAATCGTTTACAATGCAGGTTACATCATCGTTGGAGCCGGATACCACTTTACGGATGCTTGTCAACGTATTCTTTTTGTCGCCCGGATTGATCCTTTCCGGCGAATATCCGCAGAAGAAATCCACATTATATCGCAGCCCCGAATGTTTTTCCAGTACGGGCACGCAATCCTCTTCCGTGCATCCCGGATAAACCGTTGATTCGTAGATGACAATATTGCCTTTCTTTAAAACGCTGCCGACTGTTGCCGAGGCGTTTAACAGCGGAGCGAGGTCCGGTGTTTTAAATTTGGTCAGCGGTGTCGGTACGGTGACGATGTATATGTTACAATCCTGTATTGCACGAACGTCATGGCTGAATGCGAGACCGTTCACGGACGATTCAGACTGTTCCGAAAACATTTTCAGCGATTCGGCATCCGTCTCTTTCGTCAGATCTACGCCCGACTGCAATTCACGGATTCGCTTTTCATTTATGTCATAGCCGATTACAGGATATTTTTTCCCAAATGCAACGGCCAGTGGCAAACCCACGTATCCGAGACCTATGATTGCTATTTTGTACATTGAATATATGCTTTTGGCTGATTGCCGGCGTGCTTATTCAGATTTTCTGTTTTTGCGGTTGTGAATGTGTAGTTGCCTTATATATAAGGCAATGCCACGTCAGTCCCATATAAGACTGACAAAAAACGCACAAATATACGCATTTATACTCGTTTTACAAAGAGAAACGCAGAAGGAAAATTGTTATTGTTGTTTGAAGCCTTTTCAGCGGTCTTTATTTTTCAACGCGTAAATCCGCTGAATGATATCCACGACTTTCAGTCCTTCCAGGACATTGGTCGCAATCGTTTCGAATGACTGGCCGGAAAGCACATTCACCACATTACGAATCATATAGTGATGATTTTGGGCCGAACCTTTGTATGCGCCGTAGTCATTGCCGGGGTTGGTCGGTGCGAGTCGGGGCATCTCGTAGTCTTTCACGTGACATTCAAGGACTTCGTTCATGTACTGTCCGCCTATTTTGACGCTTCCCCATTCAGCCACAATCAGCATGCTGCTTTCCAGATTTCTGTCCCACACCGAAGTAGAATAACAAAGGCTGCCTATCCCGCCATTTACGAAACGAAACTGTACGGCGCCCGAATCTTCGAAATCCGTTAACTCCGTGTGGTTGAAGTCCGTAAAACGCGCCTGAATGTCGCATATATCGCCAAAAAGCCAATACATAATATCAATGAAATGAGAAAATTGTGTAAACAGCGTGCCTCCGTCCAGCACGGCGTTTCCATGCCAGTTTCCCGTCCTGTAATACCGTTCGTCGCGGTTCCAGTAACAATTCAACTGCACCATGTAGATTTGCCCCAGCCGTCCCGATTCAATCAATCCCTTGATCCACACCGACGGAGGCGAATAGCGGTTCTGCATCACGCAGAAAACCTGTTTTCTGTATTTCAGCGAAGCATGTACCACTTTTTCGGCATCCGCGACCGTCAGCGCCATCGGCTTCTCGATTACGACGTGATGTCCGGTTTCGATGGCCCGGATTGCCATCGGTGCATGCAGGCCGTTCGGTGTGCAGATGTTGACAACATCGTATTTTAATTCGCTGTTTAATAAATCATTAAAGTCTAAAAAAAACGGCACATGATATGTTTCGACATCCAGCGTTTCTTGCGGCAACACGTCGCACAAGGCGGCGAGCGTAGCGCCTGCCTCGCGCGTAATCATCTCTGCGTGACGCTTTCCGATATGCCCGCAACCTGCTACGGCAAAGCGTATTTCGTGCCGATCGTTCGTCATACTTTCCGGAAAAAATTGATGATGGTTTCGATAATATAGTGCTGTTCGTCGTCCGTCATTTCCGTATGTATTGGCAAGGACAGCACCTCTTTACTCAGTTGCGCAGCCGCACTCGCGTCTCCCGAAATCCGCGCAATCCATCTGTACGCTTCCTGCTCGTGCACCGGAAGGGGATAATACACGGCTGAAGGTATTTGATTTTCTTTCAGATACGTTTGAAGCGCATCCCGCCGGCCCTCTTTCACCCGGATGGTATACTGATGATGGACGTGCGTCGAAAAAGAGGCTTTACCCGGTATCCGTATTTCATTTAACGGCCTCAGTGTTTGATCATAAAGTTGTGCCACCCTGCGGCGTGCCTCGGTAAATTTGTCCATGTATTTCAGTTTCACGTCCAGAATAGCGGCCTGCAACGTATCCAAACGCGAATTACAGCCTACTATTTTATGGTGATACCTGGCGCTTTGTCCATGGTTGGCCAGCATAAAAATACCTTCCGCAAGGTCATTGTCCGACGTAATCACCGCTCCGCCGTCGCCGTAGCAGGCAAGCGGTTTGGTGGGAAAAAACGATGTCGTACCGATCTGCGCGATGGTTCCGGCTTTTTGCGTGCTTCCGTCCGGAAAGGTATAGTCGGCGCCCAGCGATTGTGCATTATCTTCGATCACAGCGATTTTATATTTCTTTGCAATCTTCATCACAGGCTCCATATCACATGACTGCCCGAAAAGGTGCACCACGATGATGGCTCTGGTTCGGCGCGAAATGGCCGTCTCCAGCAGTTCGGCGTTGATGTTGTACGTTTCCGGATCCACATCTATGAGGATAGGCGTCAGTCCAAGCGATACAACCATCTCTACGGCTGCGATATACGTGAATGCCGGCAAAATCACCTCTTCACCCGGTTTTATTTCCAGCACCCTGAGTGCCAAACGAATGGCATCTGTGCCGTTGCCACAGGGAATCACGTGCGGCGTATTCAGGTAGCCGGCAAGATGGTTACAAAACGTTTTCACTTGCGGACCGTTGATGAAAATGCCTTCCGCCATGACATTCCTTACCGCTTCGTCCATCTCGTTTTTAAGGCGGGTATACTGTCGTTGTAAATCAACCATTTGAATATTCATACGCATGTATTTTTCATTTCACTTCACTGCCCGGTTTTACAGTCTCCTGCGGTTGAACCACAGCCAGTTTGCCGTCTGCATCTTCGGCAGAGAGTATCATTCCCTCCGAAACAATCCCTTTCAGGGTGCGCGGGGCGAGATTGGCAATAAAACAGATCTGTTTGCCCGTCAACTCTTCGGGCGTGTAATGCATGGCGATCCCTGATACGATGGTACGTCCGCCAAGTCCGTCGTCAATCCTTAATTTCAATAATTTATCGGCTTTGGGCACTTTCGTGCATTCGAGTATCGTGCCGACGCGGATGTCCAGTTTGGCAAACTCATCGTACGTAATGGTTTCGCGTACGGGATGAGCCTGATAACCGGCGCTTTCGTTGTTTTTCTTCGTTTCCATCAATTTTTGTATCTGACGGTCAATCACTTCATCTTCAATCTTTTCAAAGAGCAGTTCGGCTGTTCCCAGCGTGTGACCGGCATCCAGCAGCCCGGTCGTGCCCAACCGGTTCCATCCCAAAGGCTCTACGTGCAGCATGCGGGTGAGTTTTTTCATGCTGAACGGCAGGAACGGTTCGAAGGCAATGGATAGATTTGCAGTGATTTGCAGTGCAATATTCAGCACTGTTGCCACGCGGTTCATGTCGGTTTTGGCCAGTTTCCATGGCTCGGTATCTGCAAGATATTTGTTTCCGATACGCGCCAGATTCATTGCCTCTTTCTGTGCATCGCGAAAATGGTACGTATCCAGCAAACGCTCGACAGCGATTTTTATTTCAGCAAACTCACGCAGTGTTTGCCGGTCATAATCAGTTAGTTCGCCGCATGCCGGCACTTTATTGTCGAAATACTTGCCGGTCAACACGAATGCACGGTTTACAAAATTGCCCAGAATCGCGACCAGTTCATTATTGTTGCGCGCCTGGAAATCTTTCCATGTAAAATCGTTGTCTTTCGTTTCCGGAGCGTTGGCTGTCAACACATAACGAAGTACGTCCTGTTTGCCGGGCAAATCCGTCAGGTACTCGTGCAACCATACCGCCCAGTTGCGCGAGGTGGAAATCTTGTCGCCCTCGAGGTTAAGAAACTCGTTGGCGGGCACATTTTCGGGCAGTTGGTATGTTCCTTCGGCTTTCAGCATCACGGGAAAAACGATGCAGTGAAACACGATATTGTCTTTTCCGATAAAATGAACAATCTTTGTTTCAGGGTCTTTCCACCACGTTTCCCACGTGTCGGGGCACAATTCCTTTGTGTTGGAGATGTACCCTATCGGTGCATCGAACCATACGTAAAGGACCTTGCCTTCGGCGCCTTCGACCGGGACGGGTATACCCCAGTCCAGATCGCGGCTTACGGCGCGTGGCTGCAAGCCCATGTCAAGCCAACTTTTGCATTGCCCGTACACATTTGATTTCCATTCGGTATGTGTTTCCAGAATCCAATGTCGCAAGAATGTTTCGTATTGATCCAGCGGAAGGTACCAATGCTTTGTTTCACGCATAACCGGCTGGTTGCCACTGATTACAGACTTGGGATGGATCAGTTCGGTCGGACTTAGGGACGTACCGCACGCTTCGCACTGATCGCCGTAGGCGCGCTCGTTGCCACAATGCGGACATGCGCCTGTGATATAGCGATCTGCAAGGAATTGTTTGGCTTCTTCATCGTAATACTGACGGGTTGTTTTTTCGATGAAAACACCTTTGTCGTAGAGTGTACGGAAAAAATCCGAGGCCAGCCGGCGATGAGTGGCCGATGTCGTCCGCGAATAGATGTCGAACGTAATTCCGAAATCTTCGAACGATTTTTTGATGATGCCATGAAAACGATCTACCACATCCTGAGGTGTAATGCTTTCTTTTTTAGCTCGTAATGTGATGGGAACACCGTGTTCGTCGGAACCGCCGATGAGCAGGACTTCTTCTCCTTTCAGCCTGAGGTAGCGCGCATAAATGTCGGCCGGCACGTATACGCCCGCCAGATGGCCAATATGCACCGGCCCGTTGGCATACGGTAATGCAGTAGTAATCAGTGTCCTTTTAAAATGTTTTTCTTCCATGCAGTTTTGCTTTGAATGGGCAAAGATACGTGATAAAAATGAATTTCGACCATGCGAAACGGAAAAACAGTTCACAGACCATGAAACGAAAATGCGTATTATTAATTAATGTATAAACAGTAAAATAATTAAGTGTCTGAGTGATTGCCATTTCTAATTTTTAAACATTTGAATCTCTAAAAAATGCATATTTTCGCTCGATTCGAGCTGAAAAGTCATTTTAATCTTATACTTTTGTCCTTGCGATGACGTTCAGAGAGTTTTACATACACTGGCATTCACGAACAGCGGCGTTTGCGCGGGAATATCTTCTGTCCCAAGATGATGCAAACGACGTTGTACAGGATGTTTTTGTCGATCTGTACGAAAAATATGATCTGCTTTCGGATCATGTGAACCTCACGGCATACCTGTTTACCTCGCTTAAAAACAGGTGTGTCGACGTGCTGCGTCACCGGATGACCGAACGGGAAGCGGCCCTCCGCATGCAGGAAGAATACGAACTGACGCTACGCATGAAATTCGACTCGCTGGAGATTCTCGACGACGGCATTTTCGACGAGGAAACGGTGGAGATGATTCTTGAAAAAGCCTTAGCCGTACTGCCCGAACGATGTCGCACGATTTTTGTCAAGCACAAGCTGGAAGGCATGAAACAGAAAGATATTGCGGCCGAAATGGGGCTTTCGTGCAAAACGGTAGAAAATCAGTTGACGATCGCCTATCGGAAAATGCGCGAAGCACTGAAGCCGTATTTCACGCTGATGATGTTTTTGCTGTAAAGGGAACCTCTAAAAAAAAACGGCTTTCTTTGGGGGATTTTCTGCGTTCGTTCGTTTACTTAGTGTATGGACGAAAGAATCGTAAAATATTTCGACGGCGAACTGTCCGAAGACGAGCGGATATGTTTGCT
>JAIRYD010000111.1 GCA_031267935.1 Tannerella sp.
TCCGACGACCTGAAGGCGGATGCCGACATACGGCGTGCGCTGGACATGTGCGAGGAAGGCGCCTTCACGGAAGCGGAACTGGCCGCCTACGAAAAATACTGGGACATCGTGCGTACCGAAGGCGCGCTTGTCGCCGTAAGTCTGGCGGAAGGCAGGGAAAAAGGCCGGGAAGAAGGCAGGGCGGAAGGCGAAGCAAAAGGCCGTGCGGAAGGTCGGGAAGAGGGTCGGGCGGAAGGCGAGGCAAAAGGCCGTGCGGAAGGTCGGGAAGAAGGTCGGGCGGAAGGCGAAGCAAAAGGCCGGGAAGAAAGTTTAATCGACGTTGTTCTCAACTGCAAGCGTAGCGGTTTTTCCCTGGAGCAGATCCGGGCGATTACCGGCCTTGACGAGAAGAGGATATTGGAAATTCTTCAAGATTAACAATCGGCAAAGTGGCCTCCCCTCTCTTGAATAGGAGGGCATGAGCGCATTCCCCCCTGATACGTCAAACGCCCCCTTTCTGACGGCGACACGCACAAATCCGTTTTGCATAAAAAATTTTTACCTCCGATATGAAAAACGCAATATTTTTGCATCTGTCAGGTGATATTATTTCAGATATTTGTATTTCTTTGCGAGTGTTTTATCAGCAAATAGTGTGACAATAAATAAAAAACATAATATGAAACGTTTAACTGTATCGCCTGTCATTTTTTTTACCCTGTGTCTGGGTTTTGTGTTTTATTCCTGCAAAAACGGCAGGGATATCGTTCCCTCGTCCGAATACGCTGCCTACGTCAGTGCATACACGGGCGGCGTGATTTCTCCGAATGCTACGATTCGCATCGAACTGACCGGAGAACAGCCTGTTCCGAAGCCTGGCGACGAAGTGAAGGAAAAACTGTTCAGTTTCTCGCCGTCGCTCAAAGGCAAAACGTCCTGGATAGACGGCAAAACCGTCGAATTTGCACCCGACGCGGGCGAACTGAAACCCGGCAAACACTACAACGCCTCGTTCGCGCTGTCCAGGGTGATGAATGTCACGGACAGAAAACTGGACAATTTCAATTTTTCGTTTCGCATCGAAGAGAGAAACTTTGTGATGAAAATCACGTCCATCGATATTTTGAGCAGCGATAAAGGCCATGTATCCGTCCGCGGCGAACTCCGTTTCAGCGACACGCCCGATGCCGGAGACGTCGCAAAAATGCTTGCCGCCGGGAGAGGCGACGAACGATTTGAGCCCGTCATCGAACAGGCGGACGATCCGCACCGTTTCCGTTTCGTGCTGAACGGCATCTCCAGACACGACCGGGAATCACAGATAGACATCAAGGCGTCGGGCAAAACTGTCGGCTACAATAAAATATTGGAAGAAAGCATCGTAATACCGGCCCTCGCGCCTTTCAGCCTGCTCCGTACCGAAATCGTCGAAACGCCCGACTACGGCGTCTGCCTGACGTTTTCGGACCCCGTTTCCAACACGCAGGACCTGACCGGACTCATTACGCTCGACGGCGACAAAACCGAATATACGACGCTGGTGCAGGACAACAAAATAATACTGTATTTTACACCCGGACACGGTACGCAGTCGGTCGCCATACACGTCGACCGGGGACTGAAAAATACCGACGGCGAAACACTGGAAACGTCTTCATCCGTTTTGATGGAGATCCGTTCGCTCCATCCGCAAGTAGAATTTCTGTCGTCCGGCTCGATCATGCCCGATGCCGGCAGCCTGATTTTGCCTTTCCGTGCGGTCAGCCTCTATGCCGTCGATCTGAAAATCATCCGCGTCTACGAAAACAACGTGCTGATGTTTCTGCAGGACGGTCCGCTGGCGGAAACCGACGCAAGCAGGCTGAGACGCTCCGGACGACTGGTCTACAAACAGATGCTGCGTCTGGATAACGACCCCGCGAAAGACATCCGCAACTGGGAAAACTACAGCATCGACCTGAGCCGGCTGATCGAGCAGGAGCCGGGAGCCATCTACAGGATAGAACTTTCGTTCCGAAAAAACTACGCCGTCTATCCCTGCGACGGCAACGAACCGTCTGTCGCACGGCAGAATACTTCCCTGCTGACGAACATCGGCGCAGGCGAACCGACGGAAGACGACGACGCCATCTGGGACGTCGCACAGCCCTACTATTACGACAGCGGCGACTATGACTGGGATGAATACGACTGGTCGGAAAGAGACAATCCCTGCCACGCAACCTACTACATGCTCTCCGAACGGAAAGCCGTCAAAAACGTGATGGCCTCGAATCTGGGCCTGATCGTCAAGGCCGGACAGAACGGCAAATGGTGGATTGCCGTATCCGACATATTGACGACCCAGCCCGTACAGGATGCAAACGTGACGGCATATAATTTCCAGCTCCAACCGGCAGGCTCGGCCAAAACGGATGCGGACGGTTTTGCCGTCATCGAAACACGGCAGAAACCGTTCGCCGTGGTGGCATCCAAAGACAATCAGAAAACATACCTGCGGGTTGTCGACGGCGAAGAAAATCTGTTAAGCCGTTTCGACGTAGGCGGAAAAGAACTCAGCAAAGGGTTGAAAGGATACATCTACGGCGAACGTGGCGTTTGGCGTCCCGGCGACACGCTCCACATCGCATTCATGCTGGACGACCGCGAGGCAAGAATCCCCGACGCGCATCCGGTCACCTTCGAACTGTACAATCCGCGCGGACAATTCTACTTCAGGCAAGTATCCGCCAATGGACTGAACGGACTGTATGCGTTCGACATCCCGACGGCTGCCGGTGACCCGACAGGACTGTGGAATGCCCGCGTCAAAGTGGGCGGCGCCACGTTTCACAAACCGCTCAGAATAGAAACCGTCAAACCGAACAGACTGAAAATAAACCTGGATATACCCGGCGACAAGTTCGTCGCAAGCAAATCTTCCGTACCGCTGAAAATCCATTCGGCATGGCTGACGGGCGCCATCGCACACCATCTGGATGCGCGGGTGGAAATGACGGTTTCCCCAAGTGCGGCCACCTTCGAACAGTATAGCGACTATATTTTCGAAAATCCGGCCACCGACTTCGCGTCCAACCGCCTCCTGCTCTTCGACGGCAAACTGGACGAAAACGGCGATGCCGCGTTCAACTTCAAACTGCCCGACATGCAAAACTCCCCGGGCATGCTGCGGGCAACCCTCTCGTGCAGCGTGTTCGAGCAGGGCGGAGACATGAGCCTGTTCAACCGGTCGGTACCGTACTCGCCGTTCGATGCTTATGTGGGTATCCGCTTCAACCTGAAGCCTCAGTCCTATTATCTCGAAACGGATGCGGAGAATGTCTTCGACGTGGTCACGGTCGATGCCGACGGCAAACCCGTCAGCCGGGCGAATCTGGATTACAAGATATACAAGGTAGGCTGGAACTGGTGGTGGGAGCACAGCTACGAATCGTTCGCGTCCTACGTGAACAATATCTCCATCACACCGGAAAAGGAAGGCCGCCTCTCCACGACAAACGGAAAAGGAACGATTCCGTTCAAAATCGAATATCCCGACTGGGGACGTTATCTGGTTTACGTGAAGGACCGCGACGGCGGACACGCTACCGGCGGCACCGTCTACGTGGACTGGCCCGACTGGCGGGGACGTTCCGGCAAGTCCGACCCGAACGGCATCACGATGCTGGCTTTCTCGACCGACAAATCATCGTATGAAGTGGGCGAAGACGTCACCGTCACCATTCCTGCCGCGGCCGGCGGACGTGCGCTGGTCGCCATCGAAAACGGTACGGAAGTAATCAGCCGCGAATGGCGCACGGTAGCGACTTCAGGCGATACGAAATACAAATTCAAAGTCACCGGGGACATGACGCCCAACGTGTACGTCCACATCAGTCTGCTGCAACCGCATGAACAGACAATCAATGATCTTCCCATCAGGATGTATGGCGTTATGCCCGTCTTCGTGACGGATAAAAATTCCGTGCTGGAACCGCTGATTGCAATGGACGACGTCCTGCGTCCCGAAGCGGAATTTGCCGTCAAGGTGAAAGAAACGCACGGCAAACCCATGACATACACGCTGGCCGTGGTAGACGACGGTCTGCTCGACCTGACGAACTTCAAGACGCCCGACCCGTGGAATGAATTTTACACCCGCGAAGCGCTGGGCATCCGCACGTGGGATATGTACGATATGGTATTGGGCGCATTCGGAGGCAAATACGGTTCGCTGTTCAGTGTCGGAGGCGACTTCCAGGGTGAATCCGTACCCGGCGCCGGCGCCCACCGCTTCAAACCGGTTGTGAAGTTTATCGGACCTGTCGCACTGAAAAGCGGCGAAGAAAAAACGCACAGACTGACACTGCCGCCCTACATCGGCTCGGTGCGCGTGATGGTCGTGGCCGGGCAGGACGGCGCCTACGGCAATGCGAAAAAGACCGTGCCGGTGCGTACGCCGCTGATGATTCTGCCTTCGCTGCCGCGGGTGATCAGCGTCCATGAAGAGATCACCTTGCCGGTGAACGTGTTCGCGATGGAAAATTCGGTAAAGGATGTGACCGTCAAAATCGAAACGGACGGACCGCTGCAGCCGGTCGATGCCGGTAGCCGGTCGGTCACATTCTCCGTTCCGGGCGACCGGATGGTATACTTCAACCTGAAGACGGGTGCGGAGACAGGCGTCGGAAAAGTTACCGTGACGGCGACGGGCAACGGCCACACATCGCAGGAAACCGTCGAGATCGACGTGCGCAACCCCAATCCGGCCGTTACCTGTTCGGACAGCCGTCTGATCGAAGCGGGCAAATCCGCCGATTTCGCCTACGACCACAGAGGAGACCGGGCGCACCGGGTGACAATGGAAGTGTCGCGCATCCCGTCGATCGAAATAAGCCGCCGATTCGACTTCCTGAACGATTATCCGCACTATTGTTCCGAACAGCTGACTTCCGCTGCATTGCCGCTGCTGTTTCTCGAAGATTTCAAAACGATGGACAGCCGGGAAGCCGAAATGGTGAAGACGAACATACGCAACGCGATCTCGAACCTCTATGGCCGGCAACTGGCAAACGGCGGCATCGCCTACTGGCCGGGACAGACGTACGAAGATCGCTGGATCACTTCGTATGCAGGCAGTTTTCTCGTGATGGCAAAAGAAAAAGGGTACGAAGTCAACCCGGGTGTGCTGACACACTGGACAAGCTACCAGCGCAGACAGGCGCAAAGTTTCCGTCTGACCGGTGAAAACAACAGTCGCTATGCACATTATCAGTACGATCTGGAACAGGCCTATCGTCTGTATACCTTGGCGCTGGCCGGTTCGCCCGAGATGGGCGCCATGAACAGGCTCAAGGAAGTAAAAAACCTGTCGCTGCAGGCCGGATGGCGGCTGGCGGCGGCTTATGCGCTGGCAGGAAAGAACGATGCTGCCAATGAATTGATATTTAATCTGCCGACGGAGGTCGACGCCTATTCATGGAACAATGCCTCGTATGGTTCGTCCTGCCGGGATGAAGCCATGATTCTGGAAACGCTGATTCTGATGGGACGCGACAGGGAAGCATTCGAACAGGCGCGAAAAGTGGCGGCAGACCTGTCGAAAGACGCGTATTTCACCACGCAAACAACGGCTTATGCCCTGGTTGCGATGGGACGCCTGGCACAGAAGACATCCGGCTCGCTCAATTTCGACTGGACGCTGAACGGGACGGAGCAGCCTGCGACGAGATCGAACAAAGCGGTCTTCCAGACCGACCTGCCGACCGGTCCGGCCGCCGGCAGAGTGTCGGTGAAAAATACCGGCGACGGATTGCTCTACGCAAATATTGTGTCGAAAATACGTCCGCTTGTCGATTCGCTGCCGCCGGTCAACAATAAAATCGGGATGGAAGTGTTCTACACCGATCTGAACGGGACGCCTCTCGACATACGGAAGTTGAAGCAGAGCACCGATTTCGTCGCGATGATCCGCATCTCGAACTACGGCATCGACGATTATACCAATCTGGCGCTCACGCAAATCATTCCGTCGGGCTGGGAAATATACAACGAGCGGATGGTTCATCCCGACGAGGCGGACCACCTGCGGTCGAATGCCTTCACCTGTCAGGATATACGCGACGACCGGACGCTGACGTATTTCGATTTGCCGCGGGGAATGACCAAGATATTCAGAGTAAGGTTGCTGGCGTCCTACGCCGGTTCGTTTGTCCTTCCTGCCGTACAGTGCGAGGCGATGTATGCCCCGGAAGTACAGGCGCGTACGAAGGCCGGACGCGTGGTGGTGGAAAAATAATTTCCCGGCGGCGTGAAATCGTGTTCCGGAAACATGTCCGTACGTAAAAGGGCGATCCTCTGTGTGATCGCTCTTTTATCCGTATGGTATGTCTTCTGCCTTCCGCGCCGGCTGTTCGATGCGCCCTGCGCGACGGTGGTGACCGACCGCCACGGCGAGTTGCTCGGCGCGCGCATTGCGTCGGACGGGCAGTGGCGTTTTCCGCCCTGCGACACCGTTCCGCCCAAGTTAGCCACCTGCCTGATCGAGTTCGAAGACCGTTATTACCGCTATCATCCCGGATTCAACCCGCTGGCCATGGGCAGGGCGTTATGGCAGAACGTGAGGTCGAAACGCGTCGTAAGCGGCGGGAGCACCCTCACGATGCAGACGATCCGCCTCTCGCGGGGCAGGGAACGTACGCTGTACGAAAAATGTGTCGAGTCCATACTGGCTACCCGCCTGGAACTGCGCTGTTCGAAGGACGAGATCCTGGCGCTGTATGCTTCGCATGCGCCTTTTGGAGGCAATGTGGTGGGCATCGATGCGGCGGCGTGGCGCTATTTCGGCCATGCGGCGGACCAGCTGTCGTGGGCCGAGGCGGCTACGCTGGCCGTCCTGCCGAATGCGCCCGCGATGATTCATTTTTCGCGAAACAGAGAGGCCCTGCTGCACAAACGGAACCGGCTGCTCGGACGGCTGCATCAACGCGCAATCATCGACGGGATTGATTATGAACTGGCGCTGAGCGAGGCGCTGCCGTCCGAACTGTTGCCGCTGCCGCAGACGGCGCCGCATCTGGTGAGTTATTTTTTTCAGCACAATCGGGGGCAGCGAACGGTTTCTACCGTCGACAGGGATATTCAGCTGCAGGTCGAAAGCCTGCTGAACCGCTGGAATGCGGAGTTTACGGCGAGCGACATACGCAACCTCGCCGCCATCGTGATCGACGTGCACGGCAATCAGGTGCTGGCATACTGCGGGAATGTGCATTTTGAGGAGCACAAGTCGGGCAATCAGGTCGATGTGATTCGCGCGCCGCGCAGCACGGGGAGCATCCTCAAGCCGCTGCTCTACTGTGCCGCACTGCAGGAGGGCGAGATATTGCCGCATACGCTCCTTCCCGATATACCGATAAATATCAACGGCTTCGCACCGCAAAACTTCAGCATGCAGTTCGACGGCGCCGTGCCTGCGTCCGAGGCCGTCGCCCGCTCGCTGAATGTGCCTTCGGTCATCCTGCTGCGTCGCTACGGCGTGGCCAAGTTTCATGATTTCCTGAAAAAAGCAGGAATATCGACCTTGCCGGAAGCCTCTTCGCATTACGGTCTGTCGCTGATCCTGGGCGGTGCGGAGGCGACGCTCTGGGACGTGACCGCCGCATACGCGGATATGGCGCGAACGCTGTGCGGACTGGCACGGACGTCGTGCAGTTTCGTCGCGGGCCGGGACGGCGAAACGCTTCCGCCGTTTTTCCGTCCGGGCGCCGTCTGGCAGACGTTCGACGCCATCAAGGACGTCAACCGGCCGGAAGAAATCGACCGGAGAATGATTCCCTCAATACAGACCGTGGCGTGGAAGACGGGGACAAGCTACGGCTTTCGCGACGCATGGGCGGTGGGCGTCACGCCGCGTTACGTCGTCGGCGTATGGGCCGGCAATGCTTCGGGCGAAGGCAGGCCCGGACTGGTCGGCGCACGCACGGCCGGACCGGTCATGTTCGACATCTTCAACATGCTGCCGGCCGCGGAATGGTTCGCCATGCCCGGGGGAGAATTTGTCGAAGCGGAGATATGCCGCCATTCGGGGCATCTGAAAGGGCGGTTCTGCGACGAAACCGAAACGGTGAAGGTGCTGCCCGACGGACTGAAAACGCAGGCCTGCCCGTATCACATCCGCGTGACGCTGAGCGCCGACGAGCGTTTTCGCGTATTCGAACATTGCGTGGGCGCGGGCACGGTCGTGCACCGGAACCGGTTCGTGCTTCCGCCCGTGTGGGAATGGTACTACAGAGGGCGTCATCCCGAATACAGGCCGCTGCCCCCGTTCATGCCCGACTGTGGAAACGACGCCCGGCTGCCGATGCAGTTCATTTATCCGCAGGAAAACAATGCCGCGATATTGCTCCCCAGACAGCTGGACGGAAGTCCGGGAGCCGTGACGTTCGAACTGGCGCACGGCCACGGCGACGCGACCGTCTTCTGGCATCTGGACGAGGAATACATCACCGCCACGCGCGATTTTCACAAACTCACCCTCACGCCCGTCCCCGGCCGGCACACGCTGACGGTGGTCGACAGCGAAGGGAATACCCTGTCGACGACGATCGTGGTGGATTCGCACTGAATCCCGCATCCGATGTTCAAACACGGAGCGCACGGAGAGATCCGCCGGCTGAAAACGGTGTACGGGAGAGCGATGAACTTCTTTAACTGTGAACTTCTTTAACGATGAACGATGAACGATGAACGATGAACGATGAACTGTGAACGGGTTTATTGAAACTGCATCCGGCACGGTGGTTTTGGAAACACGTGCCGGAGCGACGGAAACACGCGTTGGCGCGACGGAAACGCGCGTTGGCGCGACGGAAACGCGCGTTGGCGCGACGGAAACACGCGTTGGCGCGACGGAAACACGCGTTTACGCGGCGCAAACACGCGTTGACGCGGCGCAAACACGCGTTGACGCGACAAAAACACGCGTTTACGTGACGCAAACACGCGTTTACGCAACAAAAACACGCGTTTACGCGGCGCAAACACGCGTTTACGCGACAAAAACACGCGTTTGCGCGACGGAAACACGCGTTTGCGCGACGGAAACGCGCGTTTGCGCGACAAAAACACGCGTTTACGCGGCGCAAACACGCGTTGGCGCGACAAAAACACGCGTTTACGCGGCGCAAACACGCGTTTACGCGACGCAAACACGCGTTGGCGCGACGGAAACGCGCGTTGGCGCGACGGAAACACGCGTCCGCGCGACAGGGACACGCGTCCGCGCGACAGGGACACGCGTCCGCGCGACAGGGACACGCGTCCGCGCGACGGGGACACGCGTCCGCGCGACGGGGACACGCGTCCGCGCGACGGGGACACGCGTCCGCGCGACAGGGACACGCGTCCGCGCGGCAGGGACACGCGTTTGCGCGCCGGAGACTCGAGCCGGAACGACGATTACCTCCTTGCCCGTAACGGCAAGGCTCGTACCTTGCAAAGACGGAGCAGACCGCAATGACGATGAATGGCAATGATAAATGATTTTTTCAATCCGCATAATCCGGGAATCAACTTTTGCGGCCGAATGAACGTGCGGAATACCTCAGCAAACATACACGGGCTGTTGAACAATCGCGCGTCTTCCCGGCGAAACAGGCCGGATTCCCGTACGGCGGCTGTCCGACATGCCTGAAATGAAGCCTGATATTATTTGCCGGACGGAAGATTCCGGGTCGCAATGCAACTTTTTTGCCGGCCGCAGTGAGTTTGGTATACTTTTTGCAGCTATCTTTGCCGCAAATATATAAAAACAGGAAAAAAATGATTATCGCACCGAACGCCCTTTACTGGGGCATTTTCATAGGAATAGCTTTATTGAGCTGGATTGTTTCACACAGGCTTAAAGCCAAGTTCGAAGAATATTCGCAAGTACCGCTGCCGGGTGGCATGACGGGTTGCGAGGTGGCAAAAAAGATGCTCGCGGACAGCGGGATATACGACGTGACCGTCACTTCGGCGCCGGGAATGCTGACCGACCATTACAATCCGGTCAACCGGACGGTGAATCTCAGCCGGGAGGTCTATTCGGGCCGGAGCGTGGCTGCCGCCGCCGTCGCCGCTCACGAATGCGGACATGCCGTGCAGCACGCGCGTGCATACGCTCCGCTGAAGATGCGCTCGGCGCTGGTACCCGTCGTGCAGTTTTCGTCGAACATCGTACAGTGGGTACTCCTCGGCGGAATGTTGATGATGAGGACCTTCCCGCAACTGCTGCTGGCCGGTATCGCGCTGTTCGCCTTTACGACGGCGTTCAGTTTCGTCACGCTGCCGGTCGAAATCAACGCCAGCCGCCGCGCACTGGCATGGCTGAGCAATGCCGGCATCACGGACATAAATACGCACGGAAAAGCCGAAGATGCCCTGCGATCGGCCGCCTACACCTACGTCGTGGCAGCCGTGGGTTCGCTGGCGACGCTGCTTTACTACGTGATGATATTTATGAGCGGAAGGCGCAACTAACCGGAACGGACACATGCAGAAACCATCCATCCCCAAAGGCACGCGCGACTTTTCGCCCGGCGAAACCGCAAAACGAAACTACATCTTCGATACCGTCCGGGAAGTATATCATCTGTACGGATTTCAGCAGATCGAAACGCCTGCAGTAGAAAACCTGTCCACGCTGACAGGCAAGTACGGCGAGGAAGGCGACAAACTGCTGTTTAAAATCCTCAATTCGGGCGACTGCTTTTCCGGCCTCTCCGACGAAGAACTGCTGGAAAAAAACCCGGCGCGCTTTGCCCGTAAAGCCTGCGAAAAAGGACTGCGCTACGACCTGACCGTGCCCTTTGCACGATACGTCGTACAGCACTTCAACGAGATCCCGTTTCCCTTCAAACGCTATCAGATACAACCCGTCTGGCGCGCCGACCGTCCACAAAAAGGACGCTACCGCGAATTTTACCAGTGCGACGCCGACGTGGTCGGATCGAACTCGCTGCTCAACGAAGTCGAACTGATACAAATCATGGACGAAGTGTTCCGCCGGTTCGGCATCCGGGTCTGCATCAGAATGAATAACAGAAAGATACTGACAGGCATTTCCGAAATCGTCGGCGAAGCGGAAAAGATTGCCGACATCACGATCGCCATTGACAAACTGGACAAAATCGGCGCCGGCGAGGTGAACGCGGAACTCCGCGACAGAGGCCTGTCCGACGACGCCATCGCAAAACTGCAGCCGCTCATCCACCTCAAAGGCAGCAATGCCGAAAAAATGGCGACGCTCGAAGAATGGCTCCACCCCTCTCCCGCAGGACAGAAAGGTATCGAAGAAATGGCGTGCATACTCAACCATGTCAACTCATTGCCCCTCACGGCCACGCTCGAACTCGACCTGACGCTGGCACGCGGACTGAGCTATTATACGGGCGTCATTTTCGAAGTGAAAGCGCTGGACGTGGAGATCGGCAGCATCACGGGAGGAGGACGGTATGACAATCTGACCGGCGTGTTCGGCATGGACGGTCTGTCGGGCGTAGGCATCTCGTTCGGCGCAGACCGCATCTACGACGTACTGAATCAGCTCGACCTCTACCCTGCCGGGGCGCAGCGCACCACGCAGCTGATGTTTGTCAACTTCGGCGAGAAGGAAGCAACCGCCCTTCTGCCCCTTGCCGCACAACTCCGCCGGACAGGTGTCCGCACGGAAATATATCCCGACGCCGTCAAGATGAAAAAGCAGATGGCTTATGCCGACGTCAGACGGATCCCTTTCGTCGCGCTCGCAGGCGAAACGGAGATGGCCGAAAACATCATCAATCTCAAAAACATGACCACAGGCGAACAGACACGAGTAACGCCGGCAGAGTTGGTGGAAATATTTGCCGCGGCGACGTAGAAACGTGGCCCGCCGACACGGGTTTGCAGCCCGTACCGGCGGACGACACCTGTGATTCCCTGCCTGCGCAATCACTGCTTTGCCGATTCTTTCCCGACAGTGCCTTAAACCTTCGATTTGTATATGGAAATCAGGCCGCCGGCAAACACCAGCAACAATAATCCGTCCGTGATGATAAAAACGGTCGGATTGAACGGAAACAATGCAAAAACAATATGCAGGGCGATTCCCGCAAAGAAAAATACGGCTGACAGGACCTTCAGCATAAGCCCGCTTTTCGTGTTGTCGAAATGGATTCCCATCATGAAGCATGATGCGAAAGCCAGAAAGAAAAACGAGCAAACCGCAAAAACAATCCTCGTCGTTGATTCTTCTTTACTTAAAGAATAGCAGGCAAATGCGATTAAGGCACTGATCCCTGACGAGATTAAGAATTTGACAAAATCTATTTTCATATCATTCGCGTATTAATCTTGTTCGGGAATGGGCGGAGGCAGAAGCAGCAGGTATTTGTTTATTTCGGGTATGCCGGAAGCAAACGTCCAGCCACTCATACCGGCACACCACATCAGCGTTTCTTTTGTGATCTTGCCGTTTCCGATCAACTGCGACACTTCGCCGGGCAGCAGCGGACCTGTCTGCCGGCTGTCGATAATCGCATAATACGCTTTTTGCGGGGAGGTTGCATCGCTCCGGGTTTTATCGAGACCCGGTATGGCCACGTTATTCACTGCGTGATTCATGGTGCTGATCATCTGCTGCGAGATGGCCAGTCCGAGGCCGAACTCCATAAGTTTGTCTATTGAACTGAAATCGTTATTCATGTTTTTATATTTATTTTTAAGTGTGAATTACGAATTAATAATTTCGCCCGGAGGCGGAGGCGGAGGCGGCGGCGGCGGCACATTTGCCGGCGAAGGCTGAAGGAGCGACGACAGTTCGCCCACGTTTCTGATCATCTCCCAGTTGCTCATGCCCTGTTTCCAGACGTATGTATTTTCGCCAATGACGTTACCGGCAATCAACGGCCGCAACTGTTCGGGATTGAAGGGGCCGCTTTGCTGCCCGTTAATCAGCGCCATATACTGTATGACGGGCGGTGGTGGCGGCGTATCCGTCTGATTGTAGACGCTCTGCTTCATTCCCTGCCCCATGGTGTTCATCATGCCGGCCATCTGGCCGCCGACGGCGCCTCCCATCATCATGCCGGCCATCATGCCCGCAGGATTCATGCCGCCGCCCAAGCTGCCGTCGCCCATGCTGCCCATCTGTCCGAGGCTTTCGGCGGCCGTCTTCATCACGTCCGTCTGCTGATTCAATGCGTGCGCTCCCATGAAGTTGGTTTCCGTTTGCAGTTTCTGTGCGCGCTGCATTTCCTCGCGCTGCACGCGCAGCGTTTCCTCCATATTTTCGGCGTTGATGCGTTGCGTATCCTTGAGGTTTTTGACCTGTGTGTCGCTCACCTCTCCGGCCCTCCGGTAGAGGTCTTTGTATTCTTCGCTGTCCTTGTCGATATGATAATCAAAAATATCGCACCGCTGAAGCTCCACGCCGTAAATGTCCTTAATGACGGACGCCAGCCGGCTGCCGAGCAGGTCATTGATTTCACCGAGTTTCGTATCAATGTGCAACACGGAAATATTATTCTCGGCGCAGATTTTAGACATGCGGCTTTTAATCTCCTGCGTTACGGTGGCTTTGATCTTGTCGCGAAACTCGCTCAGGCCAAGGTTCCGGAGCCGGTGTTTGTTCAGAAATTCCATACAGTCGGATATGGCGAACGTAACCGTGGCTTTCACGTCCCGGACCGGAATCGTTGTCTGGTTGCTGAAACTCTTGTCGGCAAGGCTCAGGCTGTCGATAAAAATATTCACCTGAATGACGCCGGCCAGGTTGATGAAATATACTTCGGCCTGAAAAGGCGCATTGCCGCCCCATGCCAGTCCCGCGATACTTGCCAGTATCGGGAAATTGGCCGTTTTAAGGATGTCGTCGTAGGAGCCTTTTATGATATCGGGGCATCCTCCCTTCTGGTCGTACACAAATACGGCGGCTTCGCCATACTGCACGCGCAGACGGCTACCGTATCTTATTGCGTTTTCGCGTTTGCTCGGCATGTCACCCGGCGACCATTTCCATACAAGGTAATCTTCCCGGTCGCAACGGATGACGTCCATCAAACCGCCTTCTTTTTTACTGCTGAATAATCCCATATAATCTTTTTTATTTTGTTGATAATCTTATAAGTCTTTCATAATCGGATTTGTATCGCATATCCGTACAACTCTCCGAGAAATCGGCGGCCAGGTTGCGTTCGCCCGATTGAAGCAGCGCGTTCACGATCATCTCCGCATACCGGAAGTCGCCATGCTTGCCGATGCAATGCGCCCGAAAAAACGAAACAGCCGTATCATATTCTCCTGCATCCATCAGGGCATTGATGATTTGCATTTTCGCACCGTCGCCCCTGTCCGGTGAATGGGATTCGACTTGCGGATAAATCTGCAATGCCTTGTCGTACTGCTTTTCGCTCAAATACTGCGACAGCGCTTCGACCGCATATTCGGGGTCCTGATATGCGATTTGTTTCGACAGGTTGAAAATGACGGTTCCCGTTACGCACAGAACAAGTGCAATACACAGCAGACTCATGAGATAGTTTTTAATCCGGCCGGTACGGTTTTTTGTTTTACATTTTTCAATCTCTTCGTCCATCCCGGTAATATTTCGCTTTACATCCGTATCGTTGCCGTAGTATCTGACAATCTTTTTCCGGCAATCGTCATATCCGGACACCGCATACTGCAATGTGTCCTGCTTCGCCTTTTCACGCAACTGTCCGACAACGGCCACAATAAATAATACGAAAAAGACGATAACGCCGATCCATACCACAGTATTGAGACTGATTGCCGCAAGGAAAAACAGTTGCAAGGTAAACAGCAAATGGAATATCCAACTGATTTTTTTCAGATAAAAGCGAAACGGCGCCGATGAAATACGTTTCGCCGCAAGGACATACGACTCCAGCGTTTCGATCTCGTCTTTCAGCAATACCCCGTCGGTATTGACATGTCCGCAAAAGGAACAAACTTTTGAGAGGGCGGGCATTACCTCGCCACAACGTTGACATTTTTCCATATCGTCAATGAAATAATGATTTGAACCAGCGATTGACGCCTGCCATAAGGCTGTTGTTGCTTGCATAAGCATCTGCAACGGACTTTGCGACGGCCACGTCGCGCGCCGCCCTGATTTCCAGTTTCACGATGTCGTTGTCCTCTTTCCGCAGTTCGGCTTCCCGTTTTGCATCTATTTCCGTCATCCTCACTTCGAACGCCGCGCGCTCAATGGCGTCGATTTGTCTTCGTATGCTTTCGATCTGCGCTCGGGCCGTCGCATAGCGGTCGCTGAAGGGGTCCACCTTTACCAATGCATCCAGGGCAGCCCCGAAGTTGCGCTCTGCCGCGAAGCCTTTTGCTTCACTGAGCAAGACATCCGCATCATGGTTCAGCATTTTCCTGTACGTCTTCGTCATTTCGTCGGCAACCGCCGGATAACCTTCGACACATTCGGGTACTCCGTAGAGAAGCATCAGCGCCTCGTCGTAGAGCTGTTGCGACGACAGCGTGCCGGCTTTCCTGATAATTGTGGGAATTTGCGTATTGTAGTAGGCGATAATCTTCTCCCTGCTGCGGTTGACGAAAGCCTTCGCTTCAACCGAACCGACATTGATCTGGTTGATGGCATGGATATACGCTTCGTGTTCGTTGCGGTGAACACCTGTGACCTGAAACGAAATCTCCCCCATCACGGTCTGCTCCACCACGTCCACAATATAGAACGACACGTCCATTTCGATGGCGAACATCGGCGGAGCTGTTGCCGTCACGTTCTTGCTGCTTTCGGTGATGTTGGGCACCAGGACAAACCGCTCGGAAAACGAAGCCATGGCGCCGTTCTTTGTCAACATCTGCCGCGCTTTCGTTTCGAGCGTCTTGCGGATACCGCTGTTCACCGCCAGCTCGTCGCTGACGACCGGCGTGATGGCAATCATATCCCTTTGACTGATCGTTTGCTGCGACATAAGGGCGGCTGCATACAGCAGCCAGCCCGTCAATAATAACAGTTTTTTCAGATCCATATCACTTCTCTCCTATAATCAATATACATTTTCCCAATCCGACAGGCTCTATCTTCGAGGATATTTTGTACGGTTCCCCTCCCAGGAAACGCCTCAGTTCACGCACAAAATGTTCGGTATCCATGGCGGCTTCGTTTTCCTGATACAGCGGAATTCTGACCTGCTCGAAAAGAAGGAAATTTTCCGAACCGTCCGTTTTGCTGAAACGGTGCTGTACGGTATTTTCAGCCATCCATTTATCAATAATTTCACTCAACTCGTATCCGTCATATTCCGTTTCAAAATCAATATCCGAACCGTCGTCAAAACGCAGCAACTCTACGGATACTTCCCTGCCGTTTTCGAAAAGGTCGGCGAAATGCATTTCGAGCCGTTTGGTGAAATTTTCGGCATGCGAATCAACGGCTTCCTTCAGCAATACGGCCACAGGAGCCGTACTGAACGTTCCAAGTCCATCCTCGCCCGCAATCTGTTTGTTCGTATAAGCGTCCAGACCTTGAAGATTGTATCTTATCGTTTGCTGGAAACCGTCGACTGTTACCTGCCAGTCCAGTTCAAAAATAATGTCGGCCTTGGCCGTACGCTTGAGCTGGTCCAAAGGACTTTCGGCAATTTTTGAGCCTGTCGTTTTACTTGCCGTCAAAGCATTTCGGGCCGCGCTGTTTTTGAGCGATCTCAATGTAGCCTCCAGATCCTTCAACGGAAAGCCTCTGTCAATCATTGAATTATTGATGGCCGCTATCACAAACTTGAGGTCTTTATCTTTCAATAATGCGCTTTCGTAATCCGGATACATACTTTCTTCGCCCATATTATCATACGTTTTCATATATCCGTTTCTGTAACACCAGTTCTCGCCCGGCACTACCATGAGAACCGGTTTCTTTGCCTGTCCGAAGACCTGCATACAAGCGCCTGCAAGCGCTGTCAATAAAATGAATCTTTTCATGTGTTCTACTGTTTAATTATTCCATCTTTAACAAGTTGTTTTCTCAGTTGCGAGTTCGAGACTGTAACAGTCACACCATATTTTGTCTGAATGGCGTTGTATTCTACCATTCTCGAACCGTATTGCTCGTTGCCCCGGCCGACAAACCTGCGATAGGCGCCCCGCCGGGCAAAGAAACCGTCGAAATATTCCCGGTGCCGCTCGAAGGCGTTGACTTCCGTAACGACGGGTTTCGACGCACACGGGCCGCCGACGATTCCTTTGAAAAGCACGGTATAGACCGCTTTTTTATGCGCATCCTCCACTGCATTCGCTTCGCTGCCGCCCGTACCCCAGACTCTCAGAGTCTGACTGCCGTCGTATCCGACACCCAGACATTCGACTTCGGAATTGTAGAACGAATCCAGGGTTGTCGGACGCATCATGCGGCACGAACAGGCAAGCGCTGCAACGGTCAATAACAGAAGGAGATTACAATATTTTTGCATCATCTCACCTCATTATTTTAAAAACCGTCCGACAATTTCCGCAATATTCCCGCGTCTTCCAGCGCCTTCCGCAGGGCGTCTTTCGAAACGGATACGGCCATTCCCGTTTTGTATTCTTTGTTGGACAGTTTTACCACTTCAAACGAGTTTTCCAAAGCGGTGGCATAGTTGAGGTAGCGGCCGCCGGAGCGGAAAAAGGTATCAAAAAAATCGGCTTTTTCGCTCTCGACAGCGGGATTGTTGATCATGGCTCTCTGGCTCACACAACCTTCGCCCTGATAACCGCGGAAAAGTATACCGCGAATGGCGGCTTCCTTGATAAGATCGGTCGAGATGTTGGCTTTTGTGGAATAAACCCATGTCATGACAAGAAAAGTACCGGTTTTCCCTTCCTGACCTGCGCACTCGACGTCATACCTCAATTTCGAATCTCTGTTTGCGGTCGATACTTTCGTACTCGAACAACCGCACATTGACAAACCTGTTGTCAATATCATAAAAAATAATATACGTGTTTTCATTTCATTAACAAATCTGCGAGTCTGTTTCTCTTCTTCTTCGACAGTTGTAAATACATACCCTTGTGGGCATCTTTTACTTTTCCCTTGAATGCGGTAGCCGTCAGTGTCGATGCGCCACCCTTACCGGCTTCCTGGTCTTCCGCCATTTCGACATCCGCGTCAAACTGGTTATCCCAGATCGTCGCCTTGTCCACTTTCACGGAACCTGTTTTCTTGAAAGTTTCTTCGCCGGTTTTCTCATTGATGATTCTTTCCAGCACCTCGTATTCGTCGCCGTCGATAAGACCTTCCTTCAAGCCGATCTTCGCATAAATCGTGCCGTCTTCGCCGATGTCATGGATTTTGCATTTGGTTTTAAAGACGTCGTTTTCGCTCTGCAGTTCGGCAATCACTGCATCTATCGAGCGTACCGTAGCACGTTTCACCAGCTCGCTTTCGGGCAGTTTCGAAAATTTGCGGCTTCTTATGGTCGACAGGCTTTTGCCGCGACCGACATAGTTGAGTTCGCATATTCCGCTCTCAATCAATTCTTCTATCGGTTTATCTATATAAGTGTTGAATGCCGACTGTTTTTCCTTGTTCCAAACCAGTTGGTACAGATACGATGTAGCCTGCACATAATAGCCGTCGCCCATGGCAAGAGCTGTCCCGTCAAGCAAGAAGGAGATCAGATAATCAATGTCATCTATCTTTTTTGCATCAATACCGACCAGTTTTGCAATCCCGGCGATGTCTTTTATGTTTCTTCTTATCTGCTCGTTCAACTCGGCCTTGCTCGTATATTTCAGGCGGACACCCATCACAAATGTATTGGGTATAAGGCTCATTCCCGAATTTTCGATGGCATAATATCCCTGCGATGTAAAATCCGACAGCTCCGTATCGCCGAACGAGGCATTTTGTACACCGCGTTCTTTGACGAGGTTTACATTATAATAAGTATCTGTGCCCGTCACGGGATGTTTATACGTCTCTCCCGTATAATTGAACCATTTCCCGACTAAGTGTGTCGGTATTTTCTCGGCGATGAAAAAGTTCTCGAGCGCCATGGGAATGGAATCCTTAATGTCGCTGCTACTCACAAACTGTTTGAGAAAGGACTTCTTCTGAGGTGCCACTGTCGCCAGATTCAATCCGACATATTCGTCATAACTTACAATTCTCCTGTCCAGATTATGATTGTAGAACTGATCGGGCATATCAATCGAATTGTAAATTTTCAATATCAACTCCGATTTGGGAATACTGTCGTCTGCCGTAACATTTCTTTCGGTACTCGAAAACGCTTCGACAAGGTTCATCAGATCACCGCCGCTCTTTTCCGTTTCCTTGTTCACTCTTTCCGAATCCAGATCCGATTCAATCAGAAACGTGTATAACGAACTGCGAATAAACGATGTGGGAGCATCGGCCGTTTGTGCCGTTATCATTTGTATGCACAAAATAACTGCGACAGACAGCGCAACGGCTCTCGTCATCCACTTTCCGGCTTTCAACGAGCCGACCATCTTTGCGGGTTTTTCCGGTCTTGTTCCGGTCCCCTTTTTTTCTAATGCTTGATACTTCATACTGATAAATTGTTTTAAAATGAATATTTGTGTTCTTTTTTTATTTGTTGTTCAATAATTATTGTGATACTGTTTATATGGTGACATCATACGGTTTATCAGGCAATGCTGCGACCGTCATTCCGAAAATGAATAGCCACTCTCCCGTCCTGTCATCCTCCTCCTTCCGCTTTATAGATTTTCCGGATCTCGTCGGCGCTCAATTCCCGCGTATTGTAGATGCGCAGATTGTCGATATTCATGTCGATACCCGGTAAACCCGAACCAATCGCTCCACCAATTATAAATCTGATGCCATAATCGTAATAATCATCAAGATAAGTAGTTTCCATGAGGATATCCGTATATTCTCCGTCGAGATACAGCTTTGTCGAAGTATAATAGAAGAAACTGTTGTCGCATGTCGAAGTCAATGTGATCAGATGCCATTGATTGTCGGTAATATTACCGTGAGAATATGTGGCGATGGTCGAATAGGGACTTACCACAAATGCCAGTTTCCCGTTTCTCACAATCAGCGTAAACGAGGGGTCGCCATCTTTGTCTTCGACATGAAAAACAGAGCCGTCGGCCGCTCCCCTGATCCAGAATGAAATGGAAAAACTCTTCCTGTCAATCAATCCTTCCGGGATATTCAGGTAACTGTTTCGTGTCCGACTGAATTTGATGGAAGTGCTCCCGTCGATGCTTCCCGTTTCATAGACAGGCTCGTTTACCGCTACGGCATTGAGGTTCGTTTCGGTCATGTTCCGTGTATTGCCTTCGAAGGGGAAATAGACATAAAGGCCACTGGTCACGGTCGAAACGGGAGGCGACGGTTGAACGGGCGGATCGCTGCCGGGTTCATTCTGACTTGCCTTTGCGACCGTCACGCTCACAGTGGCATCGCCGCTATCCGAAGTGATGAACAGCAGGGCGCTTTCCCTGGCATCATTTACTTTGGAAGGGTCTACATGAACCGTCACGGTGGCCGTTCTGCCGGCGGGAATCGAGCCGGACGAAGACGAGAGCGAAGTGATCCATGCGCATTGGTAGCTGATTTGCCAGCTCAGATTGCCCGAGCCGTTGTTGGAAATCACGAAAGAGCGGGAACCGCCGGAAGCGCCAAACTCCAGCGAGGAAGCGTTTACATACAGATTGCCCATACTCGGCGCCATCGACACGTCGCAGCGCACGATCACGTCGGGTTCCACGGTAATCGTTTTGGAATTACTCACATATCCTTCCGACTGTACCTGCACGACATACTGCCCGGGCGTCAGCTTCTGATATTCAAAACTGCCGTCGCTGCCCGTGACGGTCGACTTCCCGCCGGGCAGCAGGCTGACATTGACATTGCGCAGCGGTTCGCCGGACGTTGAATTGCTGACAATCCCGTGAATGTGGCCAAACATTTCCCCTTCCGGCTTCGCACAACCGGCAAGCGCGACCATTAACGTACAAACGATTACTGATTTTATGTGATTCATTTTACCGTCATTACGAAATTGAATTGCCGGCCTCCCGTCCGGACGGGTCTGCGTGAGCGCTCATGAGAGCCGTTCTGCCGGCGAGAATCACACCGGGCGAAAGCGAAGTGATCCATGCACACCGGTAACTGATGCGCCGGTTCAAATTGCCCGGGCTATTGTTGGCAGTCACGAACGGGCGGGCGCTGTCTGCCGCACCGAAATCCGGCAAAGACGTACTGACGTACAGTCTGCCTATGCCCGGCGCCATCGACACGTCGCAGCGCACAATCACGTCGGGTTCCACGGTGACCGTTTTGGAATTGCTCACAAATCCTTCCGACCGTACCTGTACGACATACTGCCCGGGTGTCAGCTTCTGATATTCAAAACTGCCGTCACTGCCCGTGACGGTCGATTTTCCACCGGGCATCAGGGTGACATTGACATTGCGCAACGGTTCGCCGGATGCCGAATTGGAGACAATCCCGTGAATGTCGCCGAACATTTCCACATCCGTTTTCGCACAACCCGCAAACACAACTGCTAACATGCAAACGATTACTAATTTTATATGATTCATATTTTTGTTATTTAAAAAATTAATTGTTTTATAATCCGTTATTTCAATTTAAACACTTCAACCGCCACATTCCTCATGCTCGGCATCGACATGCCCAAATTGGCATTGCCGCAGGTAGGGTCGCAGATCAGATATTTTGCACCGTCCACCGACACATAGTCGCCCACGGTGTGGGGATTGTCGAATTTTACGGCTGTAGCGAGATGCTGTCCGGGATAATGTACCAGTACCACCGGCATGTTGAGCAGCCGGCGCACCAGCTGGGCAAAAAGGATCGCGCGGTCTTCACAGTCGGAATATGGCAAAGCAACCGTTTCCTCGGCAAAAAACCATTTCTCGTAGCCAAACTGCTCGTTGTCGGTCATATAATCGAACGCATCCTGTACAAGGTGCAGCAGCCGGTTCACGGCTTCTTCCTGCGATTCACCGGCAATATGAGGCGCGATCTGCGCTTCGATACTTTCCAGCAGCGCTTCGTCCGGCGCGGCTGTGGCGTGCACGGTGAAATTGACGCATGGATAATCGGCGTAGAAATCAACGATATTCCTGTTATATTTCAGTACAAACGACTTGTCGCCGGCCGTGAGGGTCCGGGTCTTCGCGTCCATAACCAGGCGCGGACTTGCGGCTACCTCCAGATTCAGGCTGTTTGTCGCGCCGACATATTCCACCGGACAAATCCGGACGGACGAAAGCGCTTTGCGTTGCGGATGAAGCGCCGAGTATTTGACGGACGTATCACCGCCGTACGCGAGATAACTGCAATTTACCACTTCCTGACGAAAAGCAACGAGCGGAATGAGTTCGTTTTCGCTTTTTCCTATTTTTGCGCGATAACCCATTTGATTGAGCATAAAGACGCTGAAAATCACCTGTCCGTTTCTGTAGCTTTCCGGGAAACAGACTTCAAACAGTTTGTTTATCAACAGATACATGCCCCAGTCATTCAGTTTCAGTTCGGCTTTTATGCGCAGAATTTCGCCTGTCCATGCTTTATGGTCTGCTTTCGACAACGCAAGCCAGCAGGCGGCAACGCTTTTTTCCGACAGACCGGATGGAAGCTTGACGGACGGCAGAACACGGTTCAGAGTGATCTGCGTACCCAGAAAGACCGTTTTCAATGCCGGTTCCGGAACATCGGGCAAGGATGGCGGCACAGACGGCACGTCTTCCGCAGGTATGGGCGCGGGCAATTCCCGTTCGCCGCTTACGGGCAGTCTTTCCGGTTCCGGCTGCGGCGTGTCGGGCTGATACACGGGCTGTTTCGGCATGGGTCTGAAGGAACGCTCCTGTCGCAGCATGTCGAAACTTTTCCATGTCTCCGCCAGATACCGGGCATATTCCGCATTGATGGAATCGCGATAATGCGCAAGTTCCCTTTGCCTGGCCTGCCGGTATTGGGCGATGGCTTCTTTCTGTTTCTGCCCGTACGTCCGGGCATCTTCCCGGCCTGCCGGTTGCTGAGAATGGGCAACTGCGAAAACGGAAAGGAAAATATACAGGATTGAATAACGCTTCATATCAGTTGGTTTTGAATTTCCCGGCTTTCTGTCTTTACGGACTCCTCTTTATGCGCCAATCGTTTAAAAATGTAATGCCAAAGAGATGCCTCCTGCATGCGGCGTTGCGAACGGCATAATATCCAACCTGTTGTCGCCCAGCATGACCACATGTTTACGGCCTTTGGCGGCAATGCCGTCAATCACGTTCCAGACGTAGAGGGCTGCCGCTCCGGCAATAAATACATTGCGCATGCTTTCCCAGTTATTGGCGTCATCAATATATGTCTGTCTGCTGTCCGCACTGTGCGTGTCATTGATTTTCGAAGTACAGGAAGCGCGGAGGCTTTCGGCCACCACGACACCGCCGACAAGTGTTATTTCGCCGGCAATGAACAGTATACCTTTTACTTTGCTGCCTTTCTGCAGTTGCGCCATGCCGGGCAGGAACGCGCCGGGCAGGAAGCCGTAATCGGAAGTGACCTTCACCGGTTCAAATTCAAAAGTCGGATTTTTAGCCGTCTGCACCAGAATATATACGCGATGTTGCCCGTCGCACAGTTCGCGGTATTCGTCAATCACCCTCGACTTGACAGTCAGATGATCGTTGCCGGATACCATTACGTTGTTTCCCCGTACCTGTACGGTTACACGTTGCCCGGTAGCGCCGCTGCGCCGTTCGACAATGACCGCCGCCGCCCTGTTGCGCGCTTCCTCTTCCGTATATCCGGTGGCCGAAGCCACCTCGATATAGGAATTTTTTTTCTCCAGAAAATATCCGTCCGTCCAGGAGGGTTTCGCCTGCGAAGAAACACACTGTCCCGCTGCAAGAGCGGGAAACAGCACGATACAGATACATGCTGATATTACCGTTTTTTTCATCCTATTCGCCTTTGTATTTCTTCAAATAATCATCCATGTGTTTCCTGAATTCATCGGCACGCTGGCGAATATCTTCTTTCTCTTTTTGCGGCAGATTGCCGGCTACCGCATCGGCAACGGCATCGGCAACCTTGCGTTTGCTGATTCGTATGCCGATGTAACATTCCACGTTTCCCTTTTCGTCCACTTTCGAAAACAGTTGACAATGGTGACTGGTGTTATTGATAATACCCATAATCACCTGGTTGCCTCCACCAATCGTCTGGGTTTCCACATCCGATCCCGGATTTGATCCGATATGTTCCATGTAATCCTTTACAAGACCTTCGTATGCATGTTCCATTTTTCGCCGAATCATGTTTTGTCCGTTTGACAGGGCAGCCAGTTGCAAGGTGCCCTTTTGTGTGGCAGGCCCCGAAGCAATTCCCGTTGCGCCGAAATATTCGTCGTCATCAAACACTTCGCAGGGTAACCTGTCATATCCTCCTCCTCCACCAGTACTTGTTTGTTTACTCTTACAACTTGTTGCAATCACGCCCACAACAACGGCAAGCGCTGCCAGGGCAGCGATTTTCAATAAACTCTTTTTCATAATCATAATATTTATAAATTTATACTGCATATATATTCCTGTAATCTCTGTTTTTCGCCTGTTCACTGCTGCGGTTTGTCGGGCATTGAGTATGTGGGCGGTTCGGGCTGTACTTCGGGCTGCACTTTCCGGATGGTCGACCATCCGATCAGTACCATGATAAAGGCAATCACTTTAATGATGGCTTCAAAAACGCCGCCTATAAGGGGAATCCATCCGAGCACGACGCCTACAATCAAAAGGATTTGCGAAGTGTACAGATTGCCCGCGCCGCCACGTGCCGCCGGCGGGAAGGTCGGCGAATTTTTCAGCGTCGAATAAGCCGTCAGCATCATGAAAAAGGCGATGATGTTTATAATCCCGCAGATAATCCCCGTCAGGGGAATAAATCCGATCGCCGTGGCGACCAGTCCCAGAATAACGCCTGTACGGATTTTCCCTACCGCCGTGCTGTCGCCTGCGTCCAGTATCCGGGCGAAGCCGGTCAGTCCGTTAAAAAACAGGATGTAACCGACAATGATACCGGCAAGGAGCAGGTTCGCAAAAATAGTAAGTCCGTCTGCTTCGGAGCCGCTCCCGGCGCCGGCAAATGCGACAAGCATGCTTGCCCCTTCGGCAAGATCCGCAATCGGATCGACGATAGCGTGTAACAGTCCTGCGATGGAATAGAGCAGGATCCCATTGTAAATGGCGGTGGTCGTTTTCGACCAGTCTTCGTTTTTTGTCATAATTTTTACTGTTTAAATTTATAATCAATCGTTTAATCATCAAAGATAAGAAAGCCTGCAAAGAGGTCTTCGTGATAGTATCCGGGAAACAGCCCCTTGAACTCGAACGCGAAAGGATCGCCGGCGTCGACGCCGGGGAATGAGTATGCTGCGGCCAGGCTCATGTCGATGGACGTGCTGCCTTTTTCTTCCGGGACGAAGGTGAGTGTTCTGCTGCCCGGGGTGTACTTGCGACTGTCGGTCACGCCCGTGCCCCGGACGGTGAACCTGTAGCCGCGTTTGTCCTCCGCCGGTCCCGTGCAGGTGATGGATTCGATGTTCCACGCAAGTTTGCGTCCGTTCTTTTCCAGCGCCTTGAAAGGTATGTCGCAGGGAAATTTCTTCGGCGGCCATTTTTTGAACCCGTCTACTTCGGCGGGTGCATCCGGCGCGTCGCCGTCGGAGAAATATTCGATCGTTCTCGCACGCGTTTCGTGTTCAACCGGTCGCCTGGTTTCGACGACGGTTTCCTCGCCTTTGGCGTCGTCGTAACCGTATTCCTTATCTACCGTGCTGGTTTTGAC
>JAIRYD010000115.1 GCA_031267935.1 Tannerella sp.
GACAGGCCGAAAAGGAGAGATTCGTACCGTCATTGCGAGGCACGAAGCAATCCGGTCATTATGCCACCTGGATTGCTTCACTGCGTTCGCAATGACGTCGTATATGCTTTGTTGTAATATCAGCGGGACAGGCCGAAAAGGAGAGATTCGTACCGTCATTGCGAGGCACGAAGCAATCCATACAGCGGACAGCCCGGATTGCTTCACTGCGTTCGCAAAAGCCTGTCGACAACGAAGGAAGGTTTCCGAATACGTCGGAAAGTCCGCCGACAACGGCGGGAAGGTTTCCGAATACGTCGGAAAGTCCGCCGACAACGGCGGGAAGGTTTTCCCGCACAGGGGAAAGTCCGCCGACAGCGGCGGGAAGGTTTCCCCTCATCGGGGAAAGTCCGCCGACAGCGGCGGGAAGGTTTCCCCGCACGGGGGAAAGTCCGCCGACAGCGGCGGGAAGGTTTCCCCTGTATGGCGAGAGTTATACTTCACGCAGTCTGAAATTGCGAATTTAACGATGCACGATGACCTGATTCATCGTTCATCGTGCATCGTTCATAGTTACATCACATTTAATCACAGTAAAATAAAAAAGACATGAAAACTGAAAAACGAAAGACAAATGAATGGATCTGTATCCTGCTGCTGGCAGGATGCTGCATCGGACAGCTGACGGCAGCCACGGCAACCCGTCTGCGCTGCGAATACCTGGTCGACCCGCTGGGTATGGACGCCACCGCCCCGCGACTCACGTGGCAGCTCGACGACGACCGCCACGGCGCCGCACAGACCGCCTTCCGGATTGTGGCGGGCACGGACTCCGCCGCCGTGGCCGGCGGCGAGGGCGACATGTGGGACAGCCGGGAGGTCGCCTCCGACCGTATGCTGGTCGTCTACGCCGGCCGGCCGCTGAGGCCCTTCACACGCTACTTCTGGAGCGTACGCCTCCGTGACAGGGACGGGCAGGAACTGACGCCCTCACGGACCGCTTCGTTCGAAACGGGCATGATGGAGGAGAAAAACTGGACGGGCGCATGGATAAGCGACGGCGAACACCTGTCGGGCAACAGCATTCACGTCAAGCCCGCACCCTACTTCAGGAAGGAATTCCGGACGGACAAACGCATCAGATCGGCACGGGCATATATCGCCGTGGCCGGCCTCTACGAACTCTATCTCAACGGCGAACAGATCGGCGACCACCGCCTCGACCCCATGTTCACACGCTTCGACCGGCGGAACCTCTACGTCACCTACGACGTCACCGCACAGCTGCAGCACGGCACGAACGCCATCGGCGTGCTCCTGGGCAACGGATGGTACAACCACCAGTCCCTCGCCGTGTGGTACTTCCACCGCGCTCCCTGGCGCGACCGTCCCGCCTTCTGCATGGACCTGCGCATCACCTACGACGACGGATCCGTGGAAACGGTCGTCACCGAACGCGACTGGAAAACCAACCTCAGCCCCGTCATCTTCAACAGCATCTATACCGCCGAACACTACGACGCACGCCTGGAACAGCCGGGATGGAACACCGCCGGACACGACGACTCGAAGTGGAAACGCGTCGTCTACCGCTCGGCGCCCTCCCCGCACATCGTCTCGCAACAGCTCCACCCCATACGCCACGCGGAACAGATCCCTGCCAAAACGTTCAAAAAAATCAGCAGCCGCCGATACATCTACGACCTCGGACGAAACATCGCCGGCGTCAGCCGCCTGCGCGTCAAAGGCGAAGCCGGCACGGAAATCCGCCTCCGGCATGCCGAAATCCTGCGCCCGGGCGACAGCCTCTACATGGACAACCTCGACGAACACTACCGCCCGACAGACGACAGCGACCCCTTTCAGACCGACATCTTCATCCTCGCCGGAAAGGGCGAAGAAACATTCATGCCGCGATTCAACTACAAAGGCTTCCAGTACGTCGAAGTCACATCCGACCGGCCCGTCGAACTCACGCCCGACGCCCTCTCCGCATGGTTCATGCACAGCGACCTGCCGCCCGCCGGACACGTCGAAACAGCCAATCCGCTCATCAACCGCATCTGGTCGGCCACGAACAACTCCTACCTCTCCAACCTGTTCGGCTATCCGACCGACTGCCCCCACCGCGAAAAAAACGGCTGGACGGGCGACGCCAACCTGGCCGCGGAAATCGGACTCTACAACTTCGACGGCATCACCGTCTACGAAAAATGGCTGGCCGACCACCGCGACGAACAGCAGCCCAACGGCGTCTTCTCCAACATCATCCCCACCAGCGGATGGGGATACGACTGGGGCAACGGACTCGACTGGACCAGCACCATCGCCACCATCCCCTGGGCCATCTACCAGTTCTACGGCGACAGCCGGCTGCTCGACCAATGCTACGAAAGCATGAAACGATACGTCGACCATGCCGCCCGCATCTCCCCCTCCGGACTGACCGCATGGGGACTGGGCGACTGGTGCCCCTACAAATCGCAGACGCCGCAGCAGTACACCTCCTCCATCTACTACTTCCGCACGGTCGACATACTGGCAAAAACCGCCCGCCTCTTCGGCCGCCACGACGACTGCGAACACTACTCCGCCCTGGCCGAAAAAATCCGCGCGGCAATCAACCGCGAATACCTGAACCGCGAAACAGCCATCTACGGATCCGGCTTCCAGACCGAACTGAGCGCCGCCCTCTGCTGGAACATTGTCCCCGACGAACTGCGAACAGCCGTCGCGCATAACCTCGCCCAACGGGTCGCAGCCGACAACAGCCACCTCGACGTGGGCATACTCGGCTCACGCGCCCTCCTCCCCGCACTGAGCGAAAACGGATATCCCGACCTCGCCTATACCGTCGCGGCGCAGGAAACATTCCCCTCGTGGGGACACTGGATCCTGCACGACAACGCCACCACTCTCTACGAACAGTGGGAAGCCATCGGCGAAAAGAAAGAAACATCACTCAACCACATCATGTTCGGCGCCGTCAGCATCTGGTTCTACGAAACACTGGGAGGCATCCGCATCGACCCCGAACAGCCGGGATTCAAAAACATCATCCTCAAACCCGCCTTTGTGGAAAAACTCCCCTCCGCCGACGTCTCGTTCGAATCTCCCTACGGAAAAATAATCTCCCGCTGGGAAAGAAAACGAAACGACGTCACCTGGCAAGTCACCGTCCCGCCCAACAGCACCGCCGACGTCTATCCGCCGCCCGGATACAGACTGACCCGCGCCGCGCTGGCCGACGGCAGCACGCTGACCCTCGCACCGGACGCACCCTGCCGCCTCCCGGCCGGCAGCTACACCCTCAAACTCCGTAAAAAATAACCCCGCAGTCGGACATGAAACGAACCGGAATGCTCCTCCTCGCCCTCCTCCTGCCCGCCGCCGCCCTGCACGGACAGGAACCCGATTCACTGAACCGCTATCTGCAGGTAGCGGCCGCAAATAATCCGGGCCTGAAAGCCGCCTTCACCACCTGGCAGGCCGCCCTCCAGCGAATCCCGCAGACAGGCGCCCTGCAGGATCCCCAGCTGGAACTGGCCTTCTTCCTCCAGCCGATGGAACTGGTCGAAGGACGCCAGATAGCCGACCTCAAGCTGATGCAGATGTTCCCCTGGTTCGGCACGCGGAAAGCCGCCCGTACCGAAGCGCAGCACATGGCGAAAATGACGTGGGAACAGTTTCGCGAAACGCGCGACGGACTGTTTCTGAACGTCGCCACGCAATGGTTCACCCTCTGCCGTCTCCATCAGCAACTGACCGGCAACGAAGCAAACCGTACGCTCCTGCTGCAGCTTGAAGCGCTCGCCCTGCAACGCTTCGCGGCGCCCGCCACCACCGGCGGAGAACAGCCCGCCCGCCCGGCAAATACGCCCGCCGACGCACCCCGGACCGCCAACGCCGGCGCTGCCGACATGAACGGCATGCGCATGAACAGCGCACCCGCAACGGCCGGCAGCAGTCAGCCGGCGACGGCCGGCATGGGCGCGATGGCGGCGGGCGGCGGCAGCATGAACGGCGCCTCGACGGGCATGTCCGACGTCCTGCGTATCCGGATGGAACTGACGGAAACGGAAAGCAATGCCGAAAACCTGCGCTCGGAAATCCGGGCGGAAACGGCAAAATTCAACGCCCTGCTGAACCGGCCGGCCGGCACCGACGTCCGGCTGCCCGATTCACTGCATCAAACACCCTTCCTGCTCGATATCGAACAGGCCCGGACGCAGCTCGCCGAACACAATCCGATGCTGGGCATGATCGAAGAAGAAGAAGAAGCCTACCGCGCAAAAGCCGAAATGGACCGGAAGATGAGTTATCCGATGCTCGGCCTTGGCCTGCAATACATGCTGATCAACCGGAAAACGACGGACGCGAACGGAATGGACGGAATGACCACGGACGCGAACGGAATGAACGGCCGGGACATGCTGATGCCGATGATATCGGTCAGCATCCCCGTCTACCGAAGCAAATACAAGGCGCAGCAGCGTGAAAACGCCCTGCTGCAACAGGCCGGCAGAGAAAAATATCTCGACACGCAAAACATGCTCGAAGCCGAACTCTACCGCACCCGCCACCTGCTGGACGACGCCGCGCGACGCATCACGCTCTACCGCCGGCAAACGGCACTGGCCGAAGCCACCTGCAACCTGATGGTGCACGAGTTCGCATCGGGACGCGGCGACCTCTCGGGCGTGATCCAGGTGCAACGCCAGCTGCTGGACTACGCGCTCAAAACGTCCGACGCCGTGGCCGACTACAATATCAGCGTCGCAACGATCCGGAAACTCTTGTCATCAAACGAAGAATAAACTTATCGAACATGAAAACGAACAAAATACTCGCATACGTCCTCTGCTGCCTGATCTTTGCCGCCGGCATCCTGCTTGGACGGCTGTGGCCCGGCCAAGCAGGCCGCGACACGGAACAGGCCGAACACCTTCATCCCGCCGGCCAGGCAGTCTGGACATGCGCCATGCACCCGCAAATCCGTCAGGACAAGCCGGGCAAATGTCCGCTCTGCGCCATGGACCTGATTCCGCTCAAAACAGAAGGCATGCCGGACGCACCCCATGATCCCGATGCCATCCGGTTCTCGGACGAAGCCGTCGCACTGGCCGACATCCGGACAACCACAGTCCGCCGCAGCCGTCCGCTGAAGGAAATTCGCCTCTACGGGACGATCAAACCCGACGAACGGCGGCTGCATTCGCTCGTCTCGCACGTGAGCGGGCGCATCGAAACGCTCGCCGTACACTTTGCAGGCGAAACCGTCCGTCAGGGACAGGTCATCGCCACCATCTACTCGCCCGACCTGCTGAACGCGCAGCAGGAACTGCTGGAAGCCCGCAGACTGGCCGCATCGCAACCCGCCCTGCTGCACGCCGCACGCGAAAAACTCCGCAGATGGAAACTGACCGACCGTCAGATTGACGAAATCGAACAGACCGGTAAAGCCTCGCCGACAGTCGACATCGTGGCGAACGCCGCCGGCATCGTGACGGCCAAGCGCGTGGAACAGGGCGACTACGTCGCTCAGGGCGGCGTGCTGTTCGACCTGGCAGACCTGTCGTCGGTCTGGGCCGTGTTCGACGCCTACGAAGCAGACGCACCCTGCCTGAAAACAGGCGACCGGGTGGAATTTACGCTCCGCACGCTGCCGGGCAGGACTTTTACGGGACGGATCGCCTTCATCGACCCGGTGCTCGACAAGACGGCGCGCACGGTCAAGGTGCGGGTCGAAACGCCCAATCCCACGCTGGAACTGAAGCCGGAGATGTATGCCGGCGCGGTGGTGCACGCTGCCGCAGGGCGACAGGAGGAACTGGTGATTCCCCGTTCGGCTGTCCTGTGGACGGGAAGCCGTTCGATCGTGTATGTGAAAGCGCCGGAGAGCGACATGCCGTCGTTTCACCTGCGCGAAATCGAACTGGGCGCGTCGCTGGGCGAGGCTTATGTCGTCGCGTCGGGACTCACAGAAGGCGAGGAGATAGTGACCCGCGGCGCCTTCACGATCGACGCCAGCGCACAACTCGAAGGCCGGCGCAGCATGATGAACGACGCCCCGGCAGCATCCGGCGACCGCACGACTCTCCGCGTCGACGGACTGTGCGAAATGTGCCGCGAACGCATCGAAACCGTCGCCCGGAGCATCCCCGGCGTGACATCCGCCTCCTGGGACATCGAAACCGGCATGCTGCACCTCCGCTGCGACGCCGCGAAAACACCCGTCGACGCCGTCGCCCGCGCCCTCGCCGCCGCCGGACACGACACGGAAGCATACCGCGCCGACCCGTCCGCCTACGAGGCGCTGCCCGACTGCTGCAAATA
>JAIRYD010000117.1 GCA_031267935.1 Tannerella sp.
AACCTCTAAAAACCCCGACTTCTGCGTTACGCTTCGTCGCTAAAATGCTCATTTACGACAGGTAAACTCCGCTTTTAGCTCCTCGCAAGCCTTGAATTCGGAGTTTTTAGAAGTCCCCTTTACTCTTTTTCCACCGGGATATGTCCGACCTGCCGTATGTGCGTGAGGTCGGAATAGTCGTACAGGTAGAACCCGTCGTCGCCGATCATGAACAGGAAGTTTTCCGTCGGGATGACGTCGTACGCCTGTATGTCGGGAAAGGCGGCTATCTGACGTTCGTTCACGCGTATCTTGTCCGATGTGTCGTAGATCTTCAGGCCGGCCTGTCCGTCGCAGACGAACAGCGTCTCGCCGTCTATACCCAGTCCGTGGGGATTGACCATGCTGTACGAACTGACGAGCGTATACTTCGTATAGTCGTCCGACACCATCACCACGTCGAGCCGGTTGGTACCGTTGCCGCAACCCGTACCTGCGCGCAGGGTGATATACGCATACCCGTCATGTACGACGACCGGGTCGCAGCTCGTCGTATGCCAGAATTCGCCGACAGGTTCGGGCGCCAGAGGCAGACGAAGGCTGAAAACCCACATGCCGGTAGTCGTCCCGAGAAACATGTGCCCGTCGTAGATAAACATCGTTTCGATGCCATTCCGCATGTACTGCATCCCGGCAGGGACGGGCGTCGAAGGCGTATGCGTCTCGAATATGCTCAGTTTCGAATCGTCAACGATGTACAGGCAGTTGCCGTACAGTCCGAAGCGCGCCATGGAACCGCTTTTGCCGAACGAGGCGTCGGCCGTGCCGCCGCCTGCATTACTGTCGGAACTGGCGCTCATACTGGTGTTCAGATAATAATATCCTTTCTCGCTGTAGAAATAGTCGTAAACCGGCAGATTCTCATTCTGCGTATGGACTTCATGCGTTTCGCGCTTTATTTCCCAGCCGACGACTACGCCGTTTTCCTGGTCGACGCTGATGCGCGGATATTGCGGTTCATCAGGCGTCGGGGTGGTGTAGGGAAACACGTCCGTCAGCCTTTTCGTGACCTTCGGGCTGGAAACGTCGGAGATGTCGATGGCAACCAGGTCCACGTAACTGTCGGCATACAGCGACTGTTCCTTGATGGCAATGTCCACACAGCCGGGTATTTCGATAAATCCCGTGTGCTGCGGATTCGACGGGGCGGACACGTCGATGACATGCACGCCTTCCAGGTGTTCTACGATGAACAGATGATTCCCCTTGAAATAAATCTTTCCGGGACGGACGAGCGGGCGTGCCGGCGCGGAGGCCACGGCCGCACGCAGATCGTCGTAACTCATGTAAACCGGTGTGTTTACGGTTCGTTCTTCCGTGTACTTGTCCGTACAGGAAAAGACGGTGACAATGGCGGATAGCAATAGAAGCGAATAAATTGTTTTCATGTGCGGATAATTTTAAAAGATAAGACCTAAAGTAAGTAATAAACGGTTATATTCCACATGGAGGAGGCGGTCGTCTTTGCCCTCGTAGCGCAACGTCTGGTGACGGTAACCGGCGGAGAGGACGATGCCTGTACGCTGTTTCGTATAAAAAATAACGCCCGCCGCCGGCGTGAACAGCCATCCTCCTTTTGCCTCCATTTCTTCGGGAGGATAATACACGTTGTAAAATACCGGCGCTGATGACATCTTGCTTTCCAGCGCAATCAGGTAGCCGGTCTGGAATCGTACGAAAGGACATACCGGCGCCTTGCGCCGGAACTGGTAGAGCACATTTGCCGTGACCGGCAGATGCGTTTCTTTCAGGAACTCCACGCCTGCGCCAAGTCCGGCTGACAGACGGTCGAGGATCACGTAGTTCAGCGACGAATGGAAGATGAACGGCGCCCCGTTCACATTGTCCGAATTGCCGGCCAGCACGCCCGCTTCCGTAAAACTGACCAGCCGTCCCGGCCTGCGTTCCGTCCCATCTTCCTGTGCATGAACAGCCGCAGTCAGTCCGAAGCACAGCAGAATGCATGAAATCATTGTTTTTCTCATATTGATTTTATTTTTCAGGTAATATCACAAAGATGGAAAAAGACCTGAAAACGCTGCACGGTGGAAAATAAAAAATGTCTTCTCATGTCCCTGCAGAAGGGAGATCCGTCGCCGGTGTACTCATGGCGCTTCCGTTTCTTCAATCACAATCGTGTCATTAAGCCGCACCCATGTGCTGAATCCGCGCTTATTTTCGGTCAGTTCGATGAGGCGGACGCCGTTTTTCAACTGCGTATACGTCGTCTTGCTGCCCGAGAAGCGACCGTATGTCAGGGCGATGCCATAATGGTTGAAGACATAGTCGTTGACGTGGTCGTGCCCCACGAAAGTGCCCATCACGTCGCCCTTTTCGAGCATGGAAAGAAACATGCCCGAATTGACTTCCGGCGCGCATTCCGGTTCGAGTTTGGCGCCCGTCCGTAAGCCTTTCCGGTCGGCGTAGCGATATTCCGGCAGGGGGATGTGAAAGAAAGCCAGCGCCGGAAGCGGCTGGCCGCCGTTGGCTGCCGTGTATCTGTCGCTCGTCCTGCGATACCAGTCCACCTGGTCGAACGCAAACCAGGCATAACCGTCCACGAGCGGCTTCATGCTGCTGTATGCATGCGAATCCATGCAGTAGAGCAGCGCTTCCGTCCGGTTGTTGCCGGAACCTTTGATTTCGAGTACGTAATTGCCGTATCCCGTCACGTTTTTCACTTTTTTCATTTTCCCGGCGAAGTAGGGGAAGGTCATGAGCATCTCGGCCAGCTGGGCGCGCGACATGTCCTGCTCGTCGTCGTGGTTGCCGAATACCAGCGCCCAGGGGATGTGGCGGCTGAGTACCGGTTCGAGCACCATGTCAAGCCCTTCCCGGTACGGTTTACCCGTGACCACGTCGCCCGTGAAAATTACCAGATCGGGTTTTTCGGCATCAAGCACCTGATGCAACATGGCGACGGTCTCCTGCGAATAGGGCGAATCCCGGTTGATATGCGTGTCTGTCACCTGCATGATTTTAAACTTTCCGTCGGCATTGAAATGGAAACTGCCGGCGCCGGGCTTCTTTGCCGACAGAGAGAAAATGGTCAGGCAAACCATGATGCCTGCTGTTAAGATACTGTTTTTCATTATTTGGATTTTACTTACATTATATATTACATTTTTTTACGAGTCACGACTTCGTGCAGGCCAATCTCTCACTTCATTTCCGCCGCCAGCGCATTCAGTTCGTCGTCCGTCGCGAATCCGTCGGTTTTTACTGCGATGCAATGCCTGAGCGTGACCGTTTCGCCGCGTTTCAGCGTCAGACGGAACGGGGGTGACGACGGATTGTAGGCCCGGCTGCCAAGGTTGTTTACCGAGAACAGGCCGTAGCCCCGTGCATGTGCATGCGCCGGATAGCCGGGATTGGAAGGATGGTCGAGGATGGCAAGCGTGATCTGCTCGTCGTTTTTTTCGGCCGACAGGCTTACCCATCGCGCCGGCTTGCCCCACACGCCGCTTTCTTTTTCCAGCCCTTCGCTGTTGCGATAGACGCCGTTCACGCCTTCGTTGCACACGACCGGTCTGTCGCCCGGCCGGCCGTCGGCGTCGAGCAGCATCTCCGGTCTGTCGGCCGGTTCTTCAAAGGCACGGTCTACGCGGATGGCGATCAGCCCCTCCTTGTTGTCGGTGAAGACGACCGAGTCATGCCGCGCCGTGAGGACGGTAGTGCGGTCGATGAGGCGCCAGCTGCCTTTGCCTTTGAAGATGAATCGTGTGGTTTCTTCCAGCAGCGTCGTGCCGGCATGATCCACCCAGTCGCAGGCGACGGTCAGCTCGCCCGCGTCCCGTCCGCCACGTACGTACGTGAACGCGCGGTGGCGGATGGCGCCGTAGCGCGGCTTGTGGCTTTCGGGGATTGCGAACGAATTGTTCCAGAAATCCAGACCGTTGACGTCTCCGAAGTTGAACCATATCCCGACGTGATGCGGATGGTCGACGCGTTCGGCCGCACGCGGGTCGCGCGGAAAGCCACGCGTGACTACCGTCCCGCGGGCCGTGTAAACCGGATAGAGTACCGGTTTTTCCATGTCGGCGGGGTAGATATACGACGTGAACAGCTTCCCGTCGATGTATACATCCGCTTTTCGCAGGTCTTCGTCGACCGTCAGCCTGACGCCTCTCTCCTGCCCGTCACAACACACGATCCCCGCCAGCAGGGCGCACAGCAGCGCAATGTTCGAAAAATGCCGTTTCATTTCAGCCGTCTGTTTAGATCTTTGCAGGCAGGATATATGGCGGGCGGTATTCGCGTGTCAGCATGTCGTTCGCATCCTCGTCGCCGATAAACCGTTCGGAAACGGGATCGAACTGTAATTGCCGTCCGAGGCGGCACGAGATATTGCCCAGGTGTGCCAGCGCCGAGGAGAGATGGCCGCTCTCTACCGGGCCGTTCTGCATGTGCATGTCGCGGGCGCGGATGGCGTCGAACCAGTTCTTGAAATGGAGCGTCAGTTCGTCCGGCTCCGTGCGTGACGGGCCTATTTCACGCTTTTCGCCCAGATACGTCTCGTAGGTATCGTAGCCCTTGACAACCAGGTAGCCTTTGTCGCCGTAGAAGATGTTGCCTACGCCGGCGCCGTCTTCGAGGTTCGTACACCAGTTTCTGACTTCGAACTGGATGATTTTTTTCTGTTTGGGATAATGATAGATGGAGGTCTGTATTTCGGGCACTTCCTTGCAGTCGTCCCACAGGAACTTGCCGCCCATCGAGGTGATGCGTTCGGGCAGGCCGACGTCCAGTCCCCACATGCAGAGGTCGGTTTCATGTATGCCCTGGTTGCCGACGTCGCCATTGCCGTAGTTCCAGTGCCAATGCCAGTTGTAGTGCACCAGATTGCGCGTGAACGGCGCCATCGGGGCGGGGCCGCACCACAGGTCGTAGTCCAGTCCTTCGGGGATATTGGACAGGCCCTTGTCGCCGATGTCGGGACGCCAGCGATACACCAGTCCGCGCGCCATGTACACGCGGCCGATAAGCCCGTCGCGCAGATGACGGATGGCTTCGCGGATGGCTGTGGAACTGCGCAACTGTACGCCGTGCTGCACGATGCGGTTGTATTTATACGCGGCCTCGATCAGTTTGCGGCCTTCGTAAATATTGTGGGTCGCCGGTTTTTCGACATACACGTCCTTGCCTGCCTGACATGCCAGGATGGCCTGCAGGGCGTGCCAGTGGTTGGGTGTGGCCAGCGTGACGGCGTCGATTTCGCGGTCGTCGTATATCCTGCGGAAATCCTGTTCGATGCGTACCTTTTGGCGATACTTTTCTTCGAATGATTTGGCGCATTTATTGAGGAGGGGCATGTCCGGGTCGCAAAGCGCTACTACCGAAGTGTTCGGTTGTTTCATCACTTCCTGGATATGATTCTGTCCGCGTCCGTTCACTCCCAGCACGGCCACGCGGATGCGGTCGTTGGCGCCGAAAGCTTCTTCGGGAATGATTGTCGGCTGACTGAGTTTGCGGACGGTCGCGCTGCCGAGTGCAACCGGCGCGACGAGGGATGCTGCAGCGCACGATGCGGTTGCCGAAAGGAATTTTCTTCTTGATGTGTTCATGTCTGTATTGTTTTCGATGAGTATTCTCAACTGTCTGTCCGTCCGATATTATCCAGCTCATTTACCAGTATGAGCAGTTCGGCCTGCAGCTTTTTCAGGCGGTGGATGATGGATTCGTGATTGACGGTCACTTCCCTGTTCTCGTCGAGTTTCCGGCGTGCGCCGGCGAGCGTCAATCCGCGTTCTTTTACCAGATGATGTATCAGGCGGACGTTGTCAATGTCTTCTTCCGTATAGTAACGGGCGCCGTTCGGCGTTTTGCGGGGCGAGATCTCGCTGAATTTTGTTTCCCAAAAACGCAGGGTCGATTCGTTCACTCCAAATAACTGCGCTACTTCCTTTATCGAATAGTAAAGTTTTACATCTTTATCTTCCTTCGGTGTCATGGCAGGACGAATGTTAATCCATGACTTGACCGTGATTTTCCGCAATCCGTATCATCTGATCGTATTCTTCGGGCGTCAGATCCTTGAAATAATATTTGGCCGGATTGTCATGCCTGTCGCGCACGAGCACTTCGTAGTGCAGGTGCGGTCCGGTCGACCGTCCCGTATTGCCTACGCGTCCGATGACTTCGCCGCGCTTGACGCGTTGTCCCACGCGTGCGATATTCCTTTCCTGATGGCCGTAAAGCGTTTTGAAATCGAAGCCGTGGTCGATGATGATGCAGTTGCCGTAGCCCTGCCGCCAGCCCGAAAACGTGACAACGCCGTCGCCCGTGGCATAAACCTCCGTACCGATGGGCGCCGAGAAATCCATTCCCGGATGAAAGCGTTCCGTATGGTAGATCGGGTCGATGCGCATGCCGTAACCCGAAGCCATGTGTTTCAGATCCTTGTTGGCCACCGGCTGGATGGCCGGTATGCAGCGGTTCCGTTCTTCGAGATTCTTGCCCATTTCAATCAGTTCGTCCAAAGAATTGGTTTGGATATACATCTGTTTTTTCAGGATGTCCATCTTCTTCGTCGTTTCGATGACAAGTTCCGAGTTCGACATCCCCGTAAGGTATTCGTATCGGTTCGTACCGCCAAAACCCGACTTGCGCACGGACTCCGGAATAGTCCGCGCCTGAAAAATAGCCCTGTACAGTTTTTCATCGCGCTGCTGAATATTGTCCAGCACTTTGAAAGCGTTGTCCAGCTGCAACGAGAGTACGCTGTACTGCGTCTGCAAAAGGTCGTTCTCCTTTTTCAGCAGCACTTCCATCGGCGACGTGAACACTTGCGAAAAGAGGAAAAACAAACCTCCTCCGACAAAAATACCCGAACTCAGATGCTTCAACACCGTAAAAACGCGCTTTCTGGCAGAGGGATAGACCCTCTCGTAAGTGAGCGTGTTCGGATTGTAGAAATAATATATTTTCCGCGATTTGAATAGTCCCATTATTAAACAATATCTAAAAAGACTCGCAAATATAATTATTTATTCTATTTTTGCAAAATATTTTGTGGAATGTAATTATAAAGTATGTTAACATCAAAAGAAATTCGTGAGTCATTCAAATCGTTTTTTGTCTCGAAAGCGCATAAAATAGTGCCGTCAGCTCCCATGGTCGTCAAGGGCGACCCGACACTAATGTTCACAAACGCAGGCATGAACCAGTTCAAAGACATCATTTTGGGGAATGTCCCTATAAAATATACGCGTGTGGCCGATTCCCAAAAATGTTTGCGCGTAAGCGGCAAGCACAACGATCTCGAAGAAGTAGGGCATGACACGTATCATCATACAATGTTCGAAATGCTCGGAAACTGGTCGTTCGGAGATTATTTCAAGCAGGAAGCCATCGGCTGGGCGTGGGAATATCTGGTAGACGTCCTGGGCGTGGATCCCGGACGGCTGTACGCCACCGTTTTCGAAGGAAGCCCGTCCGAAAACCTGGAACGCGACGCCGAAGCCGCCGACTATTGGGCACGGTTCCTGCCCGCCGACCATATACTCAACGGCGACAGACATGATAATTTCTGGGAGATGGGCGACACGGGGCCGTGCGGACCATGCTCCGAAGTGCATATCGACATCCGTCCGGAAGCCGAACGCGCCGCCATGCCGGGTGCGACGCTGGTGAACAAAGATCATCCGCAAGTGATTGAAATATGGAATCTTGTCTTTATGCAGTATAACCGCAAAGCGGACGGTTCGCTCGACAAACTGCCTGCCCGCGTGATCGATACGGGCATGGGCTTCGAACGCCTCTGCATGGCCTTGCAGGGAAAGACGTCCAACTACGATACGGATGTTTTCCAGCCGGTCATTCAGGCGATTGCACAGATGACGGGCTTTGCATACGGCGCCGACAGGCAGAAAGACGTCGCCATGCGCGTGATTGCCGACCATATCCGTACGATCGCATTCTCGATTACCGACGGACAGCTGCCGTCCAATGCAAAGGCGGGATACGTCATCCGCCGCATACTCCGCCGCGCCGTCCGCTACGGTTACACGTTTCTCGGACGCAGGGAGGCGTTCATGTACAAACTGCTGCCCGCACTGATACGGACGATGGGCGACGCCTATCCCGAACTCGCCGCACAGCAGACGCTTATCGGCAAGGTGATGAGGGAAGAAGAAGATTCGTTCCTGCATACGCTCGAAACAGGGATCCGCCTGCTGGATAAAAAAATGGACGAAGCGAAAGCCGCCGGTAAAGACACCCTGAGCGGCACGGACGCGTTCATGCTGTACGATACGTACGGTTTTCCGCTCGACCTGACGGAACTTATCCTGCGCGAAAACGGGATGCAGGCGGATATCGACGCGTTCAACGTGGAGATGCAAAAGCAGAAAGACCGCGCGCGAAACGCCGCCGCCATCGAAACGGACGACTGGGTGATTCTGCAGAATGGCGAAACGCAGTTCGTCGGATACGACTTTTTTGAGTGCGACACCATGATTCTGCGTTATCGCAAGATCAAGCAAAAGAACAGGGAACTGTATCAGGTCGTGCTGGACAAGACGCCGTTCTATGCCGAGATGGGCGGTCAGGTCGGCGACACCGGCTGGCTCGTGTCCGACACGGAGCGGGTGCCCGTCCTCGACACGAAGCGCGAAAACAACCTGCCCGTACATTTGATCGCGACACTGCCCGCAGACGTAACGGCCCCGTTCACGGCAAAAGTGGACGAGGATAAACGCCGCCGCTGCGAATGTAACCATTCGGGTACGCACCTGCTGCACGAAGTATTGCGCGAAGTGCTGGGACAGCACGTCGAACAGCGGGGTTCCTACGTGTCGCCCGAATCGCTGCGGTTCGATTTTTCCCACTTTCAAAAACTTACGCACGAAGAAATCCGCAAAGTCGAAATGCTCGTCAACGAACGTATACGCATGGATATTCCACTGGACGAACATCGCTCGGTGCCGATCGCGGAGGCGAAGGAGATGGGTGCGATGGCGCTGTTCGGAGAGAAATACGGCGAAGAGGTGCGCATCGTGAAGTTCGGCACATCCGTCGAGTTTTGCGGCGGAACGCATATCCCTTCTTCCGGCATGATCGGGTCGTTGTATATCGTGGACGAAAGTTCGATTGCGGCGGGAGTGCGGCGCATCGAAGCCGTCACGGCGCAGGGTGCGGAACGGCTCTTTTATGCATGTCAGGATATGATTCGCGAATTGCGCACACTGATGCACAACGTCCCGAATCTTGCGCAAACCATCCGCAAGACCATTGAAGAAAATAGCGAACTGCGAAAGGAACTGACCGGCTACCTGAAGGAAAAAACGGGCGTGCTGAAAAAGCGACTGCTGGATGACGCCGTCGAACGGAACGGGACGAAGGTGTTATATTTCAAGGGTGAAGGCAATGTAGACATGTTCAAGGATCTTGCGTTTCAGGTAAAAGCCGAAAAGCACGGGAAGATATGCTTCGTGGCCGGGATCACGGACAGGGAGAAATGCCTGCTGATGGTGATGTTGAGCGACGAGCTGGTGGAGGAAGGACTGAGCGCGGCGCAACTGGTGAAGGACGCCGCACCGTTCATACAGGGCGGCGGCGGCGGACAGCCTCATTTTGCCACTGCGGGAGGGAAAAATGTCGACGGCGTCGGCGCAGCCATGGATGCCGTGCTGGAGATGGCGGGTTTGAAATGAACGTATTTGGCGAGCGTGTATGAGCGAAGTGATTTTCTGCAGTGATCATATTGCGGCCGAACTTACGTCGTACCTGTCCCGGCGCGTATACGATAAAATATATGTACTGACGGATACGCATACGCGCGAGACGTGTCTGCCGCTTCTCGACGGCGTTCCGGCGCTCGACGGGGCGACGCATGCCGTCATCGAGGCCGGCGACATGCACAAGGACATCGCGCAGGTGATCGACGTTTGGCGCGTACTGTCGCGAACGGGTGCGTCGCGCGCCTCGCTTCTCATCAATCTGGGGGGGGGCATGGTGACCGATCTGGGCGGTTTTGCGGCGTCGTCGTTCAAGCGCGGCATCCATACGCTCAACATCCCGACGACGCTGATGGCTGCGGTCGATGCGGCGGCAGGCGGAAAGACGGGTATCAATTTCAACGGACTGAAAAACGAGGTGGGCGCGTTCTACATGCCCGACTGCGTGATGATCGACTGCGGATTTCTGCGTACGCTCGACAGGGATAACCTGCTTTCGGGGTATGCGGAGATGATCAAGCACGGACTGATTTCTTCCGTCGGGCTTTGGGCGGACGCGCTCAATTCCGAATGGACGGCAGGACGTCCCGGCGTGGAAACGCTCGGGCGTCTGGTGCAGGAATCTGTGGCCGTGAAATTGCGTATCGTGGCCGAAGATCCGCACGAAAGAGGTCTCCGCAAGGCGCTGAACTTCGGACATACGGTGGGGCATGCTTTCGAAAGTCTTTCGTTCGCAAAACGGCGCCCTCTGCTGCACGGGCATGCGGTGGCTGCGGGACTGGTCGGCGAACTGTTTCTTTCGCACAGATGCTGCGGTTTTCCTTCGGCGGCAATGCGGCAGACGATCCGTTTCATCAAGGCCGGTTATCCGCCGTTCGTGTTCGACTGCCACGACTACGACGCGCTGTACGAATGTATGACGCACGACAAGAAAAACGAGAATGGCGTCATCCGTTTCACGCTGCTTTCGGACATCGGAGAGGTGCGTATCGATCAGGAAGCGGACAGAAAACTGGTGATGGAGGCGTTTGACTTCTACCGCGATGTAATCTTTTAGAGGTTCCCTTCAGTAAAAAAAACGGCTTCATGCCATTGCCGGTTACCGGAAAAGTCATATCTTTGCGCGACAAAACAAAAAAACGGGATGTAGCTCAGCTCGGTAGAGTACGCGTCTGGGGGGCGTGTGGTCGCAGGTTCAAATCCTGTCATCCCGACGATTCCGAGAGAGAGAAGAGGAGACCGGATCAATCGTCCGGTCTTTTTCTTTTTCCTTCGGAGAGGAGAGGAGGCTGTGACAGGACCGGAGGTTCGGATGTGTTTCGGGCATTATGTCACGTGAAATAAATCACATGCAGCAGTCGATCTCCGTGCAATTCTTTCTTTCATTCAAACACGGAGTGCACGGAGCGCACAAAGAAAATATATACTTCACGCGGTCTGAAACTGCGAGTTTTGATATGAATGCCCTGCGGGCAACGAACGTCCGGTTCACAGGTATTCGGATCAGTTCTTATCCCGAACTCAGGTTTTCCGGTTCAAAAAAACTACCGTGCCGGGCGCAGTTTCAATAACCCCATTCACCGTTCATAGTTCATCGTTCATCGTTCATCGTTAATGCCGTTCATCGTGAGGTACGTAATCTTTCCTTTTCATGCTTGATGAGTTTTAAAATGCTGATATATAATTATTAATAAGCAGTTGCGGATTGCTTCGGAGGATGTTCCCGGACGATTTAGGGAAGTCCCTGAACGATTCAGGGAAGTCCCTGGACGGTTCAGGGAAGTCCCTAAATGGTTCAGGGAAGTCCCTGGACGATTCAGGGAAATCCCTAAATGGTTCAGGGAAGTCCCTGGACGGCTCAGGGAAGCCCTTAAATAGTTCGAGGGAAGCCCTAAAATGGTTCGAGGGAGTCCCTGGACGATTCAGGGAAGTCCCTGAACGGCTCAGGGAAGCCCTTAAATGGTTCGAGGGAGTCCCGAAAAGGTTGAAGGGAGTCCCGAAAAGGTTCGGGGATGTCCTGCGGCCGTTTGCAGCGGTGCGGAAGGGGGAAAGGGATTTGCCCCGCCTGCAGAGCGGATTTCCGTCGGACGTGCGGGTCGTCGCTGCGGATCTGTTTTCGGTCGTGTTCCGAATCTTAGGAGCCGTAAGACGGTTGCAAAATGGTATTATTAATCTGAGTTCGACCTAAGAATTACAATAAATGCCTGAAGATGAACAGTCGCTTGCCCGGAGGGCATTCATATCCATAGAAAACGTCACGGTATACCACCTTTTTCCCCGTCAGGGGATACACAATAGAACGGATGAAACCTCCACGAGGTTTTGATGTGGAGAGGCCACATCGTTTTCTATTGATATGCAAGTCCTGACGGACTATGCTTATATCGAACTCACGTATTGCGTGTCGCCGAAAGCAGCGTTTACGGATCGTAAATGCGCATTTCAGCGACGACACGTCATGCAGAAGCTGTTTTTTATTCAAACACGGAGTACACGGAAATGCCTGCTGTCATTATTGATGACGGCAGCGTATGCTTATCCGTTGCGGGGAGGGGGGGGGCACGTCCGGTCTTCTTCCCATTCTTCCGCATTCGCGATGCCCAGTTCGACGGGATTGAAGACCGGTTCGCGAATACCTTTCCGCCGCTGTCTTTCGTAGTCGAAAAATGTTTTGAGCGCAGGCTTCTGCAGGAGCAGTATGGCGATGATGTTGAACCAGGCCATCAGTCCGATGCCGATATCCGCCATGTTCCAGGCGAGCTGCATTTCGTTGATGGAGGTAAAGTACGTGACCACCAGCATCACAACCCGCAACGCGTTCACCGACCAGAAGCTGACGCGCGGCCGTCTGTTTCGCGTCAGAAAATACACGTTCGTTTCCGCCTGAAAGTAGTAGCTCATTATCGTCGTGAAGGCAAAAAAGAACAGCGCCAGCGCTACAAATGCCGCGCCGAATCCCGGAAAATGTTTGTCCACACCCAACTGTGTAAATATCGGGCCATATTCGGTCACGTGCGCCGGCAGTCCTCCGCCATCGAACACAATGGCGCCTCCCACACCGTCGTACACGCGATACATGCCGGTAGCGAGGATGATAAACGCCGTGGCCGAACAGACGAGAAGCGTATCCACATACACGGAAAACGCCTGCACCAGCCCCTGCGAACCCGGATGCGACACATGAGCCGCCGCCGCCGCATGAGGCGCCGTGCCCTGTCCTGCTTCGTTGGAGAAAAGCCCGCGCTTGACGCCCATCGAGATCGCAGCGCCTGTCATGCCGCCCAGCAAAGGATAAAAACCAAGCGCCGACTTCACGATGAGCATGAACATGTCGGGGATATTCCGGTAATTGATGGCAATGATCACGATGGCCAGCAGCATGTATCCGAGGGCCATGAACGGGGTGACGATCTCCGCCACCTGCGCGATCCGCTTGATGCCGCCGAAAATAATCAGCGCCAGCAGGAACACGATCAGTATGGCCGTCAGTATATAGTTCATCTCAAACGCATTTCCGAAGGCGATGCAGATGGCGTTGGACTGTACGCCCGGCAGCAGGACGCCCAGCGACAGAATAGTCACTATCGCAAAAGCGATCGCGTAAGTCTTCATTTTTAATCCTTTCAGAATATAGTATGCCGGCCCGCCGCGGTAATGCCCGTTTATTTTCGACTTGTACACCTGTCCCAAAGCCGCTTCGATATAAGCCGTCCCGGCGCCGAAAAAAGCGGTGACCCACATCCAGAACACGGCGCCCGGCCCGCCCAGTGCAATGGCGGTAGCGACACCCGCAATGTTGCCCGTCCCGACGCGCCCCGACAGCGCCAGCATGAACGCCTGAAACGAGGATATGCCTACCGACGACGACTCGCTTTTGAAAAGTTTTTGCACCATGTCCTTCAAATAGCGGATTTGCAGAAAACCCGTCCGAACCGAAAAATAAAGACCCGTACCCAGGCAAAGTATAATAAACGGCACACCCATTATGTGCGCACTTGCCATCGCAATGATATCCGAAAAACTCATTATGTCAGAATTTAATACAATACATATTATAAAAAAAGGACTTCCAAAAACTCCGGATTCAAGGCTTTCGGGGAGCTAAAAAACAGAGTTTACCTGTCGTAAATGAGCCTTTTAGCAACGAAGCGTCACGCAGGAGTTGGAGTTTTCAGAGGTTCCCAAAAGAATATCTCTTTCGTTAGAAACGAATAAACGGATGCAAAGATAGTCAAAAACCTTTTTTACTATCGTATATTTTAAGGAAAATGCGACAAAAACAAACTTTTTTTCGTGCTGAGAGGTTTATGCGGTGAAAACCTCCGCGCATCATTCGTAGAGATAATTTAGAATCCGGCCGCTGAGCTGCATCAGGGATATTTCGCAAAGTTTAGTGCTGTATTCGGCGATGGAACGCCGTTCTTCGGCTTCGAGCAGGCTGTTCTGGGCTTCGCGCAGTTCGATGCCGGAGAGTTCGCCCAGTTTGTAGCGTTCGATGGCGATGGCATAATTCTCCTGTGCGGCAGTGAGATTTTCCTTTTCCAGCGCCCACAGTTCCAGATTGTTTCGGTAAGCCATCCAAAGGTTGGAATGGTCTGTTCTGAGTGAAAGTTCAAGCTCGCGGATACGCAACTCGCTGTTTTGCCTCTGGAGGCGTGCATTGCGCTGTTCGCGGCGGCGGTTCATGCCGTCGAACAGCGAGAAGCCGAGCGTCAACCCATAATTGAATCCCAGCCGTTTCTGCAGGTCGGTCGTGCCCGTTCCATTCCAGCCGAGCGTGTAACCGTAACCCGCATTGAGTCGCAGATAGGGATAGTTGCGGCTCAGCGCCCGCTTGTAGTCCAGCTCGGAAAGCGTCATGTTTTTCTGCGATGCCAGCAGTGAAGCGTTATGCACGAGCGTATGATCCCACAGTTCGGCTTCGTTCAGCGACGGATTGGGGGTGATGAGCGAATCGTGGATGTGGATCGCGCGGTCCACCTCGTCGAGCGCCATCAGTTCGTTCAGTCTGGTGCGCGAGGCATGAACTACTTCGAACTGTGTTAGCAGCTTGGAACTGTCCGCATTGAAATCCACCTTTGCCTGCTGGAAGTCGAGGCGCGACATCGAGCCGATATAGTAGCGTTCCTCGACGATGCGTAACCGTTCTTTCGACAGCGTCACGGCCGAACGCAGGTTGTCGAGGCGTATATGCTGGCGTATCAGGTTGTAGTATTCGCTTGCGATGTCGGCCACAAAATCCTCGATGACCATGCGGGTATTCAATTCGCCCATCAGCTGCAATTCTTTCAGCTTGGCATAGTTGGCCTGAATGCCGAATCCGTCGAAAAGCGTCCAGTCGAGATTCAGACCGATGTTGCCTGTTTCGGAACGGACGCCGTTCGATGTCGACGCCGTGCCGTCGGCATAATCATAATTGTAATTGTAACGCGAGCCGCTGAACCCCGAACTCAGGTCGAGGGAAGGCAGATAGCCGGCATTGCCGGGTATGGCGTTGTTTGCCGCAATCTGTTCTTCGTTGCGGACGATGCGGATGGAATAGTTGCGTTCCAGTCCGATTTCGATGCACCGCTTCAGGCTGTATGTATCTTCGGCGGCGGCGGTAGCGCATGCCAGGGCGGCGATTATCACGGCAGTCAGACTTGTTCGATTCATACTTTTATGAGTTTTTCTTTTTCATGTCCGTCGAAATATAACTGTACATGGCCGGGACGATAAACAGCGTCATGAACGTGGACAGCACCATTCCGCCGATCACGGCCACGCCCATGGCGATTCGCCCGTTTGCGCCTTCGCCCGAGGCCATTACCATTGGCACCAGTCCCAGAACCGTCGATATGCTGGTCATCAGTATCGGGCGCAGGCGCTGTACGGCGGCCTGGTGTATGGCCTCCGCCTTGCTCTGTCCCGCATTCTGCCGCTGGTTGGCAAATTCGACAATCAGAATACCGTTTTTCGCCACCAGCCCGATCAGCATGATGATACCGATCTGGCTGAAAATATTCATCGTAATATTCTCGGCGTTCATGTACATCAGTGCGCCTGCAATCGCAAGCGGCACCGTGAACATCACTACCAGCGGATCCTTGAAGCTTTCGAACTGCGCGGCCAGCACCAGAAAGATCAGGAACAGGGCCAGTATCATGGCAAACATCAGGCTGGAAGAACTTTCGCGAAATTCTTTCGACTCGCCGGCGAGCGCGGTGCGAAAACTTCCGTCCAGCGTTTCGAGGGCGATCCGGTCCATCTCGTTCAGTCCGTCGCCGATGGTGTAGCCTTCGTGCAGACCCGATGAGATGGTCGACGAAACGAAACGGTTGTAGCGATACAGTTGTGGCGGCGCCACGGTCTCGGTCAGCGTGACAAGGTTGTCCAGCTGAATCATGTTTCCGTTGTCGCTGCGCACGTAGATGGAGCGCAGGTCCAGCGGCGTATTGCGTTGCTGACGGTTGATCTCGCCCAGTATCTGATATTGTTTGCCGTTCATGTAGAAATAGCCCATCCGCTGGCCGCTCAGCGCGTATTGCAGCGTCTGCGCGATGGTGCGCGTGCTGACACCCAGCAGGGTTGCCTTGTCGCGGTCGATTTCGATATGCGCTTCGGGCTTGGTAAACTTCAGGTTTTCGTCGGCCATCTGGAACACGGAACTTTCGTTCACTTTCTGCATGAACGCGGGAAGAAATTCCTGCAGTTTGTCCAGATTGGGCGCCTGCAGCACGTACTGCACGGGCATCCCGCCGCGCCGTCCGCCGAAGGTCGACTGCTGCTGCACGAAAGCCCGCGCCTCGGTCTTCCGCTGGACGAGCTGCGAGAGCTGTTCGGCGATTTCCATCTGCTTTCGCTTGCGGTCGCGTATATCCGACAGCGTAGTACTCACGGATGCGTTGCCGTTGAACGAACGGTTGACGACCGACACGGCTTCGGGCACCACCGAGTCTACGATCTGTTCGATCTCCAGGGCGTAGTCGCGATAAAATTCGAACGTGGCGCCTTCGGGGCCGCGCATGTTGATAGTAATCATCGAACGGTCTTCGAGCGGCGAGAGTTCCGTGGGAATCCTGTTCCAGAAGTAATATATGGAAAAGAGCAGGGCGAGCGTGACCGGAATGGCGATCACTCTGTGCTTGAGAAAGAAGCTGAGCGCGCGGGCATAACCTTTGTTCATGCCCTCGAAGAAAGGCTCCGTTTTTTCGGCCAGCCAGTTACGTTTGTCGCGCCGGCGAAGTATCTTGGTGGCAAACATGGGTGTAAACGTCAGCGCCACCAGGGCGGAGATGATCACCGCGCCGGCGATCACGATGCTGAATTCCTTGAACAGGCGTCCGGTCATTCCTTCCATAAACACGATGGGTATGAACACGGACACCAGCGTGATGGTGGTGGAAATGACGGCAAAGAATATTTCCTTCGAACCTTCTATTCCGGCTTCCCTGGGATTCATGCCTTTCTCGATTCGCACGTAGATGTTTTCCGTCACCACAATGGCATCGTCGACCACCAGCCCGACCGAGAGCACGACGGCCAGCATCGTCAGTACATTTATCGAAAAGCCCGCCAGATACATCACGAAAAACGCGCCTACCAGCGAAACGGGTATGACGATCACCGGCACAAGCGTCACGCGCCAGTCGCGCAGGAAGATGAAGATAATCATCACCACCAGCAGGAATGCGATGTAGATCGTTTCCTGCACCTCGGCGATGGAGGCGCGGATAAAGCGCGTATTGTCGTACGAGATTCCGATGTCGATATCTTCGGGAAGGTCCTTTTTCATCTGTTCGATGCGCATATAGGCTTCGTCGGCGATCTCGATATGATTGGCGCCGGGTTGGGGGATGATGACGACCATCACGGCCGGCTCGCTGTTTTTCGTCATGTAGCTGCGGATGTCTTCGGGGCCTATTTCGGCTGTGCCCACATCGCTGAAGCGGACGATGTTCGAACCGTTGTTTTTTATGATGAGGTCGTTAAATTCCTGCGACGTATGCATCAGTCCCATGGTGCGGATGGAGAGTTCGATCTTGTTGCCCTCGATGCTGCCCGAAGGCAGTTCGATGTTTTCGCGGTCGACGGCATTTTTCACGTCGAGCGGCGTCACGCCGTAGCCCGCCATCCTGATCGGGTCGAGCCACAGGCGCATCGCGTAGCGTTTTTCGCCCCAGATGCTTACGGCGCTTACGTTCGAGATGGTCTGCAGCCGCTCCTTCACGGTCAGGTCTGCGATTTCGCTCAGTTCAAGCAGCGAGCGTTTGTCGCTCTGGATGGCGATCTGCATGATGGGCGTAGCGTCGGCATCGGCCTTGGACACGGTCGGCGGGTCGCAGTCGCGAGGCAGAAGACGCTGCGCACGCGACACCTTGTCGCGCACGTCGTTGGCCGCCGTTTCCAGATCGACCGACAGTTCAAACTCCACCGTGATGCGGCTGTTGCCCTGACTGCTGACGCTCGAGAGCGAACGGATGCCCGGTATGCCGTTGATGTTCTGCTCCAGCGGTTCGGTGATCTGGTTCATGATCACGTCCGAATTGGCGCCCGGATAGGATACCTGGACGGAGATGACGGGCTGGTCGACGCTTGGAAATTCGCGCACGCCCAAGAAATTGTATCCGATGAGTCCGAACAGCAGAATCACCAGCGTCATGACCGTGGCCAGTACCGGCCGCCTGATGCTCAGTTCCGATATGTTCATGGCAGGGCGATAATGTTGTCGATAGTCACCGACAGGCCGGTACGCAGCTGCATGATGCCGGACACGATCACCGTGTCGCCGCGGTGAAGGCCGCTCACCACCTGCACCTGCGATTCGGTGCGCAGGCCGGTGACGATCTCGACCGGCTGTGCCGTGCCCGACCGGTACAGGTATACGAGGCTTCGGCCCATCTCCTGTATCATCGATTCGGAAGGAATGGCCAGGGCGTTGCGAATCTCCGCCCGGGTAAGTTCGATTGCCGCGTAGCGTCCGGGCTTGATCGATTCGTCGAGATTGGGATAGATGGCGCGCGCTTTCTGCGAACGGTTTTCGACCGTCACTTCCGACTCGACGGCATACACCTCGGCACGATAGTCGCGGAGCGAACCCGTCAGGCGAAACACGATGCCCGCTCCCGGTCCGATGTCGTCCGAATATTTTTCGGGGATGGAGAATTCAATCTTCACGGGCGAGATTTTCGTCAGCCGGGCGATGACCGTCCCGGGCGAAGTATACGCTCCTTCGCTCACGTAGCGCAGCCCGACGATGCCGTCGAACGGCGCGCGCAATTCCGTCTGTGCAATATTGGCTTTCACCAGGTCGATGTCCGCCATCAGTTTGTCAAACTCGGTCGTCACCTGCTCGTACGCTTCCTGGCTCACGGCATCCTTGTCCAGCAGCGTACGCTGGCGAAACACCCGGTCCCGGGCCAGCGGGATTTGCGCCTCCAGCTTTTTCAGCTGCGCCTGCAGCGGCTGGTCGTTGATTTTCGCCAGCAGTTCGCCTTTGAGTACATGCGAGCCTTCGCGAAAAAATATCTCCACGATCTTGCCCGACGTCTCGAACGAAAGATTCACCTCTTCGTCCGGGATGATGTCCGCCGTCGTAATCGTCTTGTCCGTCAGCGTCTGTGTTTCCATCACCATCGCGTTGATGTTCAGCATCCGCCGTAACTGCCTCGCGCCGCTGGGAACCACTTCCGCCGCGTCGTCCGTCCGGAAATGCCGCTTCACGCCGGGATAGGCAATCATCCCGGCAACAAACAGCAGAATAACCCCTGCAAGAATCCATTTGACCTGTTTTGTCATAACACCTCTTTACACTTTGTTTTGAACTCGAAAAAAACTGCCACGTCGAGAATACAGACGCGCCCGGGACGCAAAGGTTTAATCCGTACCGGAAGAAAAATTATACTTCACGCGGGATGAAATCGGGAGTTTAGTCACGTGAAATGAATCACATGTAAAGGGTTCTCTGTCCCGTCGGGGACAAAATGCCGGTAGAAGTGACTTAACGATGAACGATGAACGATGAACGATGAACGATAAACGATAAATCCGCTCATAGTTCATAGTTCTCGCCACATTCCGTACCTTACGGCACGGGGCAGGACGGGCATCCGGCGTTTTCTACCGACATGCCGTACCTGACGGCACGGGATATGAAC
>JAIRYD010000144.1 GCA_031267935.1 Tannerella sp.
CGGCGCGGAAATCGGCATCAGCACGCAGAAATTGCACGCCCGCGGCCCCATGGCGCTGCCGGAACTTACCACATATAAATATGTCATCGAAGGGAATGGACAAATAAGAAACTGATTAATCACAATTTAAACAAAAAAACAATGAAACATTTCACATGTGTACAGGATATCGGAGACCTGAAACAGGCCATACGCGACGCCCTGGAAATCAAGAATGACCGTTTTCGCTATGCGGCGCTGGGGAAAAACAAAACCCTGCTGATGATATTCTTCAATTCGAGCCTGCGTACGCGCCTGAGCACACAGAAAGCGGCCATGAACTTGGGAATGAACACCATCGTACTGGATGTGAATCAGGGCGCATGGCAACTCGAAACCGAACGGGGCGTCGTCATGGACGGCGACAAACCCGAACATCTGCTGGAAGCCATCCCCGTGATGGGATGCTATTGCGACGTCATCGGTGTACGTTCATTCGCCCGTTTCGAGAGCAAGGAAGACGATTATACCGAGAAGGTACTGAACCAGTTTATCCGATATTCAGGCCGACCGGTGTTCAGCATGGAGGCGGCGATCCGCCATCCGCTGCAAAGCTATGCCGACCTGATTACGATCGAGGAATACAAACGGACGGCACGCCCGAAAGTGGTCATGACGTGGGCGCCTCATCCGCGCGCGCTGCCGCAGGCCGTGCCGAACAGTTTTGCGGAATGGATAAATGCCGCCGGATACGAATTGGTGATCACGCATCCGGAAGGATATGAATTAGATCCGTCTTTCGTCGGAAAAGCCCGCGTGGAATATGACCCGCGCAAGGCATTTGAAGGCGCCGAGTTTGTGTATGCAAAGAACTGGGCCGCATACACCGATCCGAACTACGGCAAGATCATCAGTACCGACCGTGCGTGGACGGTAGACCGCGAAAAAATGGCGTTGACGGACAATGCGTGGTTCATGCACTGCCTGCCCGTCCGCCGCAACATGATTGTGACCGACGAAGTGATCGAAAGTCCGCAGAGCATCGTCATACCCGAGGCGGCCAATCGCGAAATTGCGGCGCAGGCGGTTCTGATGAAAATCCTGGAAGGAAAGTGAGGCGAGAGGCTACACAATCCGGAAGACAAAGGGATTGTCACAAACCGTTCAGGCTTCGCCGGGGATACCGCTGATGGGCGGGATGAGATTGCCGTCGAACGAAACCGTCTTGCCGTTGCGCGTAAGCTCGTCGAATTTGCGGATATTGTCCTGCAGGGCCAGGAGCAGGCGTCTGGCATTATCGGGCGTAAGGATTACGCGGCTTTTCACCTGCGCCTTCGGCATGCCCGGTACCACACGGATAAAGTCGAGAATAAACTCGGAACTTGAATGGGCGATAATGGCCAGATTGGCATACGTGCCCTGCGCCATGCTTTCAGACAGTTCTACCTGAATCTCATTGTTTTTCTGATTGTTTTCCATAAGCGTTTCTATTTTTCCGGAACAAAGATACGATTTTTTTTCATCGAAAGCCAAGAAACTTCTTCGGAGCGCTTGCCGTTTTTGAAATAAATGATTAGTTTTGTGCAGTCATTTTAGATACAGATCATTGAGATGAAACATATTTTTCTTATAATGTGTATATTATACAGCCCAACGCTGTTAATGTCGCAGACGCGGGTCGAAAAGAAAATTGCCACCAAGGCGAGCGGTTATGGCGTAACGTATATGCTGCCGGTCACCTCGCTTATTATCAATACGGAAGTGATAAAGGAAGTGCACAAGGCAGGACCGTATTACCGGTATGCCGAGAAATATCTGGGTGTAAAAGACGCGGTGACCGAGGATGCCGTATTGTACAAACCGGGCAAGGTGACGCTGGAAAACAAAGGCATTCCCGACACGAACAATTCATATACGGTTGAGTTCAAGACCGGCACGGTTGCACCCTATGTATACTTGACGGAAGACGGCATGCTCTGTTCCATCAATACCGATTACACGCCTCCACCCGCACCGCCGGACCACAAGCCCGCGACGGAAGTGCAGGATGCGCCGGCCGGCAATGCCACGGCCGTATTCACGGAAGAACTGTTGATGGCCGGTTCGCTGGCGCGGCAGGCCGAAGTGGCAGCCAAACAGATTTATCATATCCGCGAAAGCAAAATGGACATCCTGACGGGCGACGCCGACAACCTGCCGCCCGACGGTGAAGCCATGAAGATCGTAATCAAACAACTGGAAGATCAGGAGAAAGCGTTGACCGCCCTTTTCACCGGCACGCGCACGACCGAAACGTTCTACTACGACGTCAACATCGTTCCGCAAGACGATCTGGAAAACGAAGTGCTGTTTCGTTTTTCGCAGAAACAGGGTCTTCTGGATGCCGACGATCTGGGCGGGGCGCCTGTATACATGAATCTGACAGCCATCGAAAAAGCGCCTGAACTGACGCCGAAGGAAGTGGAGAAGAAAGCAAAAATGAAAGGAATTGTATATAATGTCCCCGGCAAGGCCGCCGTCGAAATAAAAACGGAGCGGGACGTGCTTTTCAAAGGCGAAGTGCAGATTGTGCAATTCGGCACGTATGAAATACTGGCGCCCGTGATGTTCGAAGACAGGAAGAAACCCGTGAAAGTGCTCTTTTATCCGGAAACGGGAGCGTTGAGGCAGATTATACAATGATTAATACCACCGAATAATTGAATTTCAAATCAATAAACACACATAAAATCACAAAACATGTTTAAAAATCATCCTAAAGGTTTACTTGGCGCAGCGTTGTCCAACATGGGCGAACGCTTTGGCTTTTATATTATGATGGCAATTCTGACATTGTTCATCTCGTCCAAATTCGGTCTGAACGAAACGACCACCGGATACATTTATTCGGTATTTTACGCTTCGACATACATCCTGGCGCTTGTTGGAGGTTTCATTGCCGATAAAACAAGAAATTACAAAGGAACTATCCTGACGGGAATCATCCTGATGGCCGTCGGCTACCTGATCATCTCGGTACCGACGCCGACGCCTGTCCCGAATCTGCCGCTGTACCTGACGCTTACCTGTATCGGACTGTTTGTCATCGCCTTCGGCAACGGACTGTTCAAGGGCAACTTGCAGGCGCTGGTCGGACAGATGTACGACAACCGGCAGTATGCGAAGTATCGGGACGCCGGTTTCCAGATTTTTTATATGTTTATCAACGTAGGCGGATTTTTCGCCCCGTTCATAGCTGTAGGATTAAGGAACTGGTGGCTGAAAGTCAACGATTTTGACTACAATGCCGCATTGCCGGAGCTGTGTCACAGATACGTCGAACAGGGCAGCGCACTGGATGCGACCAGCATGGAAAACCTGCAGAAATATGCGCAGGAAGTCGTCCTCAGTGGCAGCGCGAATGCCGATCTGACCGTTTTCTGCAATCAATATCTGGATGTTTTCAACCGTGGATTTCAGTATGCGTTCATGGCAGCCATCTGCGCGATGATCATTTCGATTGTCATATACCTGTTCAACAGGAAGACATTTCCCGATCCGGCACAGAAGAATGCCGATAATACCGTGAAAGCGAGCAAAGAAGAGATCAGGATGAGTGCGGCGGAAATCAAGCAGCGTATCTGGGCGCTGTTCGCGGTATTCGGGATCGTCATCTTTTTCTGGTTTTCGTTCCATCAGAACGGTTATTCGCTGACTTATTTTGCCCGCGATTATATCAACCTGGATATCATCAATATAAACATAGGCATCACGACCCTCAAGGGTGCGGAACTGTTCCAGAGCGTCAATCCTTTCTTTGTCGTCCTGCTTACACCCGTGATCATGTGGTTGTTCGGTTCGTTAAGGGCAAAAGGGAAAGAGCCTTCCACGCCTCGAAAAATCGGCATCGGCATGGGTATCGCCGCGCTGGCATACGTATTCCTGCTGACATGCTCGATTGCGCTGCCGGCAAAAGAGGCCTTGTCGGGCATGTCTTCGGAGGCGTTGAACGCCATGCGGATCACGCCCTGGGTGATGCTGGGCATGTATTTTGTCCTGACGGTAGCTGAATTGTTTATTTCGCCGCTGGGTCTGTCGTTCGTATCCAAAGTGGCGCCGCCGCATTTGCAGGGATTGATGCAAGGCTGCTGGCTGGCGGCTACGGCTATCGGCAATATACTGCTGTTCATCGGTGGAATACTCTACACTTCCGTGCCGCTGTGGACTTGCTGGCTGGTATTTGCCGCCGCTTGCGGACTGTCCATGATCGTGATGCTTTCGATGGTCAAGTGGCTTGAGAAAGTGGCGAAATAGGAGAGAGGGCAGTACTAACGATGAACTATGAACGATGAGCGATGAACTGTGAGCGATGTTTTTCGTAACCTGAGTTCGGGATAAGGATAAGCCCGTGAGGGCTTGCATACATATCAATAGAAAACGGTTGCCGATAATAAGAACGCCGCAGGTGTTCAACCCCTGACGGGGTTGCGGCGGAAACGGCGATTGTTTTCTATTGATATGAATGCCCTGCGGGCAACGAACGTCCGGTTCACAGGTGTTCGGATCATTTCTTATCCCGAACTCAGATTTAAAGAGAAATAGTACTTTAAAAAAAAGAATTATACTGTGCGCGGCATGGTTTTGTGAATGATGAACGATGAACGATGAACGATGAATCCGGTCATAGTTCATCGTTTATCGTTTATCGTTCATAGTTAAACTCACAATTTTAGACCGCGTGAAGTATAGCCAATCATGCTTGAACACACCTGCGTGTTCGCCCCTGCGTCGAATATAAAGACAGGAATTAATAACTGATGTTACGCCCTGCCACAAATTCCATGCCGGAAAGCCCAAGTCCGAAGGACGTGATTTCCATAACCGCAGGTCGGTGACCTGCGGCGAAAGACCCGCACATACTGCTGCTGCCTGAAAGGCAGGACCGTTTCCGTATCGACAGCGACGTCCTGCCTTGTCAGGCAGCGAACCGCCGGCTGCCATACCTTCCGCAGGCTGCGCTTTGCTTACCTGCGGTTATGAAAATCACGCCCTTCGGGCGAGCCGTCCTGCCGGTGTCCGGCGCAGTGGATGCGTAACAGGAATTAATAAATAATTTGAAATGTTTTTCGTCATTTTCAAAGGGAAACTTCTAAAAACTCCGAATTCAAGGCTTGCGAGGAGCTAAAAGCGGAGTTTATCTGTCGTAAACGAGCATTTTAGCGACGAAGCGTAACGCGGAAGTCGGGGTTTTCAGAGGTTCCCGAAGAAAAAATATAACTTAGCAGGCGCAAATATATATTCGCATGACGTCGTACCTGCAAGCACAATCGATGAAATATCACGGACAACACGACAGACTCGAAAGTCCGCGCCACTGCGCCGCATTCGCAATGCCGGCTGCCGTGTTGCGGCATGTCGCATTCCGGCGACGCGGCGGTGCATCCGTCGCGGCAGGGAACGAAGCAATCGGGACGGTCAACCGCATTTACACGAAGGAAGAAATCACGCGGAAAGTAGCGTCTTGCTTAAGCAAGAAGGAAGAAATCGCGCGGAAAGTAGCGTCTTGCTTAAGCAAGAAGGAGAAAATCGC
>JAIRYD010000184.1 GCA_031267935.1 Tannerella sp.
TGCCGAACAGCGCCGTTCATCGTTCATAACCTGAGTTCGGGATAAGGATAAGCCCGTCAGGGCTTTCATATCAATAGAAAACGGTTCACGTACATAAAAAGAACGCCGCAGGTGTTCAATCCCTGACGGGGTTGCGGCGGAGACGGCGATTGCTTTCTATTGACTCATGTTACGCATCCACTGCACCGGACACCGGCAGGACGGCACGCCCGAAGGGCGTTATTTTCATAACCGCAGGCAAGCAAAGCGCAGCCTGCGGAAGGGATGGCAGCCGGCGGTTCGCTGCCTGATAAGGCAGGACGTTATTGTCGATACGGAAACCGTCCTGCCTTTCAGGCAGCAGGAGTATGTTCGGGTCTTTCGCCGCAGGTCGCCGACCTGCGGTTATGGAAATCACGTCCTTCGGACTCGGGTTTGCCGGCATGGAATTTGCTGCAGTGCGTAACATCAGTTATTGATATGAATGCCCTGCGGGCAATGAACGTCCGATTCACAGGTATTCGGATCATTTCTTATCCCGAACTCAGGATTCATAAATGCAGGCGGAAACATTTCCGGCGACGTTCATATCCCGTGCCGTCAGATACGGTATGTCGGTAGAAAACGCCGGATGCCCGTCCATCCCCGTGCCGTAAGGTACGGAACCTGAGTTCGATATAAGCATAGTCCGTGAGGACTTGCATATCAATAGAAAACAAGGTGGCCTCTCCACATCAAAACCTCGTGGAGGTTTCATCCGTTTCATTGTGTATCCTCTGATGGGGAAAGGGGGGGAGATGCCGTGACGTTTTCCATTGATATGAATGCCCTCCGGGCAAGCGACCGTTCATCTTCAGGCATTTATTGTGATTCTTAGGTCGAACTCAGGTTTCCAAAGAGAAATAGCGCCTCAAAAAAAAGAATTAACCGCCCAGATGCGGAAAAGGGAGGGCTGGATGCGGCATGAGTCCGGAAGCTCACAGCGCTCCCGAATCGCCGAGATATTTTCTGATCAGTTTCAGCGCTTTCGTGATCTGTGCTTCCACGTATTTGACGGAGATGTTCAGCTCCGCGGCAATTTCTCTGTTGCCGGCATGCTCGAAGCGACTTTTGCGGAATATCTCGCCGCAACGGTCGGGAAGCGTGCAGACGGCTTCGCGTATGAGGCTTTCCAGTTCTTTCAGTTCGAGCGGATTGTCTGTTTCGGTCCGGTCGTACAGCGACCAGTCGGATACGGCGATGAATCGTTCGCTGTCGCGGATATGGTTCAGCGCCCGGTTACGGACGGCGCGGAAGAGATAGGCTTTCCACGAAACGTCGATCTGCAGTCCGCGCCTTTTCTCCCAGATGGTGGCAAAGACGTCGAGTACAATCTCTTCGGCCGTCTGGCGGTTGTTCAAATACACGCATGCAAAACGGCACAGCGGAGCGAAGAAGCAGTCAAACAGGTATCTGAATGCTTTTCGGTCGTCTTCTCCGATAAGTCGGAGAAGGTCAACGTCGTCGGGCGTTTCTTTCCGGCGCGACTGTTCCATCCTGTGACATTTACGTAATTAAAGCAGCCCGGCGCACGCCGCGCGCGGCCGGGCTGCTTCTTTGCGGCAGTGCGCGTCAGTCTTTTATGTCGAATGTAGCGACAGCGGCTTCGTCATCCGAATGATTTCCGGCGTAGATGGTATACGTGCCGGAGTGAACGATCGTCCGGCCTGCTGCATCGTCCCACTTGGCCAGCTGTTCCACGGGGATGGATACGCGCATGAGGTGCGAGGCTCCTTTTGCCAGCGCTGTCCGTTCGAATGCGCGCAGTTCTTTCAGCGGCAGGTTTTTGCCGTTGGGATAGCGGATGTAGAGCTGCGTGACCGCATCGCCGTCGCGCTCGCCCGTGTTGCGGATATTGACCGCGCAACTGATGGTCCCGTCCGTCCGGTATTCGCCGAGAGGCTGTTCTGCCCATTCGCAGGTGAAACGGGTGTAGCTCAGCCCGTAGCCGAACGGATACAGCGTTTTCCCTCCAAAGTATTTATAGGTGCGGCCGGCCATGGAATAGTCTTCGAAATCGGGCAGGTCGCTGTCGTTTGCATAGAACGTGACGGGCAGGTGTCCCGACGGATTACAGTCGCCAAGCAGTACGTCGGCAATGGCCGTTCCGGCATATTCGCCTCCGTACCAGGCGTTGATGATGGCGTCGAGATTTTTCGCCTCCCAGGGTATGGCAATCGCGCTGCCGGTCATCATGACGAACACGACCGGCTTGCCTGTAGCTTTCAGCGCCTGCAACATTTCCGTCTGCACCTTGGGCAGGAGGATCGTCGTGCGGTCGCCGCCGAGGAAGCCAGCGTCTTCCACTCGCATTTCTTCGCCTTCGAGACGCGGTGATATGCCTCCGGCAAAGATGATTACATCGGCATCCTTCACTCTTTCGGCCGTCATGCGGCTGTCGGTATATGTGCGCCGGATGGCGGTGAGGCTAATGCGTGCACCGCGCTGATGCTGGACATGTTCCAGACGGATGCGGTACTTCTGGCCGGCGATTACGGCCAGTTTGTTGTACACGTCTGCGCCGCGGCCGTTCGTGGTCCATGCTTCGGACAGCAGGCGGTCGTTGACGTACAGGCGATAGCCGTCGTCGTAGCTGACGTGCAGTTCGATTTCGCCCGTGACGGGCGCTCCGAACACACCCTCGAAGCGCGATGAATATTCCTCGGTATTCACGCCCGGCATGACCGGCTGTCTGGCCGACGAGCGGAAATTGATGGTTTTCGAAAAACCGGTGTATACCGGGTCGCCTTCGAGGTTGGGGTTGTTGAAAAATGCGACCGAGAAGCCTTCGTCTGCCACGAGGTTTTCAAGCTGCAGATCCGTCAGCATGTCGTAACTGGCATGGTTGCATCCTTTTTCGTAAAAGATTTCTACGCCCGGCAGTTTCGCTTTCAGGCTTTCCAGCGGTGTATGTATTTTCACGGGGAAACCGTTGTAGTTGCCCAGCTGCACTTCGGGGTTGTCGGCATTTGGCCCGACGATGGCGACTTTTTTCAGCGTTTCTTTCTTCAGCGGCAGGACGTCGTTGTTTTTCAGCATGACGATGGACTGCTGTGCCATTTTCAGCGCATGCGCCCGGTGCGTGTCCCTGCCGAGCGCCGTCGAATCAATGTCCGAATAAGGTACTCTGTCCGCCGGGTCGAACATACCCAGACGGAAGCGGATCTCGAACAGACGTCTGAGCGAAACATCTATCTGCTCTTCCGTAATCAGCTTGTCTTCCACAGCTTTGACCAGGCCCCGGTATGCTTCGTTGCCGCAGTCGACGTCCGTCCCGTGATATACGGCATCGGCAGCAGCCGACGGGGCGTCGGGATGGGTCTTGTGTCCGTTGTAGAAATCGTTGATCGCGCCGCAGTCCGAGGTGACATATCCGGTGAATCCCCAGTCGTTGCGCAGGATGTCGATCATCAGTTTGTCGCTTCCGCAGCAGGGTTGTCCTTCGAAAGCATTGTAGGCGCACATCACGCCCGCCACCTGCGCATCTTCCACCAGCATACGGAAAGCAGGCAGGTAGGTATCCCACAGGTCGTACGATGTGGCAGTCGCATTGAACACGTGCCGGCTCGGCTCCGGACCGCTGTGCACGGCAAAATGCTTGGCGCAGGCTGCCGCCTTGAGATAGTCCGGATTGTCGCCCTGCAGTCCGAGCACGAAATGACTGCCCAGGCTACCCGTCAGGAACGGGTCTTCGCCATACGTTTCCTGGCCGCGTCCCCAGCGCGGATCACGAAAGATGTTGATGTTCGGCGTCCAGTAGGTCAGGCCGTGATAGATTCTGTAATCGCCTTTGGCCGAAGAGATGTTGTAGATGGCACGCCCTTCTTCAGCCGTGTAGTCGGCCATGACGCGCATCGCTTCGCTGTCCCAGCCGGCAGCCATGCCGATGGCCTGAGGATATACCGTCACCGGATATTCCGTCCGCCCCACACCGTGCAGACATTCGTTCCACCAGTCGTATGGCGGGATGTCCAGCCGCTCGATGGCGGGGGTAGCGTTCAGCATCTGCGCCACTTTTTCTTCCAGCGTAAGCCGCGAAACCAGATCGGCAGCCCGTTCGGCCACCGTCAGATCGGGATTTTGAAACGGATATTCATAACTCTGCTTATCCGCACATCCCGTCAACTGTCCCAGCAGAAGGGACAACACGATCAATCCAAAATAATTTTTCATATACATACATATTTAGTTGTTAAATGATATTTTCGTTTGAAATTATTGTACAAATATACGATAATCGTATTAAAATGAAATCTCCCTTCCGTAAAAAAAATGCGACATATTTATATACTCCTGTCATTCATCCGTTCAGACGCATGCCTCCGCCGCGTCGCACACGGACGCATCCCGCCGGAACACAGGTCTGCGGCGCGTGCGGCAAAAAAAACGCAGAGAACAGAATCTGTTCTCCGCGTTTCGAGATTCATTGATCCGGACTTTGCCATCAAGCCGGATGTATTGCCTCGGTCGGACATGCATCCGCGCATGTGCCGCAGTCCGTACACATTTCGGGGTCAATATGATAAATGTCGCCTTCGGAAATAGCTCCTACCGGACATTCATCAATACAGGTACCACAAGCAATACAATCTTCACTAATTACGTAAGCCATTTTTTTCAATATTTAGAATTAATACGTTGCAAAAATAAACTATTATTTGCATATAAAAAAATTCAATGCCATTTTTATCACTGCTTTTTGGCAATATCTCTTTTTATCGTCCGTTATATTCTCATAAAAAAACATGAAATTGAGACGATTCATATTGATATTGTATATATGCGGCATCGCCGTGCCGGGTTTGCTGGCGCAAAGGCAGCGGCCCAGAAATCAACCGTATGCCGATATGAAACGCTACCACCTCGGGTTTCACATCGGTTTTCATACACAGGATTTGATCCTTGTCCACAGCGGCGCGGTCACGCCCGACGGCGAAGTGTGGTTTGCCGAGATTCCGGGATATTCTCCGGGCTTCAGCGTGGGAGTGATCGGCGATATGGCCGTCAATCCGTACATCAATTTGCGCCTCACGCCGACCGTTCATTTCGGCAACAAAGATTTCACCTTCATAAGGCAAAATTCGGACGAGGAGTTCCTGACTTCCGTCCGCTCCAATTATATTTCGTTTCCGCTGGATGTTAAATATTCGGCTTTCCGCCTCAACAATTTCCGTCCCTATATGCTCGGCGGAGTATTTGCGGCGCTCGATGTCGGACGCAAGAAAGGCAATCCGTTATTGTTGAAAGGGCTGGACTACGGCGTCGAAGTCGGATTCGGTTGCGATATGTACCTGCCGTATTTCAAGTTCTGCCCGGAAATAAAATTCTGTTTCGGGCTGGCGGATGTGCTGGAAAAAGACCGGAGAGACCTGATTCACGAACCGGACCGCAAGTATGCGCAGGCTTTTTCGCGAGCGACGTCGAGGATGATTGTTCTCACGTTCAATTTCGAATGAAGCACTCTATATATATGTATACGACCGGGACAGCCATAATGACGCTGTCCATACGGTCCAGTATGCCGCCATGTCCGGGTAGCAGTGTCCCGGAATCTTTCACGTGAAAGTTGCGCTTCATCAGCGATTCGACCAGATCTCCCCATGTTGCAAACAGGACGACAATCATTGCCAGAACAGGCCAGTGGTACGCTGCCATCAGGTCGGGAAACATTCGCGCCGGAAGCAGTGAAACCGCCAGCGTCACGATGAAACCGCCCGCAAAACCTTCCCACGACTTGAGGGGCGAAATGCGCGCAAACATCTTGTGCCGGCCAAACAGCGTCCCGATCAGATAGGCGCTGGTATCGTTCAACCATACGAAAACAAAAACCAGCAGCGCATAATATGGTGAATATTCGGATGTATGCGAATCGAAGACAATGAAATTCAGCAGTGAAAGGAAGCCGGCACAATACAGCTGCGCGAACAGCGTAAAGGCCCATTCGCCGACGGGATTCTTCGTTTTGAGATACAGCACGCGCAACAGTATCAGTTGCAGCAGCAGTATGTAGGGCAGGAAAATGACGCTCCCGGCGTGTCCGGCTGCATAAAGAAACGAGGCGACAAAGAGATACATGCCGCCGAACATGCCGAGCAGCCGCATTTTGCGATACCCCGTAAACGTATGAAATTCCCACAGTCCAAGCCCGGTAATCACGGTAAAGAGCGACAGGAAAGCATACGGATGAAAATAAATCGACCCGCTGATTGCCAGCACGCATATAATTCCCGTTAGTGACCGTATAGAGATATCTTTCAAGACTTTTCGGATTAAGCGTCGGTTAACTCTGTTGAGATTCTACGGCATTTTTCTGCTCCATAATCTCCTGCGAACGGGAAACCCATTGGCGCTTGCCGAAAATGTGTTCCATGTCTTCCGAATAGATCACTTCGGATTCCAGCAGTTTTTCTGCCAGCAGGTTATGCTTTTCGGTATATTCCACAAGGATGGATTTGGCGCGTTCGTACTGCGCATTGACGATGTTTTTCACTTCCTCGTCGATCACTTTTGCGGTTTCTTCGCTGTAGGGCTTCGTGAAGCCTCCCCAGTCCTGACCGCTCGAATCGTAATAGTTCAGGTTTCGCAATTTGTCACTCATCCCGAAATAGACGACCATGGCATAGGCCTGTTTCGTCACGCGTTCGAGATCGTTGGATGCGCCCGTAGATATTTCACCGAGGAACACTTCTTCGGCTGCGCGTCCGCCCAGCGTGGCGCATATCTCGTCAAGCAGTTGTTCGCGCATCGTGATCTGCCGCTCTTCGGGCAGGTACCATGCTGCACCGAGCGCTTTGCCGCGCGGGACGATGGTCACCTTCACCAGCGGATTGGCATGTTCCAGCAGCCAGCTGAGCGACGCATGTCCTGCCTCATGACAGGCAATCATTTTCCGTTCCCTGACCGTCGTGATGCGCGAACGTTTCTCCAGACCGCCCACAATACGGTCTACGGCATTCATGAAATCGTCTTTCTGCACGTGACTCTTTCCGTTGCGGGCGGCTATCAGCGCGGCTTCGTTGCAGACATTGGCAATGTCGGCGCCCGAAAAGCCGGGCGTCTGGCGTGCCAGAAAGTCGGTATCGACCGACACGTCGCTTTTGATGGGGCGCAGATGGACGCCGAAAATTTCTTTCCGCTCGTTCAGGTCGGGCAACTCGACATGTATCTGCCGGTCGAACCGTCCGGCGCGCAGCAGCGCCTTGTCCAGCACATCCGCACGGTTTGTCGCCGCCAGGATAATGACGCCGCTGTTCGACGCAAAACCGTCCATCTCGGTAAGCAACTGGTTGAGCGTGTTTTCGCGTTCGTCGTTACTGTTTATGTTTACATTTCGTCCGCGCGCCCGCCCGACGGCGTCAATTTCGTCGATGAAGACAATGCATGGCGCCTTTTCCTTTGCCTGCCGGAACAGGTCGCGTACGCGCGACGCGCCCACGCCAACGAACATTTCTACAAAATCGGAACCCGACAGGGAGAAAAACGGTACATTGGCTTCTCCTGCCACGGCTTTGGCCAGCAACGTCTTGCCCGTTCCGGGCGGGCCAACCAGCAATGCGCCCTTGGGAATTTTGCCGCCCAGTTCGGTGTATTTGTTCGGATTTTTCAGGAACGAAACGATTTCTTCTACTTCCTGCTTGGCTTCGGCCAATCCTGCTACATCCTTGAAAGTGACTTTCGTATGCGAATCCTTGTCGAACAGTTGCGCTTTCGATTTGCCGACGTTGAAAACGCCGCCGGCATTGCCTCCGCCCGTCATGCGCCGCATAATGAAAATAGAGATGAGGATGATGAAGATGAAGGGCGCCAGCGAATAAATGATGTTCCAGAATGTGCTGTCGCCTTCCTTGAAACTGACTTTTGTCTTGATCTGGTAATCCTGGACGGCTTTGTCGTAGAAATCGGAAAAGATGTCCGGCGAAGGTATTTTGACTACAACTTTGGAATTGATGCCTTTCCGGATGTCGTTGCTGTCGAAGACCATTGCTTTTTTGCTGCTGTGGACGGTGGCTTCGAGCAGGTTCTTTTTGTTGTATACTACGATGTTTTCGAACACGTCTTCCTGTGCCAGCGTGCGAAATTCCGTCCAGCCCAGTTCTTTGGTGGCATCGAAATCGTTTATCATGAAAATGCTCATCAGTCCCAGAAACAGCAATCCGTATATCCAGTACGCATTGAAGCGAAATTTCGGTTTGCCGTTTTTCGGGGGCATGTTGTCGTTATGTTCGTTCATATTACGTTTTGATTTAATAATTTATTCATTATCCAAAATTTCCGTGATTTTTGAATCGGCCCAGAGGTTTTCGATGTTGTAAAACGAACGCCGGTCGGGCATGAAAATATGAACAATCACCGTGCCATAATCCATCCCGATCCATGTGGCATTGCGGTCGCCGTCGACAGACAGCGGTTTCTCGCCGGCATCTCTGCGCACAATGTCCCATACCGAATCGGTAAGCGCCGACAGTTGCGTGAGGCTGTTTCCTTCGCAAACAATCATATACTCACAAATTGCGCCTGCAAGCAGGCTTAAATCAACCGTTACTATTTTTTTTCCCTTTTTTTCCTGCAAACCTTTTACTACGGCTTCTACAAGGGTTTTTGTTTGATCCATATTTTTACATTCCTTTTCCGAGCGCACAAATATAGATTATTTTATTTAGAATCAATGCAAACTTTCGCCTTATTTCTCACTCCGAAAAAAAAACCGTACAAATTCGGGCAAAATATTTGGACGAAAATGAAAATAGGCGTACCTTTGCGGCGCAAACGGAATTGTTCTATGGTGTAATGGTAACACGTCAGATTCTGGACCTGAAATTCCAGGTTCGAGCCCTGGTAGAACAACGGGAAGACGAGCGCAAAGCTCGTCTTTTTTGTTTCATATTCCCAGCGAAGTCCTGATCTGTTGTATCTTGTCCGAGGCTGTCCGTTCGGCTGCTTCGAGATCGTCCGCTTTTTTGACGTCGATATGCACTTCGCAGTAGAACTTGATTTTCGGTTCTGTTCCCGAGGGGCGGATGGATACTTTCGTGCCGTCGTTCGTGCAGTATTGCAGGACATTGGACGTTGTGGGCATATTGAGCGAAAATGTTTCGCCGTCGCAGAAACTGCGTCCCTTCAGTGATGCATAATCGTAGAGCATCGTCACTTTGGAGCCGGCGATTTCTTTCAGCGGATTTTCGCGATACTGCTTCATCATGGCCTCTATTTCTTCTGCGCCGCTTTTGCCTTTTTTTACGACGGAGATGCTTGTTTCTTTTGAATATCCGTATTCCAGATATATCTGTTGCAGGAGTTTATAGGGTGACAGTCCTCTGTCTTTCGCCCATGCCGTCATTTCGGCCAGCATGCAGCAGGCGGAAACGGCATCCTTGTCGCGCACGAAATCTTCGCAGAGGAAGCCGTAGCTTTCTTCGCCTCCGCCGATGAAGGTTTTACGGCCTTCGTGGCGGCGCATCACGTCGGCGATCCATTTGAATCCGGTGTAGACGTCGTATATTTCCACGCCGTTGCGGTCGGCTATTGCGCGGATCGTTTCGGTTGTCACGATGGTTTTGACGATGTATTCCCTGCCCTGCAGTTTGCCCGATTCTTTCCATCCGGCAATCAGATAGTATGTCAGCAGCATGGCGATCTGGTGTCCGTTGATGAGGGTCCATTCTCCGGCATCGTTTTTTACGGCTACGCCCACGCGGTCGGCGTCGGGGTCGGATGCCAGTACCAGTTCGGCGTCTGTTTCCCGGGCTTTTTCTACGGCCAGGGCCAGGGCGGCAGGTTCTTCCGGATTGGGCGAGGCGACGGTGGGGAAGTCACCGCTCACCACGTCCTGTTCGGGTACGTGGATGATGTTTGTGAATCCGCAGGCTTTCAGGGCGTCGGGTATCAGGCGGACGCCCGTGCCGTGGATGGGTGTGTATACGATTTTCATGTCGCGGTGGTTGCGGATGGCATCCGGAGAGAGGATGATGGTCTGCAGATCGTCGATATACTGGCGGTCGAGGTCCTGGCCGATGATTTCTATCAGTTCGGTTTTTTTTCTGAACCGTATGTCTCCCGCATGTCTGATTTTGTTTACTTCGGCAATCGTGTTTTTGTCGTGGGGGGCCACCATCTGCGCGCCGTCGTTCCAGTAGGCTTTGTAGCCGTTGTATTCTTTCGGGTTGTGCGAGGCGGTGAGGATGATGCCGCTCTGGCAGCCCAGTTTGCGGATGGCATACGATATTTCGGGCGTCGGGCGGAGGTCTTCGAACAGATAGACTTTGATGCCATTGGCCGAGAAGATGTGGGCGCAGGTCTGTGCAAACAGGCGGCTGTTGTTCCGGCAGTCGTGACCGATGACGACCTTGATGCGTTCCGTGGCGGTAAATTCTTTGAGCAGATAGTTCGACAGTCCCTGCGTGGCTGCGCCTACGGTATATATATTCATCCGGTTGCTTCCCGCGCCCATGATGCCGCGCAGGCCGCCGGTGCCAAATTCCAGATCTCTGTAAAATGATTCGATCAACTCGGTCGGATCTTCGCTGTCCAGCATGGCCTGCACCTGCGCACGTGTTGCGCCGTCGTAGTCGCGCCCCAGCCATATCCGTGCTTTTTTTCTTACAATTTCCAGTAATGCTTCATTTTCCATACTCGAATAAAATTTATTTAGTTCATTAAACATGCTTGAAACAGTTTCGTATTCACGAAAAATATAATACAAAGGTAGTCATTATCGGCGAATCGACCTTCCCGATGGAGGGTAAAAATGTCGGCTGTTTATCCAACGTGCGCGTTTACATGATGTTATGTGTGTGAAGTTTTGAATGGCGAAGTGCGCAGACTGTATTCGCATCCGCAATAGCGCTGGCTGTAAAATCCATATTCCCGAATCAGTTTGCTGCGGCGCATACTCAATCCGCCGCGTCGCCAGTTCTGCGTCCAGAAGACGAGGCCGGGGTGGAGCGAGGCTGCATGCTGACCGGCTACGGTGATTTGCTGCAGGTTTTTCCAGCGCGAGGAGGCCAGCGTAGTGGCAAAGACGGAGAATCCGTGCGCATGTGCATAATGTGCCGTTTCCGCCAGCCGCATCCTGAAGCACGAAAGACAGCGTCGTCCGCGTTCGGGTTCGTTTTCCAGTCCGCGGATCTGCTCCTGCCAGGTGTCGCGGTCATAATCGCCGTCGACGAAGGGCAGTTGCAGCGCTGCCGCGTGGCGGATGCTTTCGGCTTTCCGGCGTGCATATTCTTCGTACGGGTAGATGTTCGGATTGTAATAGAACACGGTCGGACACAGTCCGTTTGCCAGCATGCACTCGATGATGGCTCCCGAACATGGCGCACAGCACGCATGCAGCAGCACTTCCTTCGCGCCGCCGGGAGCCTGGAGAGGCATCGTCGGAGGGTTCATGAGGCCGTCAAATACTTGTCCGGTCTCTGCCGGCGTCTGCGCGCTGCGGCAAATAAAATTCATTTCGTGCATCTCTGTTCCGTTTTTTTGATTCGCGAGATATATCCGGCGCAAAATTAATAAAATTTTCGTGCTGCAAATGCTTTTGGGGGTTGCCGGGGGAAGGTACGGTACGGCGGCAGTGTTCACGATTCATCATTCACATGTTGCTTTTTTGATTCGTAAAAGCACATTTACCGGTCTGTTTTTCGCAGTACTTCAGCCCGAAAATGCTTACATGGGATGCGCGCATTTACAGGCTTCGTACTAAAAAATACCTCCGATAAATTTTGTATGAATTATTTCCGGACAACTCCTTAACCTATTTTTTATGAGTACTTATAAATTCTCTGACGGGCAAAATAGCAACACAAAATAAAACTATAACCGATGCCTCATACCGGTATCCGATAAAATCCTAAAGTTACCCTGTGTGTAATGTGTAAATATCATGGTTGCCTGAAATGAAAGTTATCATTCTCATCATCCTTTCCCAACGCTTTCTGCCAGTATAGGTTTCCTTTGATGAAAGGATAATGAATGCCTTACCTATAATATATTTTTCCGGAATTAAACCAAAATATCTCGAATCATGTGAATTTGCAGTATGGTCGCCTGCCATGAAATACCAATTTTCTCGAAAAGTATACGATTGAACCAATGAATCGTTGATATACACCAATGAATCTTTCATACACACTTTGGCGGCAGTTTCATATGCAATTAACTTTCGGAACAGAATAAAATTACGAGATGTCAGTGATATAGACAAACCGGCTGCGGGAATAAGCAAAGGGCCAAAATCAGTTACATTCCAATGAAAAGTCGTGTCATAAGGGAAAATATCCTTATAAGAAGATTCTTGTCGATAATTTAACGGTGATATTTTTTTTGAAACATAACAAACCGTATCAGTTAATTCGGAAATATGATAACAACCGTTTACAATTGAGAGACTGTCGCCAGCTATTCCAACACATCTTTTAATTAAACGCATATTAAGATTCATGCAAATATTATCATTATTTTCACGGTAAGGATAATTAAACACCACGACATCACCACGGTGTATATTTCCTATTCCAAACATACGGATAACACGCGGGTCTTGATAACGTTCGAATTTGTAACTAGTAAGTATTCGCGCACCGTATGTCCATTTTTCAACCAAAATGAAATCTCCGGAAATGACAGCAGGCGCCATTGAATTACTCGGCACACGAAAAAAATCACATAAAAGCATTCGTATAAATAACGCCAGTGATAATGAAAAAACAATGTATAAAAACAGGCGCCATATCAATCGAGTCAAATATATAGTCTTTAATAAATCTTTGATACTCCGCATATTTATTTCATTTCCCTTCTATATTCCCCAATCCCTTTTTCTCAAAAAATTGATGGAGTTGATCGTATCGTTCCCTTGTATCATAATCCATCGGGAAACGCCTTTTTCATAGTTTTCTTCGGACAAGATAATAAGAATTTGCCGTTCTTCAGGATCAAAAAAAACCGCCCAGTCCCTGACATCAACCGGCATCGAAGACAGCTGAGATGCAGGATGTAGATGACAGTCCACAATCACTTCTTTTAATTTTTCTGTGAGCGTTATCAATTTTACAGTTCGGATTCTCCGGCTGTTCTTTTCAATAAAAGCGCTATCAACTACCGCAGACCAAAAAGAATATCCGTCCTTTTTCACGAAAACGGTATCACCTGTTCGTACATTCAATGAAAAAGCGCCTGTCTTATCCGTCTTTATTCCTGTTGTATTGTGATTTGTAAAAACCCGGACATTCGATAACGCATTCTCGGGAAGACCTTTTACCAAGCCTCGAAAGAGAAACGAATTTTGTTGCTCCGACATGGACTGGCCGCATGACAAACATATCGCAGCAGATATACCGATAATACGAAACACACTATAATGCAAACCGCATAACTGCATAATCTTCATGACGTACAACGGCGTATATAATCTCATTTTTTTCATCTGCACAAAATGATAGAATTTCTCTGTCCGCATGATAGGATTTTATAAATTGACCGTCCCATGTAAATATAAACAAATATTGTCCTCCTATTGTTCGGCGATTATTTTCCACATAAGATTTCCCGGAAAACAGCAGGTAACAATATTTTTCGCCACCCCACGCACCTTTGTATCCCAACATACAATTGTCTTGTAATTTTATCATTACGTTTTCAATCGAAAAAAAGACATTCTGCGTACCGTATTTTTTTTTCAAAGCAATACCGCCGTTTCCGTCAACAGTATAAAATTCCAGATTATCACCATAAGCGCTGCCGACTACAAATTTGTCACTGCCATTTGATGCAAGATAACTTTGGTATGCAAAGAAGCGGGATTTTGAGTCCATATTTTCTCCATCGAAAGGATATTTCCCTCCATGCGTAATATATTTGCCCTGCTGATCATACAAATGGAGCCTGCCCTGTTCAAACATCCCGATTCCAACATAGTATTTGCCAACCGGAATCACATTGGCTGCCGTCGGTTCTTCTTCAATACTGATTTTTGTTTTGCTGCTTAACGGATAAACATTCTCTTCCGTAATATCATCCAAATCATACAGATTAAGTTTTCCCATCCGGCTCTGATAAATTCCGAATATTTGATTTCCGGGCGAAACGAATATTTTGAATCCCGGCAATATATCTTCCGGACCATTGCCTTCCTGTAAAAGACGGGCGCAACGGCCATCTGTCATATTTATTATGCTAATCAAGTTATCTTCATAACGATCATGAAGTATTATTTTGGGAGATTCGGCATACAAAATTTCCGATGGGCGGCCAATCATACAATCGGCAGAAATCATTTCGCCGCTCAGTTCTTTTGCGTTCCTCACAAAATCATCCCTCTCATAATTACATGCAGCAAACAAACATGCAATTACAAATGAAGATAAATACTTATTTTTCATTCTTGTATAATATTAATATAAAATATCCTGTCGTAATTAGCGCAAACAGAACTGACCCCAAATACACTCTTTGGCATTTTCTCATTGCAAAACAAGAAAATCTCAAGTTTTTTGGGTCAGTCCCTCTCTCATAATCAAGATGTGCAATCAACACAATAATCACACTGCTGCAGATATCCAAATTCAGAACAATACCCACAATACTCCCATGGACAATCTACGGCACACGGATTAACCCCTCCGGTGCATTGACCTGAAACCAATGCTTCTGCATTTACAAATGCCACATCAATTTGCGAACCATTAAGATCAAATCTCGCATTGATATTCAATGCGACTACTGTTGCAAATGCAACAATTCCAACTGCTACTAATAATTTTCTTTTCATAAAAACGATATTTATAATTTAGTTAATAATTTGTTATTTATGAATCCTTCATCCGGAAATATCGACGTCGGACGGGGAACAGATTCAACAATAACTTCATCCATATACATATAATGATATTCCATTTTTTTTGACGGTAAAGATATGGGCGTTTTTCAGGGTAGACAATACCATTTTTGTGGGATATTCAAGATTCTGCGCTTTTTTAGAGGTTGTGCAATGACTTTGGTCGTCGTGCCGGAAAAAAGTTGTATTTTTGCGCCATGAAACGTTTTGCAGCCATACTGTTCCTGACCGTTATCGTTTTTTCCGTTTCTATTCCCTTCAGGGAAAGACACGTGGAAAGCGTGCTGCAGGCGTGCGCGTCCGATGTGGACTGCGACGGTGGCGGTTGCCCGGACTGTGGCTCGCCGTTCTGTGCATGCGCGTCGTGCCACGGTTTCGAACCTGTCATTCAGACAATGAACTTTCCGGTTCCCACCATGCTGATCCTTATTTCCGTTCCTTACATGCAGCCGCATTTCACGGCTTTCCGAGTGAATATATGGCGACCGCCAAGGTTGGCCTGACCGTTTTTTTTCGGTTCGTTTTTTTATTGTCGGGACTGCTTCGGTTTCGATGTATTTTTCAATATTCAAAATTAAACAAAAATGAAATCATATACATTACTGTTATTCGCTGCACTGATGTGGTGCAGCAGCGTTACGGCACAAAACAGATTTGTGGCCGTCATAAAGGATGCCGACACGAAGGAGGTGCTGACCGGCGCCTCGGCGATCGTCAGGGGGACTGTGATCGGGAACATATCCGACGAGCACGGTATCGTGACCGTCGAAAATATTCCCGACGGCGTGCAAACCGTCGAATTTTCCTGTCTGGGTTACGAATCGAAACGGCAGACATTCTCGTTTCCGCCGGCCGGCAGCGATACCGTGGAGGTATGGATGGAAAGCGCGGTCGCCGAACTGGACGAAATCGTCGTGTCGTCCACCCGCAGTACGCGCACGATTGCGAGTATCCCCACAAGAATAGAATTTGTCGGGCCGGAAGAGCTGGACGAGAAATCAACCATGAAACCCGGCGACATTCGCATGCTGCTGAGCGAAAGTACGGGTATCCAGACGCAGCAGACTTCGCCCATTTCGGCGAATGCGTCCATTCGCATACAGGGCCTGGACGGACGGTATACGCAGATTCTGAAAGACGGGATGCCGCTGTATTCGGGCGCGGCAAGCGGACTGGGTCTGCTGCAAATCCCGCCGCTCGACCTCCGGCAGGTGGAAATCGTCAAGGGTTCGACTTCGACGCTCTATGGCGGCGGGGCGATTGCCGGACTGGTAAATCTCATTTCGAAAACGCCGACCGACGCACGCGAATTGAGCTTCCTGCTCAACGGCACTTCGGTCCTGGGGCTGGACATTAGCGGGTTTTATGCGCAGAAATTCAGAAAAACAGGCCTGACACTGTTCGCTTCCCGCAATTCAAACCGCCCCGGCGACCCGGCCGAAACCGGACTGAGCGCCATTCCCAAGGTGGAACGCTACACGTTCAATCCGCGCCTGTTCGTCTATTTCAGTCCGAAAACAAGGATGGATTTCGGCGTCAACGCTACATTCGAAAACCGTCTGGGCGGCGACATGCAGTATCTGAAAGGCCGGGGCGACAGTGAACACCGCTATTTCGAACGGAACAAAACGGAGCGCCTCAGCACGCAATTCTCGCTGGAACACAAATTTTCGGAACGCTCCGCTTTGAACGTCCGCAACAGCTACAACCGTTTTCAGCGTCGAATCACCGTCCCCGACTATCTTTTCGACGGACTTCAGAACGGCACTTTCAGCGAAATAAACTATTCATTTGCCGGCGAGAAGGCGGAATGGGTCGCAGGCGCAAATCTCTGGACGGATCATTTCAGTGAGAAACAGGACAACGCCGGCGCCGCGCTGCGCGACTACCGACAGACAACCGGCGGCATTTTTCTTCAAAATATGACCAGGGCCGCCGACTGGCTCGGTATCGAAACGGGTCTGCGGGGCGACTACGTGGCGGATTACGGTTTTGCACTGCTACCGCGCATCTCGGCGCTGTTCGAAATCAGTCAGCGGTGGACTTCGCGCGTCGGCGGCGGACTGGGCTACAAAACGCCGACGGTCTTTACCGAAGAAAGCGAACGGATACAGTACAGAAACGTGCTGCCGATAGACCGCCACATCAACAGACTGGAACGCAGCTACGGCGTAAATGCCGACGTGAACTACCGCACCTCGATTGCCGACGCAATCACGTTCAGCATCAACCAGCTCTTTTTCTATACGTATCTGAACCGTCCGCTCATGCTGATTCCCCTCCAGGACGGCTCCCTGCAATTTCAGAACATCGACGGACATACCGACACCAAAGGCGCCGAAACAAACATGAAAATCGGATACGACGACTTCAAACTCTTTCTGGGCTATACGTTTACCGATGCCGTCGTAAGCGAAGACGGCGCACGTCATCAAAATCCGCTGACGCCGAAACACCGGATCAACGCCGTCCTGATGTACGAAGTCGAAGACCGGTGGCGCACCGGACTGGAAGCCTACTACAACAGCCGTCAACAGCTGACCGACGGTTCTTTCGGGCGCTCCTACTGGGTGTTTGGCGCGATGGCCGAAAAAATCTGGGAACACATGTCGGTTTTCATCAATTTTGAAAACTTTACCGACACGCGGCAAACACGGTTCGGAAACATCTACACGGGCCACATTTCCCGCCCCGTATTCAACGACATATATGCGCCGCTCGACGGCTTCGTAGTCAATGCGGGCGTAAAATTAAGATTTTAGGAATGCGAAGTACACGATTTGTCCCGCGAGGAACAGAGAAACCTTTTTCCCCATACTGAAAACCTTTTTTGGGTGTACTGAAAGACCTTTTTGGTATACTGAAAGACCCTTTTGGTGTACTGAAAGACCTTTTTGGTATACTGAAAAACTTTTTTGGTGTACGGAAAGACTTCTTTAGTATACTGAAAAACTTTTCTCACTGGCGCGGGCTTGCAGCTACGGTGTTCGGAAGATTTTCAGGCAGGAGACTTTCCGTCCGAAACACAGGCGCTGTTCGAACGAGTGAGCAATAAGGAAATAATTTTGGTCGACACGAAGAAAAACCCTATCTTTGGGTCGCATATAAAAACGATGAATGATTATGGCACGTTATCTTGACCCCAAAAACGACCTTCCCTTCAAGCGGATATTCGGCGAGCATCCCGACCTGCTGAAGAGTTTTCTCAATGCGCTGATGCCGCTCGAGGCGCATCAGCAGATCGTAAGTCTGGAGTATCTTCCGGCGGAGCAGGT
>JAIRYD010000210.1 GCA_031267935.1 Tannerella sp.
TCCGCACCGGAACACCCCCGTCGAAAAAATAACGGACCGGATACAATAAAGCCGCCACGGATGAGTTTATATAAGCAGTTAAAAACAAAATAAGTATGAACAAAATATTGCGTAGTAGCTTTTTGCTGCTTACTTCAGGCATGATTTGCATGTCAGTCCGTGCACAGGATGATAAAGTAGAACGATTCAGTCCGATGCATACCGCCATCCCGTCGCTTTCCATCGCACCCGATGCCCGCGGCGGTTCGATGGGCGACAATGGCGTGGCGACGCTTCCCGACATCAACTCTCAATACTGGAACCCGGCCAAATACGCATTCATGTACAGCAAGGCGGGCGCCTCGATATCATATACGCCATGGCTGCGCAAACTGGTCAGCGACGTAGCCCTGACCTACGCCGCCGGATACTACAAGCTCGGCAGCAGCGACCGCTCGGCAATCAGCGCCTCGCTGCGCTATTTCTCGCTGGGCGAAGTGCCGCTGCACGAATACGGCGGCAAACAGTATATGACGCTCAACCCGTACGAAATGGCGCTGGATGCCAGCTACAGCATGAAACTGTCCGAATCCGCGTCGGCCGCCGTCACGCTCCGATACATCCGTTCGGACATGGGCACCCAGGCCGACGACGAACTGCAGCCCGACAACGGTTTCGCAGCCGACGTGTCGGCATATACGGAGCGATACGTGTATCTCGGCGATGCCGAATGTCTGTGGAGCAGCGGCATTCACATCTCGAACCTCGGAACGAAAATTTCGTTCAACGGCGGGACCACACAACAGTTCCTGCCCGCCAACCTCAAGATCGGTACCGGACTGCTCTACCCCGTCGACGAATACAACCAGTTCGGCTTTTATCTGGATCTGAACAAATACCTGGTTCCCACCATTCCCCTGCAGGGCGAAAACGAAAGCGACGACGACTTTACGAAACGCAACGAGAAGTATAATTCCATGAATGCCATCTCGGGCGCGTTCAAATCGTTTTCCGACGCACCGGGCGGCATGAGCGAGGAACTGCGGGAAATCAACATCTCTCTGGGCGCGGAATACAGCTACAACGAACAGTTCTTCATACGCGGAGGCTACTACTACGAAGACCGCATGAAAGGTAACCGGCAGTATTTTTCAGTAGGCGCAGGCTTCAAAATGAACGTGTTCAGACTTGACGCGGCATACCTGATAAGCACCGTGCAAAGCAATCCCCTCGACCAGACGCTACGCTTCTCCATCTCGTTCGACATGGACGGACTCAAGGAACTCTTCCAGTGAAAATCCGCACGGGCTTCGGATACGACGTACACGCTTTCGCCGCAGACCGGGAGTTGTGGCTGGGCGGCATCCGCATCGACCATCCGTTCGGACTGGCGGGACACAGCGACGCCGATGTGTTGATTCACGCCATCTGCGACGCACTGCTGGGCGCCGCCAACCTGCGCGACATCGGATACCATTTTCCCGATACCGCCGACGAATACGAAGGAATGGACAGCAAAATCCTGCTCGCCCGAACAATGACGCTGCTGCGCGAAGCAGGATACGAACCGGGCAATATCGACGCCACCATTGTGGCCGAACAGCCCCGGCTCAATCCGCACATCCCGCTGATGCGGCAAACACTGGCTGCAACCATGCAAATCGCCCCCGACGAGATCTCCATCAAGGCGACCACGACGGAAAAACTGGGCTTCACCGGCCGCCGCGAAGGAATCGCAGCCTGTGCAGCCGTGCTGATTACACGGCGCTGACTCCTCATTCCGGCACGACGCGCTTGCCGAAAGGGGTAAGTGCGAGCGCCGCCATCTTGAAGTGCTGCCTGCCGAACGGTATGCCGATAATGGTGATACACAGCAGCAGGCCAAAGAAAAAATGCGTCAGGCATATCCCTATACCGCCGATAAAAATCCAAACGATATTCATCAGGATGGACAGGCAGCCGCCGGAATTGCCCGTTTCGACAATTTTGTTTCCGAACGGCCACAACGCCAGCATTGCCAGCTTGAGCGTCTGTATACCGAACGGTATGCCGATGATGGTGATCATCAGTATCAGACTTGCAAACACGTATTCGATGGCGGTCAGCAGACCGCCGAAGATAAGCCAGAGGATGTTTCCCAGGGTTTTCATTTTTCGATTAATTAATTATTATTATTTGATTCAACACTTAAAGTTGCCGTATCGCACATGCCACCCGAAGCACGCAGTCTGTCCGTTAATTGCAGCCTGACCCGCTCGAAACTGTCTCTCAGCGCGGGTCTGACGGGATGCGAGGGCGGCGATTCCATCTTGAGCGGATCGATGGCCTGCCCGTTTCTGTAAACACGGAAATCGAGATGCGCCCCCGTCGACAGCCCCGTGGAGCCTACGTAACCGATCACTTCGCCCTGCCGTACATGCGCCCCCACACCGGTACCGGCCGCAAACCGGCTCAGGTGCATGTATGAAGTCGTATATGTGGCGTTATGCTGTATTTTCAGGTAGTTGCCGCCGCCACCGCTTTCGAAGCCTCGGGCTACGACCCGACCGTCGCCGATGGTCTTGACAGGCGTACCCGTCGGCGCGGCATAGTCGACGCCGTGATGCGCACGGTAGCGCTTGAGCACGGGATGGAAGCGCGAGTGAGTGAAGCGCGACGTGATACGGAAAAAATCGAGCGGCGCCTTCAGGAACGCCTTGCGCAGGCTCTGACCTTCCTCGTCAAAAAACTCGCGCACACTGTCCTGCATGAAAGGAATGGCCAGGTAAGGACGTCCCGCCTGAATGAAAAGAGCGCCATCGACGGACAGGATGCCCGTCGACGTAACACTGTCGATAAATGCTTCGGTATAAAACACCTGAAACGAATCTTCCGGCTGAATGGCAAAAAAATCAATCTGCCAGGCATACACGTCGGAAAGATGGACGGCCAGTACCGGGTCGACGCCGCGATTCCTGATTTCCGTCCAGAGCGACGACTTGACGCTGCCGTCCAGATAGCTTTGACGCAGCGCGACTTCCTTTTGATACGGATATGCACCGACGGGCGGCGACAGGTCAATAACCACATGGTCGGTAAGCGTCTTGGCGAAAACGACAAACATGGGCTGCGCTTCCTCGTCGCGCATCGTCAGGGTGTAATACCGGTTGCCGGCGCGTATTTTTTTAGGATCGAGGAGGCTTCCCGCCACCTTGATGATGCTGTCCGTCCGCGAAGGCGACAATCCCAGCCGGTGAAAGATGAGCGACAGGTTTTCGCCCGAATGGATCGTGTGGTGGCTGACATCCAGCGAATCGACGCAAATATCCAGAAAATAGGCGCTTGTATCTACGACGCTTGCATATTCGTCATACGGTGCGGAGGGTTCGGACGACTGTCGGTCCGTCTTGCACGACACCGCCCACCAACCGGCTACCGTCAGGCAACATGCGGCGAGAATCGGAGTGAAGACATGTAATCGTTCCGTTTTCATGCGGCAAATATATGTAAAAAAATATTATCGGTTGTCATCGTAAAGCAGATATTTTTTACGCATGCTTTTATACCCGTCGAGTTCGGCCTGCCACGACGCGCGAATTTCGTCTTCCGTCATTCCCGCGACGATCTGTCGGCGCAGGGCATCCGTGCCGGCTAACAGGTCGAACCACTGCGGCCGGGTAAAAAATGCTTTTCCGTCGCGTCCAAGCCGCTCGTAAAAATCGATCACGAACCGAAGCGACAAACCGCCGCAGAACGCCGTCTGCCGCAGATCGACACCGTAGCAACGCTTGCCACGGTGCAGCGGATTGCTGTCGAAGCCCGGCAGTGATTCTGGCGTGAAGACAAATGTGCCGGCCTTTTCGTCGGGATAGCCCAGCGCCTGAAAAGGAAAATACGTCCCGCGCCCCACGCTTACACTCGTTCCCTCGAAGAAACACAGTGAAGGATAAAGCCTGACGGCCAAATCGTTCGGGAGGTTGGGCGACGGAATCACGGGCAGACGGTATACATCGCCATGCTTCCAGCCCGTGATCGTGACCACGGTCAGGTCGCAAGTCTTTCCTCCCGCATCCAGCCATCCTTCACCGTTAATCATCCGCGCCAGCTCGCCGACCGTCAGCCCGTGCAGTACGGGAATGGGATGCATGCCCACAAACGAACGGGATCCATCTCTCCTGACCGGACCGTCGACATAGTCGTTCGGGTTGGGTCGATCCGCGACAACGAACTTTTTCCCCTCCGCAGCGCAGGCTTCCATCAGATAGTGCATGGTGCTGATATAGGTGTAGAAACGCGTCCCGACATCCTGCATGTCGAAGACAATCACGTCCACGTCGTGCAACTGGGCGGCGGAAGGCTTGCGGCTGTTTCCGTAAAGCGAAACGACGGGAATGCCTGTTTTCGCATCGCGGGTGTCCGCGACGACGGCGCCCGCCTCCTCCGTGCCGCGGAAACCGTGCTCGGGCGCATAGATTTTCGTCACGTGCACGCCGAGCGACCACAATGTATCCAGCAAATGTACCTGCTGCGCCCCGACGACAGACGTGCGGTTGACGGCAAGCCCGACGCGCCGCCCCTGCAGATGCGACACGAGCGCCGGAATACGCGCGGCGCCCACCGTCGGACACTCCTCCTGCCCGTACATTCCCTCGATGCACGACAGCCACACGCCACACAACAATATCAATAAACGTATCATTCCGTAACAATAAATTATACGGCTACAAAAATACGAATAAAATTGAAAATTAACGTCAGTTCAACCTAAGCGATTAAATGAAGTTTATCGTAATCAATAATATCGAGATTAAGCGAAGGATTTTCAGGCATCAGAATTATATGCACGAACAGGTTTTGGAATATATATCCTCTGCCGGCGAGAAGTTCACCGAATATTTTTTCATGGAAACGTTTGTTTTTAAATGGTTCACGACCACCGACATTTGCCCGGAA
>JAIRYD010000212.1 GCA_031267935.1 Tannerella sp.
ATTTGCCAAAACTGTATTTTGTGTTCAAAAAATGGTTTTGGCATTTACCAAAACCTATTTTTGTGTTCGAAAAACGGTTTTGGCATTATACAAAATCGTTCTTTATATCAGATTTATACTTTTGGCAAAATACAAAATCATATTTTATATCAAATTTATAGTTATGGTAAAAAGTATATGCTTTGTTATAATGTCAGCGGGATAGACTGAAAAGGCGAGATTTGCACCGTCATTGCGAGGCACGAAGCAATCCGGTCAGCGGACAGCATGGATTGCTTCACTGCGTTCGCAATGACGTCGTATATGCTTTGCTGTAATATCAGCGGGACAGGCCGAAAAGGAAAGATTCGCACCGTCATTGCGAGGCACGAAGCAATCCATACATTGAATAGCCTGGATTGCTTCACTGCGTTCGCAATGACGTTGTATATGCTTTGCTGTAATGTCAGCGGGATAGACCGAAAAGGAGAGATTCGCGCCGTCATTGCGAGGCACGAAGCAATCCATACAGCGGACAGCCTGAATTGCTTCACTGCGTTCGCAATGACGACGTATATGCTTTGCTGTAATGTCAGCGGGATAGTCCGAAAAGGAGAGATTCGCACCGTCATTGCGAGGCACGAAGCAATCCATACCGCGGACAGCCTGGATTGCTTTACTGCGTTCGCAATGACGTCGTATATGCTTTGTTATAATGTCAGTGGGACAGTCCGAAAAGGAGAGATTCGTGTCGTCATTGCGAGGCACGAAGCAATCCATACCGCGGATAGCCCGGACTGCTTCACTGCGTTTGCAATGACGGGATGGGCGTATGTTTTTGTCTGATTACGGGTATACTGTGATTGTGTTTCGTTTGTTTATGAGAAGAAACGGTACTGCGGAAAAAAAGAATCGGGCGATGTTTCATGCTGTCGGCGGAGGCGGATTGCCGTGCGGGGTACGACGGCGCCTGGCCGCGGGTGCGGATGGCGCGACAGGGGGCGACGGCGCCCGAATGCGATAAAAGGGGAAGGCGGCAGGCGGGATGTGATGCGCGACGGTGCGGACGGGCGATTCATTTGCAGGCGCCGATCATGGCGGCAACCGATCGTGCGAGGTGCGAGAGATAGAGTGCATCCGTCGCGTCGAAGTCGTTCGGGCGGTCGCTGTCGATGTCGAGCACGCCGAGGATGTGTTCGCCGCCGAACAGCGGTACGACGATTTCGGATTTCGAATCGGTGCTGCATGCGATATGTCCGGGAAACTGCGCGACGTCGGGGACGATGATCGTCCGGCGTTCTTTCCATGCCGTGCCGCAGACGCCGCGTCCGAAAGCGATTCGCGTGCAGGCGACGGGTCCCTGGAAGGGTCCGAGGACGAGTTCGCCGTCCCGGGCGAGGTAGAAGCCTGTCCAGAGGAAGCGGAACGTCTGCATCAGCGCGGCTGCGGTGTTGGCGAGATTGGCGACCGGGTCTGTTTCGCGCGCGGTCAGACTGTCGATTTGCGGAAGAAGCGAACGGTAGCGTGCTTCTTTCGTGGCGTGCGGGGGGATGTGGATGTTTTCGGCCATGTTGGGGGTGTTGTTTTTTTGTTTTTTCTTATTTGCGCAGGAGGAGTGATCCGTCGCCGTAGCTGAGGAAGCGAAAGCGGCGTTCGAGGGCGTAGTTGTAGATGCGTCGCCAGTCGCCGTGGCGGACGAAGGCGGAGACGAGCAGCAGGAGGGTGCTTTGGGGCTGGTGAAAGTTGGTGATGATGCCGTGTACGGTCCTGAACGTGTATCCGGGTGCGATCAGAAGCTGCGTTTGCGCGAGGAGGCGGTCGGTCTGCCGGCGGTCCAGGTGGTCGAGGATGTGTTGGAGCGCGTCGTGCAGGGGGAGGGAGGGGAGATGGCTGTCGTAGGGCATCCACTGTTCGACGCACAGCTGGCGGCGGTCGGCTGCACGGGGGTTCGCGGCGAGGAGCGCGCCGATGTGATAGAGGCTTTCGAGCGTGCGTACGGAGGTGGTTCCTACGGCGATGACGGGTTCGCGGTGGTGGAGCAGACGGTCGATCGTGCGGCGCGATACGGAGATGTGTTCGGCGTGCATGTCGTGTGCGCCGACGGTGGCGGTGCGTACGGGGCGGAAGGTGCCCGCGCCGACGTGCAGGGTGACTTCTTCGCGGATGAAGCCTTTTTCGTGCAGCGCGTCCAGCGTTTCGGGCGTGAAGTGCAGACCGGCGGTGGGCGCGGCTACGGAGCCTTTGATTTGTGCGTATACGGTCTGGTATGTCTGCAGGTCGGACTGTTCCGTTTCGCGGTGAAGATAGGGGGGGATGGGCAGGATGCCTGCGGCTTCGAGGATGTCGGCAAAGGTGCATCCGGGGTGGTCCCAGGTGAAGGTGACGAGGTGGCGGTCGCCGTCCGACGTTTTTCGTTCGGCGACGAGCCGTATGGCGTCGCGGCCGCACGGGACGGTCAGTTGCAGCGGTCCGCTTTTCCACTTCTTCAGGTTGCCTATCAGACAGTGCCAGCTGCATTGCCGGGTCCGGCTGAAGACGAGTGCGTAGTCGGCGGGTTCGGCGGGTTCGAGGCAGAAGATTTCTACGTGCGCGCCTGTTTCTTTCCGGAAGGGGAGGCGTGCGCGGATGACGCGCGTGTTGTTGAAGACGAGCATCGCGCGGTCGGGCAGGTGGTCGGCCAGCTGTCCGAAGCGTGTTTCGCCGATGGCGCCGTCGCGGTATACGAGGAGCCGGGACGCGTCGCGCTGCGGGAGCGGATAGCGGGCGATCTGTGCGGGGGGCAGGTCGTAGTCGTAGTCGGCGATTCGGATGTCGGCCGGGCGCTGTGCTGTCATTTCGGCGTCATCGTCACTTCCACGCGGTTGCCTTGTGCGGTCAGCCTGGCGGCAAAGTCGCGTATGCGGGCCGGCGTGATGCGGTTCAGCGTTTCCAGGTATGAGGTGTGTCGGTCGAAGCCGTCGAAGTAGTAACCGTCAAGCACGTTCAGCCAGTAGATGTTTTCCTGCAGCGTTTCGTCGAGGCGCTTGCGCATGTTGTCGCGCGTTTTGAGGAAGTCGGTCTCTCGCGGACCGTGCCGCGTGATGGCGTCGAGTTCGTTTCCGACGATGGCGCCGAGCCGGTCGAGCTGTTCGGGGCCGGTGTCGAAACTGATGTTCAGCACGGTGCGTCCCTGCGGGAAGTCGGACACGGCGGCGGATACTCCCACGTGATAGGTGCCGCTTTCGTCTTCGCGTACTTTTTCGGTGTAGACGAGGTCGAGAATCTGCTTCAGCATCGAGGCGAGTATCAGGTTCTCCATGTTGTAGGGCATCTGTCCGGAATAAAGCGTCAGGACGGTCGCCTTGGGCGTTTCCATTGCGCGGTCGAAGCGGATCGCGTGCATGCCCTGCCGCAGCGCGGGCATGCGGTCGGGATTGCCGCGTTCCGTCCGCCGGAGCGACGGCAGCGTGGCCAGATATTGCTTCATCATCGGTATCATGCTGTCGGTATCAATATTGCCGACGAAGACGAACGTGAAGTCGGATGCATCGGCAAAGCGTTCGCGATACATCTCCATGATGCGGGCGTAGCGTGCTTTCTCCAGGTCTGCCATGTCGATGCGTCCGGCCAGCGGATCGTCGCCGTAGACGGCTTTGGTCAGCGAGTCGTTGAAGGCGACCATGGGGTTCAGCTGCAGGTTTTCCAGCTGTCCGCGCAGACGGCCGGTCAGCGAGGCGTAGGCTTCGTCGTCGCTGCGGGGCGCGGTGAAGAAGAGATGGACCAGCTCGAACAGCGTGCGGATGTCCGACGGCACGGTTTCGCCGCTGATGTTTTCGGCATTGTCGGTCAGCTGCACGCTGCACGACACGCTTTTGCCGGCCAGCGCCTTCACCAGCTGCGTGGAGGAGAGATGACCCAGCCCTCCGATGCCGGCCACGCTGTTGAACAGTTTCAGGTTGCTGTTTTCCGTCGCGTCGAACAGCGTGCTTCCGCCCGGACTGGAGGCCTGCATCATGATCTGATCCTTCCTGTATGCCGTTTCCTTGAGGACGACCCTGACGCCGTTGTCGAGCGTGTATACCGTCGCGTCGAACAGCGGGTCGCGCTTTGTTCCGACAATTTCTCCCGGCGCGGGAAGCGTGCCGGTCAGCGGTTCGCGGGCAGTCTCCTCCCCGTATCCCTCGACGGGAAGGGCCTGCTTCTCGCGAAAGGCGGCCAGCAGTTCTTCTTCCGACGGATACCGTCCGTTGTCGGGACCCGTCAGGCTGATGACGATGTTCCTGTCGCCGATACACCGGCTGACGTATTGATTGACGACCTCGACGGGTATGGAGGGCGCCATCTGATTCATCAGCTCATATTCCATCTCGATGCCGGGGATACATTCGCCGACCGTGAAGTGACGTACGTATTCATTGGCGAAGGATTCGTTTCGCTGATTGTCGCGCTCGTTGTAGATCGATTCGATCCATTTCAGGATATTCGTGCGTGCACGTTCGTATTCGGACGCGGTGAAGCCGAATTCCCGGACGCGTCCGGTTTCCGTCACGAGCGTTTCCAGCGCCCGGTCGATGCCGCCGGGTTTGACGACGGCGGCCGTGGTCCATGCATCTTTTGTACGGGCAATCATGTATTCGCCGTCGCCTGCATAAGCCATGATGAAGGGCGGCTCCGCCTGCTGAAGGATTTCGCTGAAACGCTCGTCCATGATGGCGGATATGACCATCTTGAAGTAATAGGTCACGTAGTCGGCAACGGTGCCCTTCATTTCGTCCGGCAACCGGTCGTGCTTGTAGTACAGGTTAAGCGTCAGCTGCGTGGATTCTCTGTCTGTCGCGATGGAAACGAGCGGTTCGTCGTTGTCCGGAACTGCCGCCCATTCGCGTCCGGCAGGATTCTCCGGCGCGGGGATATCGGCAAACAGGGCTTTCACCGTCCGTTCCACATCGTCTACGTCTATGTCGCCGACGATGATGAGTCCCTGCAGGTCGGGACGGTACCATTTGTGATAATAGGCTCTCAACTCGTCGGGCCTGAAGTGGTTGATCACGTCGATCGTCCCGACAGGCAGGCGGTTGGCATACCGGCTGCCGGGATACATCCCGGGCAGCTGCTGTTCCCAGAGGCGCATCCGGGCGTCGGTGCGCGTGCGCCATTCCTCGCGGATGATGCCGCGTTCCTTCTCGATCATCGAATCGGCCAGCGTCAGACACGCCGACCAGTCATGCAGCACCAGCAGGCACGAATCGACAATCGCCTTGCGCGTGACGGGTACGTTCATCAGCATGTAGACCGTCTCGTCGAGACTGGTGTAGGCGTTCAGGTTTTCGCCGAAACGCATGCCGAGACGCTCGGTGTATTCCTGTATGCCGAGTGTTTCGTCCGGGAAATTCTTTGTCCCGTTGAAAGCCATGTGCTCCAGAAAATGCGCCAGCCCGCGCTGGTTTTCTTCCTCCTGTATCGAACCGACGTTCTGCACGATATAAAATTCCGCCCGCTCCCGGGGCAACTCGTTGTGGCGAATATAATAACTCATCCCGTTGGGCAGTTTGCCGTGACGCACTTTGGGATCGACGGGCAGTTTCTGCATTTCGGGCGACTGGGCGCTTACGCCGCCCGGCAACAGCAAAAGGCCAAACAGCAAGTGAAACAGATGAAAACGTTTCATATTGTTTTGTATGTAATTGACGGCAAAACTACTCAAAAAACAATTGACACATCACATTCCGGATAAGAAATAATGTTTATCTTCATCAAAAAATCGAAATCCCTGTCCGGGTTCGACGAAAAGCGTATGGTTTTCGTCATTTATCATCATAATGTCCTGCAACAGCGAGTACATGAACGGTAACAGTTTCATGTTCGACGGAGTAAACAAGACGATGTTTGCCGGTAATGCGTCGCGACCATTGACCTGCCCGGTCATATCCCAAAGGTTTGGGATTGCCTGTTCCTGTTAGTGGATTTATCTTTAATTCATCAAGGAGCTTACGCAGTTTTTTGACAGCAACGGCATTTCCTGATTTTACAAATGCTTTAATGTCCTGCAGGGCGTTTTTAGAGAAAATTATTTCATACATGGTCTCCGAACAACTGTTGTTCCAATTCGGGTGTGTATCTGACAAATTCTCCGCGTCTGATTTGTTCAGCGGATTCGTCAATTCGTTCTAATTCATTGGAGGTAAACGTTTCATTTCTGTCGGTAACTGGCATTAAAGCATACGCCTGTTTGCGCCCGCGCCTGATTACTATTTTCTTTCCCGTGTCTGCAAGTTCGAAAAAAGAGTTTTGTTTTTCCCTGAACTGCTTTGATGTAACTTCCAATATTTCCATACTTTATTTATTTTGAACGAACTGAAACCGTACAAAAGTACGAAATATTTCCAGAAGCCATATCCGTTTTTCTTACAAAAGTATAATCGTAAAAACAATTACAAAAATCCCTGTCCGGGTTCGACGAAAAGCGCAGCGAAATGAAGAATGCGAAAAAAATAATAAATTTCTGTTGCACGATTGAAACAAATGCAGTAATTTTACTTCGTATTACCAAATATCATTGTTGAACTGAAACTTGAATGTGATGAAAAAATTATCAGTTGCTTTATTCATGATGGGGTTTCACTGCCTTTTCGCGTCGGCGACCGACAATCTGCGATTGCCCGACATCCGTACGCTGGGGATGGGCGGCAACGGCGGAGCGCATTCGGCCTTTTTCAATCCGTCGTTGCTGGGAATACAGACGGAGAGTTCGTTGCGTGCCGATTACTACAGTCGCTATTCGCTGAAAGATCTGTCCACACTTAGCGGCGGGCTTTGTTATCCCAATCGCGTGCTTCCTGTCGGACTGCACGTGGCTTCGTTCGGCTACGACGAATATCGCGAGAGCCTGTTTCGCTTTTCGGCCGGCAAGCGATTGAATGCATCATGGGCCTTGGGTGTCGGCATACAGTATGCCGTCCTGCAGTCGGGAATCTTCGAGTCGGATGCCGCGCGCATCTCGACCGATCTTGGAGTGGTGTTTCAGCCTGTTGATAACCTGTTGGCGGGGTTGTCGATAATTAATTTCCCGTCAATTACGCTGAATGAAGAATACGTTGACGGCAAACGCCTTGGCGCTTATCTGATGGAGTTGAACGTGAACTGGCAGATGATGAACAGCGTGTTGATAACCGGCGGCATCGCGCATGGCGAAGAGACGCCGCTGGCGGCATCGCTCGGGACGGAGTGCTTTCTGACGGACGATTTCCGCATCAGGGTTGGAGTGCGCACATTGCCTCTGATACCTTCGCTGGGTGTGGGATACCGTTTGGGCGACATCCTGATCGATGCGGTCATGGTTTTTCATCACGTGCTGGGTGCGAGCCTGGGTCTGGGGATGTCGTATTTTTTCTAACCTGTAATTATCTGCAATTATGAAACGATGGCTGGCAGTGTGGTCGACAGTCGTGTTTGTTTCCTGGCATTGCGCTTACGGTCAGGAAAACCGTACGGTCGAAAAGTGGATTGAATATGTCGAGGCGCTCGCTGAAGAAACGGATGACGACGAGCAGATGGAAACGCTGTACGCGGAACTGTCGTATCTGGCCGAACATCCGTATAATCTGAACACCGTCACGGCGGAGATGCTGAAGCGCCTGCCGTTTCTGTCCGACGGGCAGATCGACAGCATCATCGCCTACAGACAGCGCTACGGGAAGATGGCGACGGTCTACGAACTGAAAAACATCGAAGCGCTGGACTGGTCGTCGATCGACATGCTGCTGCCGTTCGTGTATGCGGGCGACGTGACGCCGTCCGGACGGCCGCTGAATGCCGGAAGCATGCTGAAATACGGCAAACAGGAAATCGTGTTGCGCTACGACCGCACTTTCCCGTTGAAACAGGGATATGAACCTGTGCCGGACAGTATATTGCTGCAGTCGCCCAACCGGCGGTATCTGGGCGAACCGTTCTATCATTCCGTCCGGTATTCGTATGCGTTCGACGACCGCGTGCAGGCCGGGCTGGTCATGGAAAAAGATGCGGGCGAGCCTTTCATGAACGCCCGTCACCGGGGTTACGACTATTATTCCGTCCATCTGCTGCTGCGCAATACGGGATGGCTGAAGACGTTGGTTGTGGGCGACTACAAGGCTTCGTTCGGGCAGGGGCTGGCGCTCAGCCACGATTTCAATCCCAGGATGAGCATGCTGCTGTCGCAGACCGGCAGGCGGAATAACGGTTTCCGCCGTCATTATTCTACGGGCGAAAGCGGTTTTTTCAGGGGCGCAGCGTCGACTGTCAGCTGGAAAGATGTGAATGCAAGTTTTTTTTATTCTTACCGGAAAGAAGATGCCAGCGTGGAAGACGGCCTGATCACGTCGTTCAAAACGGATGGACTGCACCGCGTGCCGGGCGATCTGGAGAAGAAAAACACCGTTTCATCGCAGGTGTTTGGCGGGAATGTCCGTTACGATGCGCCGGCTTTTGCCGTCGGGCTTACCGCCTTGACGTATGACTACGGCGCCCTGTCCGTCGCACCCGAACCGCGACCGTACAATCTGTATTATTTCAGAGGTTCGCGAAACGTGAACGCAAGCGTGGACTATCAGTTCCGTCACGACAGGATCCGGATATCCGGCGAGACGGCCGTTTCGAAAAACGGTGCGTGGGCTACGCTGAATGCCGTTCACTGGGCGCCCGCCTCGTATCTGTCGGGACTGATTCTGTTTCGTTCCTATGCACGCGATTATCAAGCATACTGGGGCAGCGCTTTTGCGCAAAACAGCAGCGTGCAGAATGAGCAGGGTCTGTATGTGGGATTGAAGTTTATGCCTCTGCCGCACTGGAGCGTTTCGGGATACGCCGATTTTTTCCGCTTTCCATGGCTGAAATACGAGGTCGACGCGCCTTCGTCGGGCAGCGAATACATGGTGCAGGCGGACTATGCGGTCGACAGTAAATATTCCGCATACCTGCGCTACCGCTATCGCAGGAAAGAATCCGGTCGCACGATGGATAACAGCTCCGAATCCGAAGTCCTTCCTTACGGCCAGCACCGTCTCAGGGGACAGTTTGTCGCTGCACTCCATCCGGCATTGTCGGCACGTGCGGCGGTCGACGTATGCGTGTACGACGAGGTGCAGGGGAAGGAAAGCCGCGGACAGGCGTTTTCGCTGCGTATGACATGGCAACCGGGCGAGCGGTTCCAGGCCGATCTGTTTGCCGCCCGTTTTCATACGGACGACTACGACAGCCGCATCAGTTCGTACGAAAAGAAACAGCCGTACGTCTACAACTCGCTGTTTCTGTACGGTGAAGGGTTCCGTTGCGCCGCCGTTGTGCGCTATTTTCCGGTGAAACGGCTGGCGCTGTACGTCAAGGCAGGCTGGACGCACTACACCGACCGCGACACCATCGGCAGCGGACTCGAAACCATCGAGGGGAAGAACCGGACGGATATAAGTCTGATGACAGTTTGGATGTTTTGAGCGCGTATGAATCGCGCCCGATAAAAGGCAGGAGGGTTGAAAAGCGGTTATACTGTGCGCGGAATAGTTTTGTGAACGATGAATGATGAACGATGAATCCGTTCACAATAAGCCGTATGCGTTTTGCCGTAATGTCAACAGGACAAGGCGAAGCTCGCCCCGTTATTGCGACTGCGAGGAACGAAGCAGGAAGCAATCCAGGCTGCACGATGGCCGGATTGCTTCGCACCTCACAATGAAGGGGTGCGCCCCGCCTTCTCGGCTTGTCCCGTCAGGGACAAAATGTTGGTAGAAAGATTGACCGCAACCCGTTTTCCGCGTGCCGTCAGGTACGCGATGTGACGGTCACCACATTCCGTACCTGCCGGCACGGGGCCGGACGGGCATCCGGCGTTTTCTACCGACATGCCGTACCTGACGGTACGGGATACAAATGTCGCTGGAAATGTTTCTACCAACATATTGTTCCTCAAGGGACAAATCGTGTACCTCAATTTGCCTGTGACCATTATATATTACTTACTGATGTTACGCACTGCAGCAAATTCCATGCCGGCAAACCCGAGTCCGAAGGACGTGATTTTCATAACCGCAGGTCGGCGACCTGCGGCGAAAGACCCGAACATACTCTTGCTGCCTGAAAGGCAGGACGGTTTCCGTATCGACAGCGACGTCCTGCCTGATCAGGCAGCGAACCGCCGTCTGCCATACCTTCCGCAGGCTGCGCTTTGCTTACATGCGGTTATGAAAATAACGCCCTTCGGGCGTGCCGTCTTGCCGGTGTCCGGTGCAGTGGATGCGTAACATGAGTTATTTATTTCACGTGACTCAACTGAATCCGGAAGGAAACATCCGTGACGACCGGATTGCTTCACGGCGTTCGCAAAGATGACGGGG
>JAIRYD010000012.1 GCA_031267935.1 Tannerella sp.
CGGAGTATGCGGATATATTTCGCTTTCGTTTCGGGCCGGCCATCGATTTCGGGTTTTTCCATCGTCGAGGCAATCATGGATATTGTGCCGGCCGGCGTTTTCATGTCGTGGATCATCGCGTAAGTCATGTCCTGTCTGATCCGCGCCATTTCGCGCTGGACGTGTATGATGTTTATCTGCTTTGCAATCGCATAAATCACAAGCAGGACAAGCGCCAGCGAACAGACGGCAAACAGCCCCATCCGGGTGACAATCGCCCTGTACGGGTTGACGACTGTTGCCTGAACGCCTTCGGAAAGGTCTGTCAGCGTCGGGATGACATGCGATTTCAGTTCTTTCAGGCTTTTGACGGCGGCGGTCGTATCGCTGACGACGTCGTAAAGGTTGCGATAATGATAGTTGCGATAAAAGGAACTGTCCGTTTTCACGACGGAAATTACAAATTCCGGATTGTGAATGTTCCTTCGGAACAGCTCGTCCCGGTAAATACTGTCCAGCATGTCGAAATCCCGTGGATTATCGTATTCATTTAATATATCGTTGAAAGACACCGGAATATGATTTGTTGTGATTCCTCGCGCCGTGGTACCGTCAGGTACAGTCGTATTTTCCAGTCTTATGAGCAATTCTCTTTCCATTGCCGCATTGAAACATGCATCCACATTATCGTACAGTTCATCCTCCAGAGCCGTATATATCTGATATAGCCAGGCGATCTGGAGCAGAAAGACGGCTGCTGCCGCCAGAATCGATACGTATTTGAATAAGTCCCGTTTCATATATATTATAAAAAGAAAAGTCGCTGCAAAGATATAACATTCCGTTCGCAATAAATAACAATCAGGTAACATTCGTTCCGGAAAAATGTATTTTCCTTTGCATCGTAATTTTAAAATAATGAATAAATATGAAACAGACATTTGAGAAACAGGGCGAAACACCATTCGGTGCGGCAATTGAAAAAATGAAGGTATTGGACAGGAAACAGATGGAGCATCTTGTCGGTGGGGAATGGGTTTGGCGTTATATAGATGGGGAATGGGTTTGGGTGTATGATGACACAGGAGCATCTTAACAATCATTTAACGATAAATTGATAATCCGATAACATATCGTCTGAAAACGGGGCCTTACCTTTGCGGCGTGATTCGGAATCGAATCCGAAGGAAATAGTGTTTGCCGATTTAAAAATAAAGCTGTAGTTTTGCAGCGATTTTCCAGACAGAGTTCTTAAAATGGGGTTTCTGCTTTGATTGGAAAATCAAAAATAAGAAAATAGTAAATTTAGAAATCCCATAATAATTAATATGAAAACAGTTATATTTGCATTAGTCGCTTTTGCCGGAACAGTTACTTTTTCAAGTTGCAGTAATGCAGCAGATGAAGAATTGAGAAACCAGTCGTCGCTTCATTTCGATAAAAATAATTTGACTTTTGAGGCTGCGGAGAGTTCGGCTGCTATCCGGATACTGGATGCTAAAGAATGGGGAAATGAGGCATGTGGTGTGGACTACGTGCTGATCACGACTGCCGAAGGAGATACAGCCGTATTTACGAACACTTTTGAAGTGAAAAACTCCGGAAACTTGTCGTATAATGTACATGTCAATCCGTTTGTCGGCGAAAGTTTCCGGGTCGAGAGAAAAGGAGAAGAGATTCATCTTCAATTAAGCGAAAATACCGGAAGCGAGCGGAGATTTAAGATGCAAATCAATGCCGGCATGTATGGAAGTGGAGAAATTTGGGTGACCCAGAAAGGGAAATGAAGATGATTTCCTGAAAAAGATTTTGAGGAGAGGGAAAACGGGAAAAACATATTTATATATAAACAAAGAAATTATGAAATTGAAAACAGCGAGACTTAACGGGATCACAAAAATTTTCCTCCTGTTGTGCCTGACACTGTCCGTCCACGGCGCCTTTTCTCAAATCCGGATCCAGTCGGGACTGATTCTGTCCGGCGGAGCAAGTCAGTATTATGATTACAGGAAGAATGCTGCATTTACTACGGACAAATGGGTGTATCTTTTGGACGGAAATAAAAAATTTGATGCGGCAATCGGATATAAATTCCGGCTGCTGCCTGCAGAGAAGCCTTTTTTTGTCGATCTGGATGTACAGGCGGGTTACGGGCAGCTGAAATACGGCTCGTGGTCCGGCGACCTCTATGCCCAGCCGGGTATGGAGCCGGCGATATGGGAAAATATTACGGCCAACTGTTTCCGGCTGTCATTCAACCCGACATTCAACTATAAGGTATACGGCGGTCTGTACGCCGGGCTTGGCGTCGAGCCTTCGGCCTCTCTGACTTTCAAGTCGGGAGACGCGTCGAACAGTTTTTCGACATTCGATGTGCCCCTGACGGCGCGCGCCGGCTACGATTTCAAATATGCGGATGTCTCGTTCAACTACAAGTACGGCTTTCTCGACGTGATGGATACGGATTATTTCTCGAGCGGGAAAGTACGCAGATGGCAGATACAGGTGTTTATTCCTTTCTGACCTCCATACATTCCGGCGAGGCATGAATCTTGCCGGAATATTTTTCAATACATTGCCCTAACGGGGCTAAAAAATCTATTATAAATTAATTAACTGAAAGCATTTATGAAAATGAAAAATAATTCAGCCTGGAAAATCGTTTTGTATTTGAGTGTGACATTGTTCGTGATATTAATATCTTCACAAAATGTATTTTCGCAAACCCTGATCAAATCCGGACTGATTCTGTCCGGCGGCGAAAGCAAAGCTTACGGCCATAATCCCGTTACAACTTCAAATGATCTGACAAATTACACGGACGATAGAAAAATAGATGCTGCAATCGGATATAAATTCCGGTTGCAGCCTGCACGGAAGCCGTTTTTTGCAGACATGAATATACAAGTGGGATATGGACAGTTTGAATACCGCTCCTTCAATGTATCTCTCGGCGAAAACGGACAGATCATATATGCCCCGCCCGATGATCTCTCGCTTGCGAATTTCAGGAACGACTATTTCCGAATCGCCTTCAACCCGACCTTCAATTACAAGGTATACGACGGCTGGTATGCCGGAATCGGCATTGAGCCGACATACTATATGGTTTTACAGTCGGGCGAAACGGCGTTTTCGAAATTCGACATTCCGCTGACGGCACGGGTCGGATATGATTTTAAATATATGGATGTATCGTTTAATTATACACACGGACTTTGCGACATCATGAATCCGGATTACTACTCGAGCGGGAAAATCCGCCGGTGGCAGATCCAACTCTTTATTCCTTTCTGACCTCCATACATTCCGGCGAGGCATGAATCTTGCCGGAATATTTTTCAACACATTGCCCCGGTGGGGACTAAAAAAAATTCACGAAAAAAAATTTTAACCTTTCAATCTCCCGGATATCCTGCAAGCAAGAATTTTTTATACCTTTGCAAAACGAGATAAAGCATGGATCATGTTCAGACAGAAATTACAGCAGAAATTGCAACAGCGGCTTGCGCCACAGCAGATTCAATATGTTCGCTTGCTGGAGCTTCCGGCCATCGAGATGGAAGACCGCGTCAAACAGGAGCTGGAAGAAAACCCGGCGCTGGAAGAGGGAGCGGACCCGACTGCGGAACACGGCGAAATGAACGGAGCGGGCGAAGACGAGAATGGCTATACGGATGACGGTGAGATGGATTTGTCGCTCGGCGACTACATGACGGAAGACGACATCCCGCACTACAAACTGGCCGAAATGCACGACCGGGAAGACCGGCACGAAGACATCCCCTTCTCGAGCGGTATTTCCCTGCAGGAATACCTGCTCGAACAGCTCATGCTGCGCAACCTGTCGGAACGCGAAAAAAAAATCGGCGAATACATCATCGGAAACATTGACGACAACGGCTACCTGCGACGCAACCTGATTGCCATCACGGACGATCTGATTTTCAAGGCCGGAGAAGACGTTTCCGAATCCGACATACAATCCGTGCTCACCGTCATTCAGGACCTCGACCCGCCGGGCGCGGGCGCACGCAACCTGCAGGAATGTCTCCTGCTGCAATTGGAAAAAAGACAGCAGATGCCCTACACGCAGCTCGCCATCACCGTGCTCAAAGAACATTTCGATGCCTTTGTAAAAAAACATTACGACAAAATCCAGCGAAACATGGACATCGACGAGCATGAACTCAAACAGATCCTCCAGGAAATCACCACCTTGAATCCTAAACCGGGCAACAGCCTCACCGACAATGCCGACACGAGCATACACATCATGCCCGATTTCATCGTGGAAAACAACAACGACGACCTGACGCTCATCATGAACCAGCGCGGCATACCCGACCTGCACATCAGCTACGAATACATGAACATGCTCGACGACTACACGAAAAACAAAGCCAACCGCACGACCGAGATGCGCGAAGCCCTTCAGTTCGTCAAGCAGAAACTCGACGCCGCACGATGGTTTATCGACTCCATCAAACAACGGCAGGAAACACTCCAGCGCACCATGCAGGCCATCATCATGCTGCAAAGAGAATTCTTCCTCACCGGCGACGAAACACGCCTGCACCCGATGATTCTCAAGGATGTGGCACAACACTCCGGCTACGACATCTCCACCATTTCGCGCGTGAGCAACAGCAAATACGTCCAGACCAGTTTCGGCATCTATCCCCTCAAATTCTTCTTCTCCGAATCGACGCAAAACGAAAGCGGCGAAGAAATATCCACCCGCGAAGTCAAGCAGATCATGAAAGAATATATCGACGCGGAAAACAAGCACATCCCCCTCACCGACGATATTCTCTCGGCCATGCTGAAAGAAAGAGGCTACGTCATCGCACGACGCACGGTGGCCAAATATCGCGAACAAATGGACATTCCGGTTGCAAGGCTCAGAAAAGAATTATAACTTTGCACCCCTGTTTGATTATATATTGAGTAAAAACATTTAACAACTTGACAAAATGAATTTTCCGACTGATTTAAAGTACACGCGCGACCACGAATGGATTCGCGTCGAAGGTGAAACGGCATACGCAGGCATTACCGATTATGCACAAAGCGAACTGGGCGAAATTGTTTTCGTCGACATCACTGCCGAAGGCGAAACCCTCGCGAAAGAGAGCGTTTTCGGAACGATCGAAGCCGTAAAAACAGTGTCAGACCTGTTCATGCCCGTTTCGGGCGAAGTGCTGGCCGTCAATCCCGAACTCGAAGATCACCCCGAACTGATCAACGAAGACCCGTACCGGGCCGGCTGGATCATCAAGGTAAAACCTTCCGATCTGTCCGAAACGGACAGCCTGCTCTCGGCCGATGCCTACCAGCAACTGATCGGATAGCACAGCCATGACACCCGTCGTCAGCATTATTATGGGAAGCGCTTCGGACCTTCCCGTGATGGAAAAGGCCGCCCGTTTTCTGGACGAGATGCAAATCCCGTTCGAGATGAATGCCCTCTCGGCGCACCGCACGCCCGGCGAGGTCGAACAATTTGCCAAAAACGCCGGAAAGCGCGGCATCAAGGTCATCATCGCTGCGGCGGGAATGGCGGCGCATCTCTGCGGCGTGATCGCCTCCATGACGACGCTACCCGTCATCGGCGTGCCCGTCAACTCGACGCTCGACGGCATGGATGCCCTGCTCGCCATCGTGCAAATGCCTCCCGGCATTCCGGTGGCGACCGTCGGTATCAACGGCGCTCAGAATGCGGCCATCCTGTCCGCACAGATGCTCGCGCTCGGCGACGAAGCCCTCGGACAGCGCCTGCTCGCCTACAAGGAAGACCTGAAGAAAAAGATTATCAAAGCCAACGAAGAACTGGCAAAGGTGACATTCAAATACAAAACCAATTGAAGATCCGTTACCAGCGCCGCCGGTCGACAGAGGTACACATCGGCCGCACACCATTGGGCGGCTCTAATCCCATCCGCATCCAGTCGATGGTCGACGTGTCTACGATGGACACGGATGCGGCGGTGGAACAGGCGATACGTATCATCGAGGCAGGCGCCGACTACGTGCGTCTCACCGCGCAGGGCGAACGGGAAGCCCGCAATCTGGGCGTCATCCGGGAAACGCTGCGCCGCAAAGGCTACGACACGCCGCTGGTGGCCGACATTCATTTCAATCCCAGGGCCGCCGACACGGCCGCCGCCAACGTCGAAAAAGTCCGTATCAACCCGGGCAACTACGTCGACAAAACCAAACCGTTTCGCCGGACAGACTGCACCGAAGCGGAATATGCACGTGAAATCGCAAAAATACGCACGCGGTTTATCCCTTTTCTGCAACTTTGCCGCAAACACGGAACAGCCGTCCGCATCGGCGTAAACCACGGCTCGCTGTCGGATCGCATAATGAGCCGCTATGGCGACACGCCCGAAGGCATGGTCGCCTCCTGCATGGAATTTCTGCGCATCTGCAAGGAGATGCATTTCGGCGACACGGTCATCTCCATCAAAGCATCGAACACGGTGATGATGATACGAACCGTACGTCTGCTGGTGCGGACAATGGATGCCGAAGACATGCATTATCCGCTCCATCTGGGCGTAACCGAAGCGGGCGACAGCGAAGACGGACGCATCAAAAGCGCGGTCGGCATCGGCGCACTGCTGGCCGACGGCATCGGCGACACCATCCGCGTGTCGCTGAGCGAGCCGCCCGAAGCGGAGATCCCCGTCGCCCGCAAACTGGTCGACTACATCCTGCAACGCACGGATTGCGAGCCGATCGACGTGCCCGACACGTATGCGCCCGATGCGGATTTTCATCGCAAGACGCGTATCGTACAGGGCATTGGAGGACTCCATCCTCCGATAGTCATAGCCGCCGGACGGCCGGACGGGATTGTTGCACGGACAACCGGCATGCCCGACTTCATCTATATCGGCCGAAACAAACCGGACACGTCCGTCCGTCCGGCCGTACCGCTGCTCGTCGACGCAGATTACTGGGATGACCGCCCGGACGTATTTCCGTATTTTCGGGCAAAAGAAGTGAACAAAATCAGGGAATGCACGGCCGGTATCAAATTTATAGCACTTGAATACGGCGACATGAATCCCGCCATGCTCGAACTGCTCGCGCAGGACCGCGCGACGGTGCCGGTGCTGTACAGTTGCAGTCCCGACTGCGTGGTCGAAATGCGCGCGGCAATACTTCGCCTGAAAGAAGCCTGTTGCGACGCGCCCGTCATCCTCCGCCGCAACTACAGCGAAACGGATGCCGAACGTCTTCAGTTGAAAGCGGCGGCCGACTTCGGCGCAGTCCTGACGGACGGGATCGGCAACGGTATTTTTCTGTGCAACGACACGTCGGATATCACTGCAACAACACGTTACATGTTTGCCATCCTGCAGGCGGCGCGCGTTCGCATCAGCAAGACCGAATACATCTCGTGTCCCGGTTGCGGCCGCACGCTTTATGACCTCAGAACGGCTATCACCCGCGTGAAAGCGGCCACCTCGCATCTTAAAGGACTGAAAATAGCTATTATGGGATGTGTCGTCAACGGACCCGGCGAGATGGCGGATGCCGATTACGGATATGTCGGAGCCGGTCACGGACGTGTCAGCCTCTACAAGGGCCGGGACTGTCTCCGCAAAAACATACCCGAAACCGAAGCGGTCGAACAGCTGGCAAGCCTTATCAGGGAGCACGGCGACTGGTATTTCGACGGATAAAAATACCTGCTTATCCGCATGTTTTTTCGCGTTAAGTCGTACTTTTTCGCCTGTCCATTTTTAAGATTAAACGATTTTTTTGATAGTATCTGATTTATTAGTTGTTTTAGATGCTTTTTCGGCCCGAAATTTTCATAAAAAACAGCGCATAACAGAGGTTTTATGATGAAATTTGAATGTGATCTCCCTTATAATCAAATACATCTCATGTAGTGTAACTTTTATTTGAAATATTTTCAAATAATAATGTTTTCTATTTCGAAAAAACATAGTATTATTGCAGAAGAAAAAACAAGTACAATAAGACGATGGAAAATTTCATTTTTCTGGTTGTATAAAAGCATACAGGGTCGATGACCGGTTGCCCTGTATAGATGACCCTCTCAGGGTTGTCCCTTATAGAAAGCATTGTTGAATGGTGGGAGAGCGACGTGATGTCGGGCTCCCATCAGCTTTTAGGGGCATACGTACCGGACGGTGTCCCGTTTCTTTTGACGCTTGATGAAAAACGAAAGCCGTCATCTCGCGCATAATAAGTGCATGAAACGATCCGACACGATATTTGCCGCATATATGGCATAAATGCCTCCGAATGTATCGGCATCTCGATAAAAATGAATATTTTTGCATGAAAATATTTTTGCATGAGAATGAAGAATATCTATCGGACAAGGGGGCGCAGTCGGACGGACGACGTCTGCGACGGAAAAACAGGTGTTTGCAGGACATGGAGCAAAAGGAACTGAGTGCATGCGGGATCATGTATCTGCCGGGCGTGGGGCCGAAGAAAGCGGAGGCGCTGAGGCAGGAGGCAGACATCGTGTCGTACGAGGACATGCTGTATTATTTTCCGTACAGATACGTGGATCGCAGCCGTTTCTACAGGATCAGCGAGATGGACGGTTCGATGCCGTACATCCAGCTGAAAGGGCGGATCACGCATTTCGAAACGGCGGGCGAGCTGCGTTCCAAACGGCTGACGGCGCGGTTTACCGACGGGTCGGGCGTCATCGAACTGGTATGGTTCAAGGGATTGAAATACGTCACCGACAAATACAAGGTCGGGCAGGAATACATCGTCTTCGGCAAACCGACTGCATTCGGACGAAGCTACAGCATCGTCCACCCCGACATGGATTCTCCCGAAGACGTCCGTCAGGTGGCGGGCGGTCTGACGCCGTTCTACAACACCACCGAACGGATGAAGCAGATGTTTCTTCACTCGCGCGCCATACGGAATCTGCAATATACGCTGCTCACCGAACTGAACTGGACGCTTCCCGAAACGCTTCCCGCCCGCCTGCTCGCGCAACCGGGCATGCTTTCGCGCTCCGAAGCCATGCGCCACATTCACTTCCCGGAGTCGAACGCCCTGCTGAGTCAGGCGCAGTTGCGGCTCAAGTTCGACGAGCTGTTTTATATCCAGCTGAATATCCTGCTGACGGCGCGCATCCGACAGCAGAAGTTGAAGGGGCTGGTCTGCACCAGGGTAGGCGAATTTTTTCACACCTTCTACGGGCAACATCTGCCGTTCAATCTGACGGACGCCCAGAAACGCGTCGTGCGCGAGATACGCGCCGACATGGGCAGCGGCCGGCAGATGAACCGTCTGCTGCAGGGCGACGTGGGCAGCGGCAAGACGCTGGTCGCCTTCCTGGCCATGCTGATTGCGCTGGACAACGGTTATCAGGCGTGCATCATGGCACCGACCGAGATTCTGGCGCAACAGCATTACGCAACCATCCGTGAATTGCTGCACGACATGGACATACGCATCACGCTGCTGACCGGTTCGACGAAGAAGCGGGTACGCGACGACATCCTCCCGGCCATTGCCGCAGGCGACATACGGATAATCATCGGCACGCATGCCCTGCTCGAAGACACCGTCGTCTTTGCTTCGCTCGGACTGGCGGTTATCGACGAACAGCACCGCTTCGGCGTCGCCCAGCGCTCGCGGCTGTGGGTGAAGAACAAAACCGTCCCGCACGTCCTGATCATGACCGCCACACCCATACCGCGCACGCTGGCCATGACGCTGTACGGCGACCTGGACGTATCCGTCATCGACGAACTGCCGCCGGGACGCAAGCCAGTGAAGACGGTGCACCGCTTCGACAACAAACGCGCCGCACTGTTTGCCTTCCTGCGCGACGAGATTCGCCGCGGACGACAGGTCTACGTCGTCTATCCGCTGATCGAAGAAAGCGAAAAACTCGATTTCAAAAACCTCGAAGAAGGCTGCAAGACTTTCCGCGAAGCCTTTCCCGAATATTGCGTATGCATGGTACACGGCAGGATGAAACCGCAGGAAAAAGAAGCCGCCATGCAGCAGTTCGCATCCGGACAGGCGCAGATCCTGGTCGCTACGACCGTGATAGAAGTGGGCGTTAACATTCCGAACGCCTCCGTGATGGTGATCGAAAGCGCCGAACGCTTCGGACTGTCGCAACTGCACCAGCTGCGCGGACGCGTGGGACGGGGCGCCGAACAGTCGTACTGCATCCTCGTCTCGTCGTACAAGCTCAGCGACGAAACACGCAAACGGCTCGAAATCATGGTGAGCAGCAACGACGGTTTCAAGATTGCCGAGGCCGACCTCCGGCTGCGCGGACACGGCGACCTGGAAGGTACGCAGCAGAGCGGCTACGGACTGTTTCTGAAGATAGCCAGCCTGGCGGCCGACGGGCAGATACTGCAATACGCCCGCAGCATGGCGGAACGCATCCTCGACGAGGATCCGCAACTGCAATCGCCCGAAAACGCCATCCTGCGCCACCGCCTGAAAACGCTTTTCGACAGGAAAATGAGCTGGGGTTTGATCAGTTGACAAATGTTGATTATCTTTGCATCAGGATAAAAAGAAACTACGGATGACATTGGAAAACAGGCAAGGCAGGCGCGACACGCACGAAATGATTGTGATTACGCCGGTGAAGGATTCGATTGCGTCGACGCTGGAAACCGTGAAAGCGGTGGTTTCGTCGCAGACACGGACGCCTTTTATATATATTGTATACAACGATTTCAGTACGGACGACAACACCCGCCGTCTGGAGGAAGCAGCTGCGGTCTGCGGTTTCACGCTGATCAATCTGTCGGAACGGACCGGGCACCCGTCGCCCAACTACCTGTGGATTCTGCAGGATGCACAGCGAAAAGCGCTGGCGGCGAAGGCGGCGCTGTGCATCGTCGAGTCCGACGTGCTCGTGCAGCCCGATACGCTCCAGACCCTGTTCGACGAAGCGCTCGCCCGGCCGGACTGCGGGATTGCGGCCGCCGTCACCGTCGACGGAACGGGGCAGATCAATTATCCCTACCTCTACGCACGGAAAGAAACGAACCGGGTCGTCTCCACCCGCAGGCACGTCAGTTTCTGCTGTTCGCTGCTGACGGAAACGTTTTTGCAGCAATACGACTTCGCGCAGCTGGATCCCTCCAAGGCATGGCACGACGTGAGCATATCGCACAAATCGCTCGCACTGGGATTCGGCAACTACCTGTTCACCACGCTTCCGGTCGTGCACAAACCACACACCAGCCGCCCGTGGAAACAGTTGAAATATACGAATCCGCTCCGCTACTACTGGCTGAAGATGATCCGCAAACGCGACAAAATATGAAATACGCCGGAAATATGCCTTTGGTATCCGTAATCATCCCCGTTTACAATTCGGATAAATTTCTCGAAGAAACATTGTTGTCCGTACTGTCTTCCACCTACCCGAACGTGGAGATCGTAATTGTGGACGACGGGTCGACGGATGATTCGCCGGCCATTGCCGCGCGGTATGCAGGGCAATATGATCACATTCATTTTCTGCAACAGGCAAATGCCGGCACGTCGGTCGCCCGCAACCGTGCGATAGAGGCCGCCACGGGCGAATATATCCTGCCGGTCGATTCCGACGACCGCATCAGCGCCGAATATATATCGCTGGCCGTAGAGGCGATACGCGGCGACGGCGTGAAGCTCGTCTATTCGGAAGCGGAATTTTTCGGCGATCGCACCGGCGCATTTCGATTGCCGCCTTTTTCAATACGCCTGCTGGCACGCAGAAACATTATACACACCTGCGGAATGTACCGTCGCGAAGACTGGGTGCGGGCAGGCGGATACATTGCCCACGTCGGACGCGAAGACTGGGTTTTCTGGATTGCACTTCTGAAAGACGGCGGGAAAGTCGTGCGTCTGAAGCATACCGGATTTTATTACCGCATCAGAGCCGGCTCGAAGCGAACGGAAGACCGCGCAATGCAGAATCATACGATCGACATGCTGAACGGGTTATATCCCGACTTTTTCCTTCGCGAACTGAAAGGGCCCTTGCACTACAGGCGCACGTGGTCGAGACTGATCAACACCTGCCGCGGATGGCTGTTTGCACGCAGGATTGTCCTGCATCCCGACTGTAAAGAGCTGGAATCTTTCATGTCCGGCCTGCCTGCCATGTTCGGCAGCCGGGGCGAAACGATGTATCGCGGCCGCAACGAACTGCGGCTGTTTCGCCGGGACGGATACGAGCTGGTGGTGAAGTCGTACAGACGTCCGCAGATACCGAACGCCGTGGCATACGGTTTCCTGCGCCCCTCGAAGGCGGAAAGGGCCTACCGGCATGCCTTGCGCCTGCTGGCCGACGGCATCGGCACGCCCGCGCCCGTGGGTTTCATGACCTGCAGGCGATGGTTCCTGCTGGCCGACAGTTATTCGGTTTCGCTGCGCTCGGCCTGTCCCTTCACGTACCGCGACTTTGCGACGCGCTCCTTCCCCCGTCGCGACGAGATTCTCGAAGCCATTGCCCGCACCACGGCGCGCATGCACGAATGTGGCATCCTGCACAAGGATTATTCTGCGGGAAACATCCTCTTCGACGACGCTCCGGACACGATTCCGGTAGAAATTGTCGACCTGAACCGCATGTCGTTCGGCAAAGTCGGCCTGACGAAAGGATGCCGCAACTTCGAACGCCTGCCCGCCACCACCGCCATGAAGGCCGTCATGGCGGCCTGCTACGCAAGAGAAAGAAACTTCGACGTCCGGACCTGCACGGCAAAGATGCGCTTCGGAAAGGAAGAATGACAAACGTTTCCAAACCGTAAGACAACCGTAGCCGCAGGGTAACATGAATGCACTACCTTTGCGCTGCAAACATATTAAACATTGAACAGGATGAAAAGAAATCAAAGTAAAACCGCAGCCGGCTCCCTTGCAGCCGGCAATGCGGGCATGCGACGGCGAAACGTGTTCCGCACGACCGGAAGCGTATTCGTGCTGGTACTGTGTACAGGTTTTTTTCGCGCGACGGCCATGCCGCCGGTACGGGGCTGCGTGTACGAAGACGTCAATCACAACGGGAAAAGGGAACGCCGGGAGAAAGGCATTGCGAATGTGGCCGTATCCAACGGTCGCGAAGTCGTCCTGACCGACAGCGACGGACGCTACGCGCTGCCTGCAGGCGACGACCACATCATCTTCGCAGTCAAACCGTCGGGATATGTCTTCGAAACGGACGAATACAATCAGCCCGAATCGTTCTACATCCACAAGCCCGGAGGCTCTCCTCCGCTCACCTACCAGGGAGTGAAGCCTACGGGCGACATGCCCGCATCGCTGGATTTCGCGCTCACGAAACACGAGGAGGAGGAAACGTTCACCTCGTTCATTTTCGGCGACAGCCAGCCCTATACCGAAGAGGAGGTGCGCTATTTCGAAAAGGGCATCGTCGACGAAGCGAGCGCCGCGACGGCAGGCGTCAGCTTCGGCATTACGCTCGGCGACCTGGTGGGCGACAACCTGACGCTGCACCCGCTCTACAAGGAGGCCATAAAAAAGACGGGACTGCCATGGTATCACGTAATGGGCAATCACGACATGAACGTCGACGCCAAAGCCGATTCGCTGTCCGACGAAACGTTCGAGGCCAACTTCGGCCCGGCCAATTATGCCTTCAACTACGGCAGGGCGCATTTCATTGTCCTCGACGACATCCTCTATCCCGATCCTGTCGACGGCCGGGGATACAGGGGCGGTTTCAGGAAAGACCAGCTGACGTTCGTGGAGAACGATTTGCGGTTCGTGCCGGACGGACATCTGATTGTGATATGCATGCACATCCCGCTGATGTCCGACAACGATGCTTTCGTGGAAGACGACAGGCGCGAACTGTTCCGCCTCCTCGCGCGCTATCCCGACGTCCTCGTCATGTCGGCCCATACGCACTATCAGGAACATCACTTTGCCGGCCGCGAAAACGGACTGGACAGAGACCGTCCGCTGCACGAATACAACGTGGGCGCCACCTGCGGAGACTGGTATTCGGGGATACACGACGACCGCGGGATCCCCCTGGCATGCATGCGCGACGGAACGCCGAAAGGCTATGCCCTGCTGACCGTCACGGGCAACCGCTACACGCTGGACTACAAAGTGGCGGGCAAACCGGCCGATTATAACATAAACCTCTACTGTCCACGCGTCGTACCGCAGGGACGGTACGCGCCGGTCATCTATGCCAACTATTTCATGGGCGACGAGGGCAGCGTGCTGGAATACCGCGTCGACCGCGGCGAATGGAAGAAAATGAACAGAGTCGAAGATTACGACCCGGCTTACTATCACTACATGCAGGAATGGGACTATGCCGAAGAGGTGCGCCCCGGTCGCCGTCCCTCGAACCCTGTCCGCAGCATGCATCTCTGGCGCGCCGCCATATCGCCGGATCAGCCGGCCGGCAAATACGAAGTCGAAGTGCGTACCGCCGGACGGAACGGGAAGGAGTATGTGGCGTCGGGACGGTATGAAATAAGGGAACG
>JAIRYD010000013.1 GCA_031267935.1 Tannerella sp.
TCAACGATTTCTGCGGTTTGTGACAGGCACATTGGAATAAATCCGTTCCTGCGTCGTGCAGGGCAGCGCCCGCATTTCCCATGCCGCGTCAATCACGTTCGGATTATCGGACAACGTAGCGGCAAACAGGGCGATCCCCTCATCTTTGGGCAAAGTCAGCGAAGTCGCGTTTTTATCGATGTCGATACATACTTTGTAAAGATAAGTATAGGTATAAGATTCGTTGCCGTGCTGCTGACCATGCCGGTGCGTGCCCAGGAAAGCGATGGACGCCTCCTTGATGTAACCTTCGCTTTCGCCTTTCCATCCCCATTGTCCGTAAAATCCCGAATAATAGGGGATATCGAAGGTATAATCTTTCCCTCCGGTACTGAAGACGGCTTTCCGGTCGTCGCGCGACGAGGTCAGCAACAGATACAGGCGGGTGGCGTTATGGTTGGCAGGCAGTTGGACGACCTGCCCGTTGCAACGCAGGTAATTATATTCATTCGGCTTATTATTCAACTTAAATTCAACGCCTTCAGAGTTTATCGCGTCCGGCATCAATTCGGCGGCGAACGAATTTCCCCGTCCGTCGAAATTCCCGCTCTTGCTAAATTCGTCGGGAGTGACGGCAGTGGCGTTATATTCCAGCGGGACATACGTGTTTACGGGACGTTGCAGTATGGATGCCGCTTTAAGTTTCACCCTGAACGTGCGGGGCTGAAATCCTTTCGCATCGAAAATGATTTTATTTCCCTCATACTGCACCGTGCCGGCCGTTTCTTCAATGCCGTTCACTTCTTCGGCGCTTTCGATGTCCGCCGCCAGCTGTATCCCGGCGTGTTCCAGGTTCTTGCCTGATATTTCGTTTACGCGGATAATGTAACCGTTGCCGTCTTCCGCTTTTTTGACGGCTTTCACCGCGATCTGCGGCGAATCGGTCCGGACAAACGAAAAAGTCTTGCCCAGACGTCCGCCGTGAGCGGAGGGCTTGGAGGTCACAAACGTGAGCAGCGGCTGATTCATTGCTTCCGATTGCCATGCAACCTGCGCATCGACAGCCGTACCCGGATGTCCGACAATGGAATAGCGGAACGTATGATGTCCCTTGTCCAGATGATCCTGATGCGTCATGTTCGGGTCGTTGCCCACTTTCGGCGTGTGCAGCAGCGTCAGACGCAACGTGTTATTGTCCGGTTTGTCCCATCCGTACTTGCAATCGTTCATGACGGCAATGCCGTAGCTGTTGTTCGCGTCCGTAAGATCCGCCCATTGCTGCGCATATACTTCGTAAGCGGTTTGGGTATTGTTTCCGCGTTCAACATATCCGATGCCCAAGTCGTACAGCGCCTTTTCGTTCGACACGTTCATGGGAAATTCGGCTTTCAGCAGGGCGTTGGATTCGTTCCAGTCCAATTCGTTCAGGATGTCGATGCGGTCGTCAGCCGCGCCTTCGCTCAAACTGATATACTGTACGAAAACAGACGTCCCGTACGTGCGTTCCACTTTCAGCGTAGCCCTTACGGCGCCCGCTTCCGCGATGGAAATACGCACATTACCATCAACGGGCAACGGGGTTTGATCCATCGTTTCCTTAAATATTTCCCAGGCAGGCCATGACAGCGATTCGTTTTTCGGGAAAAGCGCCAGGCGGAAAGCGTTGCCCTTTTTCACCAGTTCGCGATGATTATCCCTTTTGTCGATGATGGACGCGATGTCGCCGTTCCGGTCGAGCGTCAGTTTATATACCCTGTTTTCAATGGAATTGCCGGTTATTGCAATCGGGTTTGCCGCAGCGTTGTTTTCCGGGATTACGTCATAGACGGAAAACCCGACCGGTTCGACGTCGGCGGCAAAGGCGATCGTTGCCCGATTGCCCTGGCGGGAAAGGATTTGCGCCGGTATTTTTTTCCCTTCCGGATTTACGGCGGCGACATTGACCGTTTTGGCGTCCAGCGCGACGGTGGCGGTCGCAATATCTTTCCGCGTCTGCGCCACAGGGTTGTAAACGATGACGGGCGTTCCCTTTCCGCGCGTATCCAGGGCGCGGCTTACGGCGCCGACGGCGGTCGTGGCGATTTCGGCAAATTTGGTTTGCGAAATCAGCTCGTCATTCCAGGAAAAAGTGTAAACGGCCGGGATACTGGTTCCCGTCATATCGTCGTGGAACTGATGCCAGAGGAACCGTTTCCATGAATCCCGCAGCGCTTCGTCCGGATATTTGAGTCCGCCCAGCCATTCAGCCGCTACCGAAGCCCGTTCTGCCAGATCTGCCAGCTGTTCGTTTCTGCGGTTGAAGCGTTTCATTGCCGCCTGCGAGGTATAGCATCCCGTAGCATGTACATCCATCAGCAGTTCTCCCTTGAACAGCGGCAGCTCCGGATGGTTTTCGAGCGGATAAAAATCTTCGTAGAACTGTCCGGCTTTCGCGCTGACGATTTCAACAGGACCTTCTCCCCTGATTCCTTTTTCGATAGATGCCACGGAGCCAATCGTGGGAGAACCGCCCCGGTCGCCGACGCCGTAATAATGGAACACGACGCGGTTGGTGTCTTCCTGCGCCAGCTGTATGATTTGCCTGTTCGTACTGAGGTCTTCGTATTCGTAGCGCGAAACGTAACTCTGCGCATGGGTCACGCTCAGAATCTTCGAGCCGTCGAGCCCTTCCCAGATTCCATACAGAAACGGGAGTTTCCGGTCTCCGTAGAAAGGAAATTTGCGCCATTGCAGTTTCTGCGTCGAGAATCCGATTAATCCCGCATGGGCGGCAATCGTGGGAAGCGTGTATCCGAATCCGAAACAGTCGGGAAGGAAAATATCATTGGATTTAACGCCGAACTCGCGTTTGTAGAACCCCTGTCCCAGAAGGATGTTCCGGAAGAACGATTCGGGCGACGGCATGTTCGGGTCGGTGGCGTCCCACGTGCTTCCCACGATGTTCCAGCGTCCCGAACGGACATACTGCTTCAGGCGTTCATATTCGGACGGATAGTATTCTTTCATCCAGCTGTATTTTACGGCGCCTTCGAAGTTAAAGACATAATCCGGATAATGATCAATCAACCAGAAATTCTGCGTCATGGTGCGATGTAGATAATCGTCGATGGATGTCTGTACGGTCCAAAGCCACTGTGTGTCGAAATGAGCGTTGGAGACCATATACGCCCTGTATGGTTTCTGACCGGACAGCGCGCCGGTGAAAACCAGTAATGCAATTATAAACAGACCTTTCTTTTTCATAATGTTACCTCCTTTGTAAGACGGATATCTTCGGAAGAGGCGCCTGCCATGAAACGGTAAGCGCCCGCCGGCACGACGAATGTTTCTTTTTCAGCATCCCAGTATCGAAGATTTTCCTTTTGTATGATGATTTCTATTTTTTCCGTTTGTCCCCGCTTGATGAAAGTCCGTTTGAAGCCTTTCAGCTGTTTGACGGGCTGGGGAATATTCATGTCGGGCAGCCGGACGTAGAGCTGGGCTACTTCGCTGCCGTCTCTTTTTCCGGCGTTCTTCACGTCGAAACGGACGCGGACGGTTTCGCCCTCGTCTTTGACCGTCATGTTTTTGTATTCGAACGACGTGTAGCTCAAACCGTGACCGAAGGGATAGAGCGGCTTTCCGGTAAAATACTGATAGGTGCGTTCTTTGGTCACGTCGTAGTCGTCGAACGGCGGCAGTTCGTCCAGGCTGTTGTAGTAGGTGAGCGGCAGCCGTCCGGCAGGATTGTAATCGCCGAACAGCGCCTCCGCGACAGCCGTCCCGCCCTGTTCGCCCGGATACCAGGCGTTGATAATTGCGGGTATGTTTTCATTGATCCAGTTAATTGCCAGAGAGCTGCCGGCGACAAGCACGACCACCGTATTCGGATTTGCCTTGTATATTTCGCGGATAAATTCTTCCTGATCTTTCGGCAAAGTAATATCTTTCCTGTCGCGTCCTTCGCGTTCGATGCTTTTGTTGATTCCCAGCACGGCAATCGCGAGGTCGCATTCGCGCACGGCTTTTCCCGCGTCGCCGTACAGATCCAGCCGGTTTTTCCTGTCGGTGGACGGAATACGCCACGACAGACGTGCGACGGCGGCGTCGCGGTTATCGTAATATTCGGCCTGCAGCAGATATTCTTTCCCGGCTTCCAGTTCCA
>JAIRYD010000014.1 GCA_031267935.1 Tannerella sp.
TTTGAAGCGCAAAAAAACACAATAAATCTACTTTTATGCAAAAACAACACATATTTTGCCATATTTCAGGGCGGACATGCACGTGGTCTCATTTATATTGCCTACTTTTACCGGTTCAAATTACGCAGCCGTCATACTATATGATTTAAAACTGAAAATGAAGTATGATTTTGCCTGAATAGAAAAAATAAAAACAATATATATAATGATAAACAAATGGAACATACGCCCCTATACAGAAACAGATTTGCAAAATGCGGACATATTGTCTTCGGAATTGAAAATCAATCCCGTGATATGCCTCTTGCTTGTTCAGCGTGGAATCAGGACGGCCGACGCCGCGCGTAAATTCTTCAAGCCGAGTCTGAAAAATCTGCACGATCCGTTTTTACTTCCCGACATGTACAAGGCGGTGAAACGGCTGAACCGGGCGCTGGGAAACAAGGAGAAAATCCTGATTTATGGAGATTATGATGTAGACGGTACGACAGCCGTATCGTTGGTGTACAAATTTTTGCGCCCCTACTCGTCGTCGCTGGATTATTATATCCCCGATCGCTACGACGAAGGTTACGGCGTGTCATACAAGAGCATCGATTATGCCCGCGAAAACGGCATCACGCTGATTATTGCACTGGACTGCGGCATCAAGGCCATCGACAAGGTGGAATATGCCCGCGAAAAAGGTATCGATTTCATCATCTGCGACCATCACATGCCCGACGACGAACTGCCCGCCGCCGTGGCCGTGCTGGATGCCAAGCGCACCGATTCCGAATATCCGTACCAGCATCTTTCGGGTTGCGGCGTCGGATTCAAACTGATGGAGGCTTTCGCCAAAAGCAATGACATCCCGTTCTCAAGCCTCGAAAATCTGCTGGAACTGACCGCCGTAAGTATTGCGTCGGACATCGTGCCCATCACGGGCGAAAACAGAATCCTGGCCTACTACGGACTGCAGCAGCTGAACAGCAATCCGAGCCTGGGGATGAAAGGGATCATCAACATCTGCGGACTGTCGGGGAAGGAGATCACGAACAGCGACATCGTCTTCAAGATAGGACCGCGCATCAACGCATCGGGACGCATGATGAACGGCCGTGAAGCCGTCGATCTGCTGCTGGCCAAAGACATGAAGGAGGCGCGCGAGAAAAGCGAAAACATCAATCAGTATAACGACGAACGGCGCGAACTGGACAAACGCATCACCGACGAAGCCAATGCCATCATCAACGAGATAAAAAATATTGAAAACCAAAAAGGCATCATCGTCTACAATCCCGACTGGCACAAGGGCGTAATCGGCATCGTGGCATCACGGCTGACGGAGAAATATTACCGTCCGGCGGTTGTCCTGACCAAGTCGTCCGAGCTGATCACGGGGTCGGCGCGTTCGATCGCGGGATTCGACATCTACAAAGCCATCGAATCGTGTCGCGATTTACTGGAAAACTTCGGCGGACATACGTATGCGGCCGGTCTTTCGCTTCGGGAAGAAAAACTCGAAACCTTTATCGAACGGTTCATGCAAATCGCCGACGACGAAATACGCCCCGAACAGATGATGCCGCAGATCGACATCGATGCCATCATTGAATTGAAAGATATTAACATGCGGTTCATGAGTGAACTGAAAATGATGAGTCCGTTAGGCCCCGACAACGAAAAGCCCGTCTTCTGCACGAGAAACGTGATGGACTACGGTACCAGCAAACGCGTCGGGAAAGACCTGGAACATCTGAAACTGGAAATCATCGACTCCCGCGGAGGAGGCCCGATGCACGGCATCGCCTTCGGAATGCATCAGTACAGCAGTTACATCAAGGAAATGAAGCCGTTCGACGTATGCTACACCATCGAGGAGAATACGTTTAATGGAAACACGACCATTCAACTGATGGTGAAAGATATACGGCCACTGGAAGACTGACAGGCAGACGATGGACGCTTCGTTATTGCTCGAGACGCTGAAAAAACACTGGGGATACGCCTCTTTCCGCCCGCTGCAGGAAGACATCATCCTCTCGATCTGCGAAGGAAAAGATACGCTCGGGCTGATGCCGACCGGCGGCGGCAAATCTATTACTTTTCAGGTGCCGGCCATGATCATGCCGGGGATTTGCCTGGTCGTCACACCGCTGATTTCGCTCATGAAAGACCAGGTGGACAATCTGCGGGCAAAGGGCATCAAGGCCACGACCGTTTATTCGGGCATGACCGTCGAAGAGATTAACGTCCGGCTGGACAACTGTATCTACGGTGATTACAAATTCCTGTATATCTCGCCCGAACGGTTGCATTCGGAACAGTTTCTCAACAAACTGCAGGCCATGCACGTAAACCTGCTGGTGGTCGACGAGAGCCATTGCATTTCGCAGTGGGGATACGACTTCCGCCCTTCGTACCTGAAGATCGCGACCATCCGGAGCTACCTCCCCGACATCCCGGTACTGGCGCTGACGGCGACCGCCACGCCCGACGTCGTGGACGACATTCAGGATAAGCTGCTTTTCCGAAAAAAAAACGTTTTCTACAAAAGTTTCGCCCGCGAGAACTTGTCGTACGTGGTAAGGCATGCGGAAAACAAAGATCAAATACTTGTGTATCTGCTGAACAGAGTGCCCGGGACGGCTATCGTCTACGTGCGTAGCCGCAAGCGGACGCAGGAAATTGCCGACATGCTGCAACAGAAAGGCATCCCGGCGCATTTTTTCCACGCAGGACTGACGCGCGAAGTGAAAACCGACCGCCAGAACCGGTGGAAAACCGGCGCCTGCCGCGTCATCGTGGCGACCAATGCATTCGGAATGGGTATCGACAAGCCTGACGTACGGCTGGTCGTACACATGGACATCCCGTCTTCGCTGGAAGAATATTTTCAGGAAGCGGGACGGGCGGGACGCGACGGCAAGCCGGCGTATGCCGTTGCACTGTGTACCTCGATGGACGGTTCCAAACTGAAACGACGTCTCTCGGACGCATATCCCGATACGGGCTTCATCGTGCGCGTATACGAAGCGCTGGGCAGTTTCTACCAGATCGCCGCGGGATTCGGCGCACATACGACATACAATTTTTCCCTTCCCGATTTCTGTTCGGCATACAAATTTTCATTCACCCAAACGCAATACGCGCTCAGAATCCTCGAACTGTCCGGTTATATCGAATATGTGGAAGACCCCGACAACACTTCCAGCCTGATGTTCGCGGTCAATCGCGAAGAACTTTACCGGACGACCGGACAGGACCGCGTGAGCGACGAAATCATTCAGACCATACTCCGCTCGTATACGGGTGTTTTTGCCGAATACGCATACATCGACGAAACTTTTATTGCGACACGTGTGCACACCACGCCCCAGGATGTGTACGAACGGCTTTGCAGTCTTTCCAAAGCAATGATCATTAACTACATTCCACGTTCGCACACGCCGCGGATCACCTTTACGGCTGCAAGAGAAGAAACGCACCGCGTCTGCATTCCCGCCTCTGCCTGCAGGGAGCGGAAGGAACGCGACGAAAGGCGTATCAATAAAGTGCTGGAATACATCAATGAAACGCAGCATTGCCGTACGCGCCTGCTGCTTCATTATTTCGGCGAAAAGGATGTACACGATTGCAGGACGTGCGATATATGCCTGAAAAAGATGTCGTCGGGACTGAAGCAGTGGGAATACAACGCCGTGCGTGCGGCGCTCGTCGACCTGCTGTCGGAAGGCGCGCGCGACGTCCACGAACTGGCGGAAATGTTGCCGCTGGACATGGACAAAAATATCGTCGCGCTCCGTTTACTGATTGACGAAGACAGCCATTTCTGCCTGAAAGACAACCTGCTGATGCGCAACCCTTCCGAATAACCTGAGTGTTGGATAAGAGTGGCGGATGACAGCATTGAAACAGATATAAAAAAACTGCTTCCGCACCGTCGGTCGGTCAGCGGCGCTCCATGTCGCACCTCCGTCCCAAGCCCGTACCCTGACGACGACGACGCAGCCGGTGTCTGCGGCTGATGCGCGGCGAGCGAGAGAACGACATTGCACGGGCGAATATTGCGGAAACCGCTATACCGCCCTCCGAAAACAGGTTTTTTAGCTACACAAACAAATTGTTTAGCTACACAAACA
>JAIRYD010000030.1 GCA_031267935.1 Tannerella sp.
GTCCGGCCTCCATCAACACCTCCGAAGCCTTCCCTTTCAGGTTGATATTCAAACCTTTTTTGATTTTAATCACAGTTGCCATGTTTATACTTCAAGTTGTCTTTAAAATTCGCCGCAAATGTACGATTTTTTCGGTTTGCAAAACAGAATTTATGGATAAATTGAAGAAAAAATTCTTTATTCGGAAAATTTAATCCGCAGAGGAGGGAATGTCTAAAAAAGAATTCCGTGGCTCTCCGTGTCTTCTCCGCGTTTCTCCATGTAATAAAGATCACACAGGGAAGATGTACGGAGCGTCCACAGAGAGCCACGGAAGGAGAAATATGTCAACTGCCAATTACTTGCATCTTTACGGACGATGATTGGCTTTCATCCGCGTTATTTCGCCGTAATCGGTTTATATTTGGGCACCAGCGTTTTCATCACAATCCACCCGATCAGATAGGCGATGGCGCAGAAGATGAAAATAATAAAGTAGCCGGACGGTTCGCCGTGGAAACCGAGGAATTCCAGGTTTGTCTTGCCGGCATAATCGAAAAGCAATCCGGCGCCTTTCTGTACGAAGAACGATCCCAGTCCGCCGGCCATACCGCCGATGCCGATGACGGTTGCGATTGCCGTTTTCGGGAACATGTCGCCCACCGTCGAAAAGATATTTGCCGACCAGGCCTGGTGTGCCGCACCGGCAATGCCGATAATGATGACCGGCAGCCAGTACGAATACTCGCCCAAAGGCTGTGCAAAGAGCGCCAGCAACGGGAAGAATGCGAATATCAGCATGGAGCGCATGCGTCCGGCATACGGATTCATTTTTTTTCTGTCGATAAAGAACGAAGGCAGCCAGCCGCCATAGATGGAAATCATTACGACGGTATAGAGAATCGTGAGCGGAAGCACCTGATCGGTTCCTTCGAGATGGAACACCGTTTGCAGGTATTTCGGCATCCAGAACAAGTAGAACCACCAGACGCCGTCGGTCATGAACTTGCCGAATGCAAACGCCCACGTTTGTTTGAACTGGAAACACTGGATAAACGACAGTTTTTTCTCGCTCACTTCGTTTTCAACAACTTCGTCCGTCAACTTGTCCTGATGGATGTAATCCAGTTCGGCCGCGTTCACTTTGGGGTTCTGTTCGGGTTTCTTGTAGAGAAATACCCAGAATCCCATCCAGATGAATCCCAGCAGGCCGATGATGATAAATGTGGCTTCCCAGCCCCACAGTGCGGCGATGTAGAGGATACATGCCGGCGCAATCATGGCGCCGATGGTTGCACCCGAGTTAAAGATGCTTGTGGAGAAGGCGCGGTCTTTTTTTGGGAAATATTCGGCCGTGGCCTTGATGGCGGCGGGAAAGTTGCCTGCCTCGCCGAGCGCCAGTACAAATCGCGCGGCAATAAACAGTATTACACTCACGCTGACGACCATTGCTCCGTCGCCAATGTGGGAAATGGTTTCTTTCGCCTCGGCAAAATTCACGAACCATTCGCCGGCGAGTATGCCCGATGTGGCGATGCCGCAGAACGCATGCAGACAGGCGCCGACCGACCAGATCCCGATCGCCCAGAGGAAGCCTTTTTTCGTGTCCAGCAAGTCTACGAATTTTCCGGCGAACAGCATACATGCGGCGTAGAGTATTGAGAACCATGCCGTGATGTTTCCGTAGTCGTCGTTTGTCCATCCAAATTCCGGGCCGATGAACTTGGGCCATGTCAATGATAAAACCTGACGGTCGAGATAATTCACCGTCGTTGCAAAAAACAGCATGGCGCAGATGACCCAGCGGTAATTTGTTTTGCGTGCGTTAGATAAGTTGGTAATACTCATGATATAAAATATTTATTTGGGTTGTTTTCCAATATAGGCGAGGATCCCTCCGTCGACATAAAGCACATGTCCGTTCACGAAGTTGGAGGCGTCGGAGGCCAGAAATACGGCGGGACCTTGCAGGTCTGCCGTCGTACCCCAGCGTGCGGCCGGCGTCTTGGCGATGATGAACCGGTCGAACGGGTGTCTGGAACCGTCGGGCTGAATTTCGCGCAGCGGCGCTGTTTGCGGCGTGGCGATATAACCCGGGCCAATGCCGTTGCATTGGATATTATATTCGCCGTATTCGGAGGCGATATTGCGTGTGAGCATTTTCAGTCCGCCCTTGGCTGCCGCGTAGGCCGAGACGGTTTCGCGTCCCAGTTCGCTCATCATCGAGCAGATATTGATGATCTTGCCGTGTCCTTTTTTTATCATGCCGGGAATGACGGCTTTGGATACGATGAACGGTGCGTTCAGATCCACGTCTATTACCTGGCGAAATTCCGCCGCACTCATTTCGTGCATCGGGATGCGTTTGATGATTCCGGCATTGTTGACCAGGATGTCGATGACGCCCACTTCTTTTTCGATTTCTGCAACCAGCCGGTTCACTTGTGCTTCGTCCGTGACGTCGCAGACGTAGCCGTGTGCCTCGATGCCTGCTTCGCGGTAGGCGGTCATTCCTTTGTCGACCAGTTCCTGCCGGAGGTCGTTAAATACGATGGTTGCTCCGGCCTGATGCAGCGCTGTCGCAATGGCAAATCCGATGCCGTACGACGCGCCCGTGATCAGCGCGGTTTTATTTTCCAGAGAGAAGACATTGTTCATTATTATATCGTTTTATGCGGGTTATCTGAATACGCGTCCCGAGCCGTCGCCTTTCAGGAGCTGTTCTACTTCGGCGGTGGTGACTAAGTTGAAATCGCCGTGGATGGTGTGTTTCAGACACGAGGCGGCTACGGCAAAGTCCAGCGCTTTCTGCGGGTCCGACGGGCAGGTCTGCAGGCCGTAAATCAGTCCGCCCATGAAAGAATCGCCTCCGCCGACGCGGTCGACGATGTGCGTAATATCGTATTGTTTCGACCGGTACAGTTTGTCGGCATGCATGATGCCGCTCCACGTGTTGTGGCTGGCATTGATGGAGCCGCGGAGCGTGATGATGATTTTCCGCGCCCGCGGGAATCGTTTTTTCATTTGCAGGCATACGGATTCGAATCCGGCGGCATCGATATTGCCGTCCGGGCGAGTGGCGTCGAATCCTTCCGGCTTGATGCCGAATACTTTTTCGGCGTCTTCTTCGTTGCCCAGAATCACGTCGCAGCCTTCTGCGAGTGCGGGCATGACTTCGGACGCCGTTTTTCCGTATTTCCACAGGTTCCGGCGGTAGTTAAGGTCGGTCGAGACGGTTATTCCACGGCTGTTGGCGGCATGGATGGCTTCGAGGCAGGTGTCGGCTGCTCCCTGCGAGAGGGCGGGTGTGATGCCTGTCCAGTGGAACCACCGGGCATCGGCGAACACGCGGTCCCAGTCGATCATGCCGGGCCGGATCTCGGCCATGGCGGAGCCGGCGCGGTCGTAAATCACTTTCGATGCGCGGGCTACGGCGCCTGTTTCGAGGAAGTAGAGGCCCAGGCGGTTGCCGCCGCGGATGATTTTTTCCGTGCCTACATTATATTTGCGTAATTCGGCGATGCACCATTCGGCGATGTCGTTTTCGGGCAGGCGGGTCACAAAGTCGGCGGGGAGGCCGTAGCCGGCAAGCGATACGGCCACGTTCGCTTCGCCTCCGCCGAAGCAGGCGTTCAGGCTGGCGGATTGTATGAAGCGTTGATATCCGGGTGTTGACAGGCGCAGCATGATTTCTCCGAAGGTGACCGTTTTTTTCATTTTTGCATGTTTTTCTTTTTGTTCGTCCGGCGACGGTGTTTCGTGTTTCGTGTTTCGGGCGTGTTTTCAGCAGGTGATGTCCAGTTTTCGCAGCGCGTCGCGTATTTTTTCGTAAGTCGGGATGCGTGCCGGCACGAGCGGCAGGCGCAGTTTGTTTTCGATGAATCCCATCATGCTCAGCGTGCTTTTCACGCCGGCGGGGTTGCCGTCCGCGCCGAGCAGTTCGAACAGTTCTGCGAGGCGCGAATGGATGGCGCGTGCATTTTCGTAGTCGCCTGCGAGGGCGAGCCTTACCATCCGGCTGAATTCCTGCGGAAAGGCGTTGCCTGCCACGGATATTACGCCGACGGCGCCCAGTGCGATCAGCGGGAATGTGATGCCGTCGTCGCCGGATATGACTTGAAAGCCGGCGGGTTTGTGCTTGATGATGTCGTCTATTTGTGCAATGTGGCCCGATGCTTCCTTGATGGCGATCACGCGGTCGAATTCGCGGGCGAGGCGCAGCGTGGTCTGGGCGGTCATGTTGACGCCCGTGCGGCCGGGCACGTTGTAGAGGATGAGCGGCAGCGGTGCGGCTTCGGCCAGCGCTCCGTAGTGTTGATAAATGCCTTCCTGGGAGGGTTTGTTGTAGTAGGGCACGACCGAGAGGATGGCGTGAATGCCGTTGAAGTCGCCGTGTTTGAGCGTGTTTACGAGTGTGCGCGTGCAGTTGCCGCCGACGCCCAGCACGACGGGTATGCGGCGGCGTACCTGCGTCACGACACGGCGGACGATTTCTTCCTTTTCGTCGTCGGTCAGTGTGGGCGTTTCGGCGGTCGTACCGAGCACGACCAGGTAGTCCGTTCCGTTCCGCACCTGATGTTCTACGAGCCGCATCAGCGCGTCGTAGTCCACGCTGTCATCTTCTTTAAAGGGTGTTACCAGTGCAACGCCCATGCCTTTCAAGTCCATATATGTTTTTATCAGTTTTTTCTTTCGGTTGTTTTTCCGGACAAAAGTAAATAATTTCTCTTATCTGGAGCGGATGGCGTGTAAATAATTTAGTATTTGATCGAAGAGGAAGGGGATGTCGCGCGCGTCGTTTTTCATGACGATGGACAGGTCGTACATGTTTTCGTCTGCCGGGTATTTGGCGCCGACCTTGAATGTCGACGGATGCTGGAGCATCAGGTAGCGCATCACGGTCTGTTCGCTGCCGGTGAAGTCGATCAGCATGTCGACCATGAGGCTGTTCAGCTGGTTGCGGATGTTTCTTTTGGGGAAGCCCCAGAGGTCGACGTCGCTTTCGGCTTCTACGAGCAGGTAGGCATAGTCCCATATCGGTGTTTCGTCGTTTTTTCTGATGTAGACGCAGACGTGCACCGTTTTGCCTTGTGCTTTCAGATGGTTGATGCAGGGCGATATTGTTTGCCAGTCTTTGGCTTCGCAGAGGAGGAGGACGTATTGGACGTCGTTGAGCGCGCGGTAGCAGTGCTGGCGCGAGGCGGCTGCTTTCGTCAGGCTGCGCATGCTGTTTCTGATAAATATTTTCGAGAGTATCATGCTTCGATCCATTTTAAGAATTCTTCTTCGCCGATCATTTTGACGCCCAGTTTGGCGGCTTTTTCCAGTTTGGCCGGTCCCATGTTTTGTCCGGCCAGGATGCGGTCCGTATGTTTTGATACGGCGCTTGTGTTTTTTCCTCCGCAGCGTTCGATCATGGCTTTGTATTCGTCGCGCGAGTGGTGTGCGAAGGTGCCGCTGATGACGAAGGTGAGTCCTTTGAGTTTGTCGGAGCGGCCGGCGAGGGTTTCTTCGCGCAGGCTCATTTGCAGTCCGTATGCTTTCAGGCGGCTGACGAGCGTGCGGTTGCGCGGGTCCGCGAAGTAGGCGGCCACGCTTTCCGCGATGCGTTCGCCTACTTCGTCGACGGCCAGCAGCGCCGTCGTGTCGGCCTGTTCGAGCTGTTCCATGGAGGTGAAGGCGTGCGCCAGCTTGCGGGCGACGGTTTCGCCCACGTAGCGGATTCCCAGTCCGAACAGGAGGCGTTCGAAGGGTATCTGTTTGGATGTTTCGATACTGTCCGTCAGGTTGCGTGCGCTTTTTTCGGCCCACCGTTCGAGCGAGAGCAGGTCGGTTGCCGTGAGGGCGTACAGATCGGCGGCGTTGTGCAGGGAGCCTTGCCGGTAGAGCGCTTCTATCGTTTCGGGGCCGGCGTGTATGTCCATGGCGCGTCGGGTCACGAAATGTTCGATTTTTCCCTTGATCTGGGGCGGGCATTCCCATTCGTTGGGGCAGTAGAAGGCGGCTTCGTCGGCGGAGCGTACGAGCGGTGTGCCGCATTCGGGACATTTGTCGATGAAGGTCACTCTGTCGCCCGTCGGGGGGGCGGCGGTGCGGGCGTCGACGTCGACGCCTGTGATTTTGGGAATGATTTCGCCGCCTTTTTCGACGTGCACGAAGTCGCCCTCGTGCAGGTCCAGTCCGGCAATGACGTCGGCATTGTGGAGCGAGGCGCGCCGGACGGTGGTGCCGGAGAGCAGTACCGGTTCGAGGTTGGCGACGGGCGTCACCACGCCCGTGCGTCCGACCTGGTAGGACACGGTGAGGAGTCGCGTCACGGCCTGTTCGGCCTGAAATTTGTAGGCGATGGCCCAGCGCGGGCTTTTCGCCGTGGCGCCCAGGGCGCGCTGCCGGCGCAGCGAATCGACTTTTATGACGATGCCGTCCGTGGCCACGGGCAGGTTTTTGCGTGCTTCGTGCCAGTAGGCGATGTATTCGGTCACTTCCTGCAGCGAGCTGCATTTGCGGACGGTGTCCGGGATCTTGAATCCCCACGCGCGGGCTGCTTCCAGGTTGGCGCAGTGGCTGTCGGACGGCAGCGATTCGCCCAGCACGCTGTACAGGCAGGCATCCAGTCTTCGCGATGCGGCGACGGAGGGATTCATCTGTTTGAGCGTCCCCGACGCCGCGTTGCGCGGATTGGCGAAGAGCGGTTCTTCCTGTTCCTCGCGTTCCCTGTTCAGCCGTTCGAACTCCGTCCACGGCAGCAGAATTTCTCCGCGCATTTCGAGCGTCGGCGGATAGCCTTCGCCACGCAGCCGGAGCGGTATGGAGCGGATCGTGCGCACGTTTGCCGTCACGTCGTCGCCACGCGTCCCGTCGCCGCGCGTGATGGCCTGCACCAGCCGTCCGCGTTCGTAGACGAGCGAAATGGAAGCTCCGTCGTACTTCAGTTCCGCCGACAGGTCGAACGCCTCGCCGAGCGCACGCGCCGTACGGTCGTAGAAATCCCTCACCTCGCCTTCCGAATACGTGTTGCCCAGCGAAAGCATCGGATAGCGATGTTCGACCGATGCAAAAGCCCCCGACAGATCGCTGCCCACCCGTTGCGCGGGCGACAGCGCATCGGCATATTCCGGATACTGCGCTTCGAGAAGCTGCAATTCCTCCATCTTCACGTCGAACACGCGGTCGGACACGGTTGGCGCCGAAAGCACGTAATATTCATAGCCGTACTGTTCCAGTTCCATTCTGAGCGCCGTAATTTTTCTTTCAATCCCGTTCATATTGTCGATATTGCATGCAAATATACGCGATATAATTTAAAAAGCAAGATTAGCGCCCGAAAATTCGGAAATCGCCACCGGGCAAGACATATTTTGACACCACTCTTTCACGGCAAAACATCATTCGGGCGCCGCCGCAGCCCTGTCCCCCTGTCCGTACCCGGGGCCAGGCGCCGTCGCAGCCCTGACGGCGACCCGCACCGCATCGCTGCAATACCGCACCGTCGCTCGGACTCGAGTCCCCGTCGCTCGGGCTCGAGTCCCCGTTGCTCGGGCTCGAGTCCCCGTTGCTCGGACTCGAGTCCCCGTTGTTCGGACTCGAGTCCCCGTCGCTCCAACGCGTGTTTTCGTCGCTCCGACACGTGTCTCCAGCGCTCCGACACGTGTCTCCAACGCTCCGACACGTGTCTCCGGCGCTCCGACACGTGTTTCCAACGCTCCGACGCGTGTTTCCGTCGCGCAAACGCGTGTTTCCAACGCTCCGGCTCGAGCCGAAGCGCTGTAATCTCACCTGAATTCGACCTGAGAATCAGAATAGATGTATGAAGATGAAGGTTCGCTTACGCGGTGGACATTCATAGCAATGAAACACGTCACGGCATACTCTCTTTTTTCCCGTCAGGGGATATACAATGGCACATTCAAACACGGAGCACGCGGAGCGCACGGAGAGAACGATGAACGATGCACGATGCACGATGAATCCGGTTGGCGTGCATCGTTAAACTTGCAATTTCAGACCGCGGAAAGATCAATTTTCTTTGTGTGCTCCGTGCACTCCGTGTTGAAAATAAATCGTTCATCGTTCATCGTTCCTCGTTCACAAAGCCCTGCCGCGCACGGTATGGACGTCGTGCCGCCGTATCAGAGGTTTCTTTTCAACTTCCGCTCCGAATAGGAGGAAAGCATCAGCGCGAGCGCGCCGTCGCTGGTGATATTGTTGGCCGTTCCGAAACTGTCCTGCAGCGCGAAGATGCTTAGGAGCAGCGCCGTGGCCGTTTCGTCGAAACCCAGCACCG
>JAIRYD010000100.1 GCA_031267935.1 Tannerella sp.
ACAGGTCTGCCCACTTCAAGAATATGCGTAGTTGTGCCTCCGCCTCTCCACCATATACTTCCGACAAGTTGCCGTTCGGTGGTATAAATTTCGTTCGAAAGTTTGGTCACTTCGTTGACGTTGTGGGCTAAATTGAGCGAAACATCCCAGCTGAAGTTTTTGGTTTTGATCGGTAAAGCATTTAAACTTAGCTCAAAACCAGTATTTTTCATATCGCCGACATTCGCCATCATTTCGTTATACATGTATGGAGGCGTAGGTACGGGATAGTTGTAAAGCATATTGGATGTCTTTTTTTGATAGTACTCGATACGTCCATTGAAACGGGAACCAAAGATGCCGAAATCAAGCCCGAAATTCAGCATGGATGTCTGTTCCCACTGAAGGTCCGAATTTGCATTCTGGCTGATGGTATACCCTGTATGCCAGGCGCCATTATCATAATAATTCCCGCCGTAGCCATAGAGTTCCAGGGTGTTGTATGGCGACAGTCCCGTCTGGTTACCCATAACTCCCCATCCGCCACTCAACCTCAAATCGTTGACAAATGAAGCGCTTGAGAGAAAACCTTCTTCAGATAAATTCCATGAAGCCGATACGGAAGGAAAAGTACCCCATTTCTGATTGGCGCCAAATTTGGAAGACCCGTCGTGACGCAAAGTAGCAGTAAAGTTATATTTGCTCATATAACTATAAGTGGCACGCCCGTAAAATGAAATAAGACGGCTCTGATTCTTCGACGACCCCACGTCACCTTTGCGCAACCCCTGTCCCGAGGCCAAATCATTGGCATTGAGATAATCGGTAATAAATGTGCGGTTCTGCGCAAAATGAGAGGCATAGTCATCCTGTTCCCATGAATAACCGCCCAAAATATTCATTTTATGACCGCCAAATTGCCGATCAAACGTAGTTGTCCATTCAAGAAGATCCTTATCGCCGGTATTCGAAGCGCGCTGGGCAAAACCTCCGTTGCCAAGTCCCGCTTCCGAATTTTTACTGTTGTACTCGCTGTAGTCTTCCGCATTACGACTCTTGGCAGCAAAAATTTTGGTATCAAGCCCTTCTATTATCGTATAATTTGCGGCAACCGTCACGTATGCATTCACGGTTTTGTATTCGCGTGAATTTTCCGTTTGATTACGCACCGGATTTCCTTGATCGAAATCATACGATTCGTGCCATGAACCATCACTGTTTTTGACGGGACGCACCGGCGACATGTTGTAGGCCAGTACGAAATTGCGGGCATAAGTAGGTTGCGTGTCACTGATCGTCGCTACGGTGGTAAAATCTATCCTGAGTTTGTTATTCAGCGCAAATTGCGAGAATTGCAGCCGCACGTTATACCGTTCGAGCTGATTATCACGAACAATCCCGTCACGTCGCATATAAGAAACAGAGCCACGATAATTATTATTGGACCCTCCTCCGGCCAGCGACAGGTTATGGTCCTGTTGAATTCCGACACGGGTAATTTCGTCAAACCAGTCCGTATTTCCACCATAATCCAGTAAAGAAGGATCATAACCGTCCAATCCCGACACATATTCACGCCACTGACTCGCTGTAAACAAGTTGGGTTTGTTAGCCAAAGTGGCGACGCCGACGGCTCCGTTATAGTTGACCGTAGGTTTAGTCGCATTTCCCTTTTTAGTAGTTACAAGAATGACGCCTCCCGCAGAACGTGAACCATAAATAGCTGCGGCAGAAGCATCTTTAAGGACAGAAACCGATTCGATATCCTGTGGAGAAACAGTAGACAGGTCCGCACCTGGAATGTTGTCGATCACGAAAAACGGACCTTGATCGTTGAGCAGGGTCGTAACTCCACGCAGGCGGATCGCCGCGTTAGAGGTCACATCGCCCGATCCATTGTTGACTGTCAGTCCGGCCACTTTTCCCTGCAACATGTCCGCCACCGTTTTTTGAAAACCCTGATTGAAATCTTTAGATGTCACGTTTGTGACCGAACCTGTAATTTCCTTTCGTCGCATGCTTCCATAGCCGACTACCACGACCTCTTCCAGCGCCTGCGTATCTTCCAATAGCTTAATTACCAATGGAATACCCCCCCCCGTCGATAAATTATCGATCTCTTGTGTAATGTAGCCGATAAAGGACACGCGCAATGTTGCATTTTCCGTCACATTCAGGCTGAACCGCCCGTCAATATCCGTCACCGTACCGTTTGCGGTCCCTTTTTCCAGGACATTGGCGCCGATGATTGTTTCGCCGTTCGAATCCGTCACCGTACCGGTGATGCGTTTGCCGGATTGTTGGGCGGCAGACAGGATGGCTTTTTTCGACAGGACGATGTAGTTGTTTTCAAATTCAAAATTCAAGTCATTATCCGAGAAGGCTTCGCGCAGATAGCGGGAAACGCTGCCGGAGGTTTCGTGGAATGCCACCATCTGCTTCGTGTCTACTTCGCTGTTGCTGTACACGACCAGATAGTCTGTTTGATCTTCAATCTCGTCAAATAACCGGGCTAAACTCAGCTGGTTGGACGAGAGTCTTATAATTGCGTTCTGTGCGTCGCTGTTAATTGCAACCACGCTGAAGACGCATACAAATGATAGAATGACAGCTATTTTCATGGTTCGAAATACTGTTTTAAGTTTTTTATGGTACACAAATTGTACATACAAAGGTTTTTTTTTCATATCTTTGCACTGATAAAGTAAATATTAAATTGATACACTCATTATTTTTTGTTTGCTTTTTTCGCTGACCGGCGGATGTGGCTGCATCTGCCGGTTTTTTCCGTCTGTTTTTTTCGTGCTATTTATTTCATAGGCATGTGTTTTAAAGGTGAATAAAATCGGTTATATATATATTTTCAACTCAATGTGATTCTGTTCATTTCTTCATCCTTGCTAATTTTGAAACGATGGATTTTCTGTATGATGCGAAGAATTTCCATCGCACCGTCGCGCTGGCGAAACTTGCCCGTGTACCGGTAGTGAAGGATGCGCGGATTCGTCACCACGATCTCCACATCGTAATACAGTTCCAGTTTGCGGATGATATTCTCCAGATTCTGCCCTTTAAAGGTGTAGATCCCTTCTTTCCAGAGCAGTTGATCCTTATCGATGTCTTCCATGCGAAACTGTCCGCCGGCATACACCAACTGCTGGTTGGGTATGAGTACCGTCCCATCCGGTTTGCCGGGACTGCGGACTTCGACCGAGCCGTCGACCAGCGACGTGCTTGCATATTCGGCATCGGGATAGCTGTACACATTGAACTGCGTGCCCAGGGCAGTGATTTCGAGCGAGGCGGCGGCGACAACGAAAGGCTTACCTGCGTCGTGTGCCACATCGAAAAAAGCCTCGCCCGTAAGATTCACCTTGCGTGTGCCGGTGAAGACCGAGGGATAGCGCAACGTCGAACCGGCATTCAGCCAAACCGTCGAACCGTCAGGCAACGTGAGGCGGGCGCGCTGACCGGCAGGGGCATACAGCTCCTGCCAAACGGCAGCCTGCGCCACGGGTTCCGACATCGTCGAGCGGGCGATCCGCCACGTGACGAAAACCAGCAGCGCCACAACGGCCGCGTAGCTCGCCACCCGTCCGGATAGACGAAACAACTTCGCACGGCGATACATGCGCATGAAATAGCGGTAGCGAGTTTCTCCTTCGGCCTCTCCGGCGCCGGCGGCCGAGAGTGAAAACACGCCACGCACGTTTTGCGCAGTCAGCAATTCCTTCCGCAACGCAGGTTCCTTTTCCGCTTCCCTGAGCAAACATATCCGCTCGTCTTCGGACAGTTCGCCGTCGAAATATTTTACGATTCTTTCGTCCATACACTAAGTAAACGAACGAACGCAGAAAATCCCCCAAAGAAAGCCGTTTTTTTT
>JAIRYD010000206.1 GCA_031267935.1 Tannerella sp.
AAAACGCGCATGAAGCAGATAAAAACATCCAGCACCCGTACCGGATCCACCTCCGGGCAAACCCGTCCGGCGACGCGCCGCGGACGGACGGACCTCATGCGCACCGCCGTCCCCACAAACTGCGCGGACAGGTACTGCCCCCCCCCGGAAACATTCTGACAGTCAGTCATTTAAGCATAACGCGGGATTAATTCCCGCCGCTGTCGGCACGCTTTCCCCCGTGAGGGGAAACCTTCCCGCCGTTGTCGGCACGCTTTCCCCCATGAGGGGAAACCTTCCCGCCGCTGTCGGCACGCTTTCCCCCATGAGGGGAAACCTTCCCGCCGTTGTCGGCAGACTTTCCCCTATGCGGGGAAACCTTCCCGCCGCTGTCGGCACGCTTTCCCCCCGTGAGGGGAAACCTTCCCGCAACCGCTTCGACACCGGGCAGTCTGTCATCCCGAATCAATGCAAACACATTATTATTATTACCAACAATAAAAATTAAAATCAGATGAAAAAGATTCAAACAGTTTACCAACACTATTTCCGCAATCAGGCGCATTGCGAATACATGATCGTGTTCGACGATCTGGTTAAAAAATTTCAGCCCGTACAGACGCTCCTTGCCGCCCTCTACGGTCAGTTCAACAGCCTTCTCGAACGCGAGAAAGCGCTGATAAACGAAATGCACAAAAGCAACTACACGAAGCTGATCGCCGACGCCGCACACCGCGTCGACCTCATCATTACCGGCATGAGCGACCTCATCAACGCCTCGCTCCACCACTTCAACCCCGATGTGGTCGAAGCCGGACGCATCCTGCGCAACCGTTTCGACGCCTTCGGACGCATCGTCCGAAAATCGTACGAAGAAGAAACCGTCGTCGTCAACCTCCTCATCGCCGACCTGATGAGCAACGAATACGCACCCGCCGTCGCCGCCACCGGCCTCAACGCATGGCTCACCGAACTTCAGGCCGCCGAAGGCGACTTCGAGAAACTCTTCGAAATGCGCAGCGTCGAAACCACCGGCAAGCCCCAGGGAAACCTCAAGGAAATCAGAAGCGAAATCGACATCCTCTACCACCGCATGACCGACCTCGTCTCCGCCGCCGCCACGCTCGATGCCGCCGGTGTCTACGAAGCCTTCATCGCACGGCTGAACACCGAAATCACCTACTTCAACGACCACTATCACCACGCCGCCCGAAACCTCGGCGCCGGCGACGCCTGCGTGATCGAACCCGTCGGCACACAGCCCTACACCGGCAAGGCCGTCACACCCATACCCGTCGCCTACTACCGCGAAGAAGGACAGCCCACCGTCGAACTCGTCTTCGCACGCGACTTCACCCTCACCTACAAAAACAACATCGAACCGGGCATGGCCGAACTCGTCATCCACGGAAAAGGCGCCTACCGCGGAAGCCGGACCACCACCTTCCACATCAAACGGTCCGTCTGAAACGACCCCCCGCCTATACATATATATATAGTGAATAATATCAATCTGAAATATCGAACAATGATGAAAACAAACAGCTATCTGACTCTCCTCATCCTCCTCCTCTGCCTCGCCGGCAGCCTCCGCGCACAGCGGCGCGCCCCCGCCGATCAGGAAACGACCGCCCTCGCCGACAGCCTCAAACGCGAATATATCGCCCGCGGCATCGACGCGGAAACAGCCGAACGCCGCGCACGCTCCGTCGCCGCACGCACCGGCGCCGAACTGCGCTCGTCGTTTTATAATGCCGTACCCTTACCGGGAAGCATCTGGCTCGACCGCGACTCGCTGACAGGCGCACCCAACGCCTCCCACACCCACAACTTTACGCCCGAACAGTTCGTGAAGGACGTCTTCGTCAAGGGCGGAAGCGAAATTGCCGACCAGGCCATACGCAACGTGACGCTGATCTCGTCGACATGGAACGGCAGCCCCTCCACCACATGGAACGACAAGGGCTACACGGGGCCTTTCGGCGGCGATGCCGGGACATGGGTTCCTAATACTGACGGTTATGAGGGACGCGAACTGCTGTATTTCGACCACGGCGATACCACGGCGATGGCAGACTCGTGGGATGGCGTACCCAATGCCGTCAAGAAATTCGGCCTCGACAAGGGATTCCTTCTGGCGACCGGACCGGCACTCTGGGCGGAAGGAAGTAATGTCAGTAATGGCGCTTTGGGTGGCGGATACGATGACTGGGCTACACTGCATGGAGGAACGGCGCCTCCTTATAATCAGCGTGACCCCGACTTATCGCCTATTGCCAGCAATAACATATATACTTTAACTTCTCTGGAATTTGATTTCCGGTCGTATACCGATTCGGTATCGTTTGAGTTTATCTTTGTTTCCGAAGAATTTAGTGACTATTCCAATTCATCGGTAAATGACATTTTCGGTTTTTTTGTCAGCAGGCCGGGGCATCCGCTGACCGATGCATTGGGCTATACGGGCGATACAATCAATATAGCCCGTTATCCGAACGGCCAGCCTGTTACAATTAACAATTCAAACTGGGGATACAGAGGTACCAATACATACCCTAATTTTGATCCATTAGGTGCAACTCCCGTTTCGGAAACAGGATGGCCTATTGGTGATGCTAGGAATGCCGTCAGTCCGGAATATTTTCAACCCCTGTATCAGTATGACTTGTTAACGGAATACGACGGCCATTCCATCGTCCTGACGGCCAAAGCCGGGTTGCAGAAAGGCGAATGGTATCACATGAAACTGGCAATCGGGAATGTGGGCGATCAAGCTTACGGTTCCGGCGTCTTCCTGAAAGCAGGCAGCCTCGACCTGGGCGCCCCCGAATCGGACGTGCCCCGTCCCTACCTCAAATCGGAATACGACTCCATCTACGGCTTCAACTCCCTCTATGCCGGCTGCGAAAACGAACTCGTCCTCAAGTTCGACCCCGCCGCCTCGGACCGCAACATCGACGTATGGAGCATGGGCAGCGGCGCAGCCTACACCGTCGACTACACGCTCGACAAAACCTTCAAAGACACCGTCCGCTACGAACTCGCCGCCAACGACACCGTCCTGAACGTCCCCTTCAAAATCCTCAACACCATCCCCGACGGCAGCAGCCTCTTCTTCTACTCGCAGATCCAGGGCAGTATGGACCGGGACACCTCCGAAGTATTCACCCTCTACGCCAAATCCGAATTCGAGCTGCATCGCTTCACCGTCCCCACCTCCGGATACGCCGGCGCCCTCGACCTCATCGTCAGCAAAGGCTCCCCCTACATACAGCGAAGCCTCACCGGCGGACTCACCTGGCAGTTCGCACGCGACACCATCACCGGCGACGTGCTGCCCTTCTCGCAGTCGCAGATCGCCAACATGGCCGACTCCGACGCACCCTTCATCATCTTCCGCGAACCCAACACCTGCTGCGAATACGACACCGTCTTCCTCGAAAAACCCGTCGTCCTCCAGCCCCCCATCATCCGTACCGTCGTCCTGCCCGACATCCCCGGCGTCATCCTCGACCCCCTTCCCGGCGTCTACCGCATCGAGAGCCGCACCAACTACACCTTCACCGTCACCCCGCTCGAAAGAAACGCCGCACAGGAACTCCGGGTAACCACCTCCCGTACCAAAACGTTCGGAAGCGCCGTCACCGAAGAAGAAGACGTCCGCGTCACCTTCAACCCCGAAACAGGCGACTACACCGTCACCATCTGGAGCGTACAGGAACCCGTCACCGTATACCTCGAATTCGTCACCCCCGAAGCCACCGCTCCCGTCGACGAAAACAGCGTCTGGGCACACGACGGCGCCCTCTCCATCCGCTCCGCCACACCCGCCGAAGCCTCCGTCCGCGCCGTCTCCGGCATACTGCTCCACACCCTCCGCCTCAATCCCGGCGAAACGGTCACGCAACACCTGCCCGCAGGCTTCTACCTCGTATCCGTCCACGGAAAAACCTACAAGGTCGCTGTCAGATAAATAAATGTTTTTACACTCCATGCCCCCCGCCCGGCATGGATCACGAAGCGAAAGAGGCTGTTCCATCTCCGGAACAGCCTCTCTCCTTTTTTTCGGGAATACACACACCTGAGTTCGGGATAAGAAATGATCCGAATACCTGTGAATCGGACGTTCGTTGCCCGCAGGGCATTCATATCAATAGCTGATGTTACGCACTGCAGCAAATTCCATGCCGGCAAACCCAAGTCCGAAGGACGTGATTTCCATAACCGCAGGTCGGCGACCTGCGGTGAAAGACCCGAACATACTCTTGCTGCCTGAAAGGCAGGACAGTTTCCGTATCGACAATGACGTCCTGCCTTATCAGGCAGCGAACCGCCGGCTGCCATACCTTCCGCAGGCTGCGCTTTGCTTACCTGCGGTTATGAAAATAACGCCCTTCGGGCGTGCCGTATTGCCGGTGTCCGGTGCAGTGGATGCGTAACATGAATAAGTAAATTGAAGTACACGACTTGTCCCCGACGGGACAGAGAAACCATATATCGAACTCATCGTTCATAGTTCATAGTTCATCGTTCATCGTTCATATATCATCGTTCGGACAACCGCCTCAACGCCGCCTTAGCCTGCAACAGATACGGATCCAGCAAAAGCGCCTCTCCGTATAAACGCGCAGCCGCGGCGCCGTCGCCCGCCTTCTCCTTCTGCAGCCCCCGCGTGAAACGGCAGGACGCAGCGTAGACAGGACTGTGGCCGGGATACACCGTTTCGACGGACGGAATCTCGTCGCCCGTCGCCAGTTCGAGCGACAGACGGTACAGACGCTGCGCATCGCCGGGCGTCAACTGCGCCACCGCCGCCTTACCGTGCGCATAATATACGCGCGCCGAATCAGGCCGTCCGGCCGCATGATGACACTCCGCCGTCCGCAGATCGAAATCAGCGCGGCGCGCACGGTTGGACAGAAAAATCATCTGCACCCTCCGCATGAGCGCAATGGCCCGTGCATACTCGCCGCAGGCAGCCAGCGCATCGGCCGCGTTCAGCGCGAAAGCATAGTTCTGCGGCTTCTGCCGCACCAGACTGTCGATGACCGCCAGCTGCCCCCTGTCGCCCTGCATGGCTTTCCCGCATGCAGCAAACATACGCGCATCGTCCTTGCGATCGCGCAGGTAAGTCGATATCTCCGAACCGCTGCGCACATATTCATCCGCCTCCGCGACAGCTTCCGCCGCTGCGGCATGATCGGCATACACCTGCCGCAGATACATGGCCATCCCGGCCCGCGTCTGCAGGTCGTTTTCCAGCGCGAGCGCTTTCCTCATCCATTCCACCTGCCTGCGAAGCGACTGCGCCGGATCGGTCTCCGTCGCCGCCACCCACTCGGCATACGCGCGGAAGGTAGGCGCATAGCCGGCGTCGATCCTCTCGGATGCCCGTATACACCGCAGCGCGGCATCGGCGTCGTTGCGCCGCAGATGCAGCGCGGCATACGCCAGCCATGCCGGCTGATAGCGGTCGTCGCGGACAAGCGCCGTGTCGAGCAGCCGCGCCGCCAGCGCCGTGTCGCCGCGTGCCTGCCGGCTCAGGTTGACGTAGACCTGCGCCCAGTTGGACGCCATCGCCTGCCTGTCGCCTGCCAGATAACGGCGTTCGCTGCTTGTCAGACTGTCCAGAAAAGCGTACATCCCGGGATCTTTCTCCTTCAGCGCCGAGGTGGTATTCATCGACTTGAAGTCGAGCGGATGCACCTTCTCCGGCTCGAAAAAGGCGGGATAGGTCTGCGCCAGATATTCGTGTTCGTTGTTCTGCGAATAATAGTCGAGCGTCCGGCCGTTCGCCATCGCGCTGTAGTACAGTGCGCGGATGCGGCGGTTCTGGCCATCCGTCAGCACGGCGTCGTGAAAGAGATGCACATATTCGTGCAGAATCACGTTCCGCTCCTGCCAGGCGCCCCGTTCCACGTATTCGATCGCCGCGGCGCCGCTTCCCACGCCGCGGATGTCCATCCACTGGCGGTTGTCGAACGTCGTGGCGTAGCGAAAATAGGAGCGGTTCATGACGATGGCCAGATCCTTGTGAAGGGGCGGGATGACGAAAGTCTCCTTCTGACGGACAAGGAAGGGAAAATAGGCGACGGCCGTATTGAGCTGGTTGTAGACCATCGCCTTTGCCATGACGCCGGGATAGTATCCGACGTCGGGAAAAAGCGTTTCGAACGCGACGGGGTCGTCGATCCGCGTCTGGCGCAGGACGGCGGCAATCGAATCGTAGGTGGAGAGGTAGGGGATGCGCTTCGACTTGATGACGGCCGACAGCCCGTTGTGTGCCGGGCCGTAGTGCGGTTTGCGCTTCAGTATCTCGCGAAACAGCACGAGCGCCGAGTCCAGCCGTTCGCTCCGGCGCGGACTGTCGAAATCACCGTACCACAGCGACGCCCTGTGCATCTGCGGCAGGACGGACCGGGGGAAGGCTTTTTCGACTTCGTGCGTAAGTGCGACGGCCTGTTCGATGCTGTTTCGCGTGAAAAGACTGTCGGCGACGGACAGCCTGTCGCGAATCGTGTCTTCATCGGGGTCGGCATAGTCGACAAACGTACGGTTGGTGTGTCCGTTGCCCCAGTGCCAGTGGGTCGGGAAGTGGAGCGGATTCAGCGCCAGTGCGATCTCCCACTGTCCGGCCATCCGGTCGAGCTGTGTGGCGTCGATTTTTCGCCAGATGGCATATCCGTAGCTGAAACGCGCATCGGCGTCGAACGGTTCCAGTTCCAGCGCCCGGATCAGCAGCGGTTCGGCTTCGGCAGGACGGAGATTCCAGAAGTGCACGTCGGCTTCCAGACGGTACACGCCGCCCCGCTCGGGGAATTGCCGGTGCAGCCGGGCGACCAGCGCGGAGGCTTCGTCGTATTTGCGCAGCAACAGCAGGGCGCGTCCCAGCAGCAGGCAGGTTTCCAGGTCGCCGGGATGTTTTGCGTGCCACGCGCGGCAGTGCGCCACGGCCTCGTCCAGCCGCCATGCTTCGATCAGCAGCCGGGCGTGCAGGCGGTTTGCTTCGGGGTGGTCGGGGTTGCGTCCGAGCGTTTCGGCGATTTTTCTTTCCGCGAGGAGGTAGTCGTTATTCAGGATATGGAAGTAGGCCGAAAGCATGCTGCGGTCGTCGGCGTCCAGATCCGTGCCGGTCGATATGGCGGCGCAGGCCTGTTCCCACATCCCGCGGTCGAGCATCGTTTTGAGTATGGTCGCGTTTTCGCCGGAGGCGAGTTTTTGAGACAGTTCGTGCCGCTCCTTTTCAAGTGCGGCGAGGCACGCCGCCACATCGTCGACCTGCGCCGTGGCGGCGAGGCCGATGCCGGCAAGGCATGCAGACAGAATCAGACGGCGCATGGCGGTGCATCAGTATTTAGCCGGCTGTCCGGCTGCCGGGATGGTGTTCCGGATGAATGCGCGCAGGTCGTCGGTGGCCTGCCGGAGATCGTCGTGCCGGATATACATCATGTGTCCGCTGCGATAGCCTTTGAAGAGGAAGCGGTCCTGGAACTTGCCGCCCTTGTCCATCTGCCAGAAGTTGTATTTGCCGTTGAAGTAGTCGCATGCTCCGTCGTAGTATCCCGACAGCAGGAGTACTTTCAGGTAGGGATTCTGTGCCACGGCGCTCATCAGGTTCTGTCCCGTCCGGTCGTTTTCCCTGTTCCAGGGGCGTACGGAGCCGAAAACGTTGTATTCGAGATCGGTTTTGTAGTTGAGTTCGTGTCGCAGATAGTGGTTGATGGCGGGCGTGAAGGAGTGTTCCCACGCGGCCATTTCCGCATTGTAGTCGGGCCATTCGCCGCCGTCCTGCAGGTCGACGCCTTTGTATCGCGAATCCAGACGGCCGATGGTGAAGCCGCGGTCGCGCAGCAGTTCTTTCCAGTAGAAGCGTGTGGGGATGGTGAGGTTGTGTGCCAGCACGGCGCTTTCGGCGATCCCCGAATAGTGCGATACTTTCCGGGCGATTTCTTTCCGTCGCGCGTCGGGCAGGGCGCCGCCCCATGCCAGGGCGGGAATATATTCGTCGACGGTAAACCGTTCCACTTCGGGCAGTATGTCGAGCAGGTCTTTCTGCTGCAAGTCGCTTGCCAGCGCTTTGTGGTACCAGGCGGTAGCGGCCATGTAGGGCAGGGTGAGGGCTTCGTCCACGGGTCCGTCGCGCCTGATGCCAAGTTCGGTGGCCGAGACGAGAATCACGCCGTTGAGAAACACCCAGTGGGCGCTTTGCAGTTCGAGCGCCAGTCCCGAGGCGCGCGTTGTCCCGTAGCTTTCGCCGATCAGATATTTGGGCGAATTCCACCGGTTTGCGCGTGTGATGAACGTGGTGATCCATGTGGCCAGATAGCGTATGTCTTCGTTCACGCCGAAGAACTGCTTCCGGTCGGTTTCGCTGTCGAGGATGCGCGAATAGCCGGTATTCACGGGATTGATGTAGACGATGTCGGCCACGTCGAGGATCGAATACGGGTTGTTTTCGGTTCCGTAGGGCATGAGCGGATAGCCTTCGCCGTCGATTTTCAGCAGCGCGGGGCCGGTGAATCCCAGTTGCATCCAGACGGAGGCCGTTCCCGGTCCGCCGTTGAAGGAGATGACCAGCGGCCGTGCGTCGCGGTCTTTCACGCCTTCGCGTTCGTAGTACGTGTAGTTGAGGGCGGCGATCGGCTTGCGGTTTGCGTCAAGCACGGGCTGCATGCCCGTTTCTGCCCTGTAACCGACCGGCTGCCCGTTGATGGTGGTCTGATGACGGGTGACTGTGGCCGTATCCGGGTTGATGTCGCTCTTTGCAGACAGACGGCCTGTCGCGACACAGCATGCGCATGCCGCGACCAAAAAAACCAATACTCTTTTCATAAGTTTCTTTACTGTAAAATATATACTCTGTTTAAATAAAAATCTTCCCGTAATATCCAGCCTGTTTCCGGTGTAACAGGCGGCAAATATATTGTTTTGTTTTGTCCGGGCAAAATTTTTTTGAAGGTTCCTTTGAAATAAATGCTTATCTTTGTTCGCAAATCCGTGTGATTATGAAAAAAGAGAAAAGGAACAGCCTCATTTTTTATACTTTGATGATTCTCATTTTCGGGACGTTAATGTGGTTTGTCATACAAAAGGGAGCGCACCTTCGAAATGTGAATCAGACGGCGGTGTTCACCCAGGCGCCACAACATTCGGGCGAGGGTTTCGGCATTTTTGTCGACCTGCTGATGGCTCAGATCCGCACGCCTTTCGGATTGCTGCTGCTGCAAATCATCGTCATACTGATCACCGGACGAATCGTCGGATGGCTTTTCAGCCGGATCCGTCAACCCGGCGTGATCGGTGAAATTCTGGCCGGCATCATCCTGGGTCCCTCCATTCTGGGCTATTTCATGCCGGACGTGTCGCTGTTTCTCTTTCCGCGCGAGTCGCTGTCGAACATTAATCTGCTGAGTCAGTTCGGCCTTATTCTGTTCATGTATACCATCGGGATGGAACTGGATCTGACGTCGGTGCGGAAGAAGCTGCAGGCCAGCATCCTCATCAGCCATACGAGCCTGATAGTCCCGTTCTTTCTGGGCATGCTGATGGCCTATTTCATCTACGACACGTATGCCTACTGCGAGACGCCGTTTCTCTCTTTCGCCCTCTTTATCGGCATTGCGATGAGCATTACGGCTTTTCCCGTTCTGGCGCGTATCATACAGGAGAAGAAGTTGACGCGCACCCACCTGGGTACGGTTTCGCTGGCGAGTGCGGCCAACAGCGACATCAGCGCGTGGTGTATCCTGGCGGTCGTGATGGCCGTCACGCAGGCGGGCGGCATGCTTGGCGCGGTATACAACATCCTGCTGTCGGGGGTATACATGCTGGTGATGTTTTTCATCGTGCGTCCGCTGCTGCGGATGGTGGGCGACCTGTACCACAACAAGGAGGTGATAGACAAATCGTTCGTCATCCTGATCTTTCTCTTTCTGCTGGTGTCGTCGTACCTGACGGAGATGCTCGGGCTGCATGCCCTGTTCGGCGCATTCATGGCGGGTGTCGTGATGCCGCAGAACGATCATTTCCGCAGTATCATGACGGAGAAGGTGGAAGACGTGTCGCTGGCGTTGTTTCTGCCGCTGTTTTTTGCCTCGACGGGGCTGCGGACGGAAATCGGACTGCTGGACACGCCGGAGATGTGGACGCTGTGCGGCCTGTTCATCGCGGTGGCGGTCGTCGGCAAGTTCGGCAGTACGGTCGTCGCCGCGCGTGTGGTGAAGGAAAGCTGGAAGGACAGTCTGCTGCTTGGCGGGTTGATGAATACGCGCGGACTGATGGAGCTTGTCGTGCTGACGATAGGCTACGAGATGCATATCCTGCCTCCGCCCGTTTTCGTGATGCTGGTGCTGATGACGCTGGTCACGACTTTCATGACGACGCCGCTGCTTTCGTTCATCAATTTCTGTTTTCGTGCGAAGACGCGCCGGCCCGTGCCGCGGCAGCCGGAGGCGGAGAGACATGTATTCAAGGTATTGCTCGCCTTTGCACGTGCGGGGAACGGGGCGATCATGCTCGACGTCGTGCATCAGATGTTTTCGCGCAGAGAAGAGAGTCTTGATCTGACGGCGCTTCACCTGACGGTGGGGTCGGACGTCAATCCCTCGCAGACCGGCCAGTTCGAACGTATCAGTTTCAGTTCCATCCTCTTCGAGGCGCAGGCGCTGGAGATGACGATCAAGACGCGCTATGAGGTGTCGGCCGACGCGGGCGAACATATCGTGCGCATGGTGAACGAAGAAGGCTACGACTTTCTGCTCGTGGGCGCGGGCATCTCGATGAGCAATCTGACGAACGATATGGATGCGCGCCACATCCTGCTCTCGTTCACGAAGTTTTTCCGACGTTTTTCGACGCCGGAATTCCGGTTCGAACCGGGCATGCTGATCAGGGATAAGATGAAAACGTTCATCGAGCACAGCCGCTGTTCGGTCGGCGTGTTCGTGAACCGCAAGTTCATGAAGGCGACGCATATCCTCGTCATCATCAACTCGGCAGACGACCTTTTCCTGCTCGACTACGCACGGACGCTGACGGCGGCTACCCGCGGATCGATAAGCCTGCTGAACCGTAGAAGTTTCACCTTGTCCGAAAGCGAGGAGATCCGCATGGCGCTGCACACGTTTGCCGACAGTATGGAAGACGTCCGCATTCTGCCCGAAATAGAGGTCATGCGGGAATCTTTCAACGACCGGAACTTCATGCTTGTCAGCTATCCGACGTGGAACCGGCTGACCGGAGAATGTGAAGATGCGCTGAAGGATATGCCTTCCACACTGATCATACAGCATCGAAACAGACGAACGGTGGAAACCGGAATCTTGAATTTTGAATATTGAAATATTAGAATATGTCCGATTACATACTTTTGGGAATACTCGCTTCCGGTATCATTCTTCTGCTTTTCATGGTACTCAAGCTCAAGATGCAGGCTTTCATTGCGCTGCTCATCGCGGCCGTCTTTCTCGGCCTGGCTTCGGGCATGCCGCCGTCGGCCGTCATCGACAGTATCACCGAGGGCATGGGTTCGACGCTGGGCTTCGTGGCGACGGTCGTCGGTATCGGCGCCATATTCGGGCAGATACTCGAATCGTCCGGCGGGGCGGAATCGCTCGCGCGCAGCCTCACGCGCTACTTCGGCCGCAACAACGCCCCACTGGCCCTCTCGCTGACGGGCTTCATCGTTGCCATACCCGTTTTTCTGGACGTGGGCTTCATCATCCTCGTCCCCGTCATCTACGCCCTTGCACGCGACACGCGCAAGTCGCTGCTCTACTATGCCATCCCCCTGCTGGCGGGCCTGGCCGTCACGCATGCCTTCATTCCGCCCACACCCGGACCGATTGCCGTGGCCGAACTTGTCGGCGCCGACCTGGGCTGGGTGATACTCTTCGGTTTCCTGATCGGGCTGCCCGTCACCCTGCTGGCCGGTCCCCTTTTCGGGCAGTATATCGCCGGGCGCATATACGCTCCCGTGCCTGACAACCTGGAGCAGGCTGCCGACCCGGACGCCTCCCTTCCTCCTTTCCGTCAGGTTGTCGGCATCATCGCCATTCCGCTCATACTCATTCTGGCCAATACGCTCACCGATGCGCTGGCCGTCGCGTATCATTTCGAAGACGCCGCGTGGGTCGAAATCGTCCGCTTCGCCGGACATCCGTTCATTGCGCTGCTCGTCGCCACGCTTCTGGCCGTCTACTTCATGGGACTGCGACGCGGTTTTACGCGCGACACGATACTCCGCCTGAGCACAAAAGCGCTGGCTCCCGCCGGACTGATCATCCTCGTGACGGGTGCGGGCGGTGTGTTTAAGCAGGTACTTGTCGACAGCGGCGCGGGTGTGATGATTGCGGAGAAGATGTCGGGCATGGCTCTTCCGCCCGTCCTGCTGGCATGGCTGCTGGCCGCCATCATCCGCGTCACGCAGGGATCGGCAACCGTAGCCATGATCACGTCTGCCGGACTGATTGCTCCCATGCTCGAACTGTTCGCGCTTTCGGAACCGCACAAGGCGCTCGTGGTCATATCCATCGCATCGGGCGCCACCATCCTCTCGCATGTCAACGACAGTGGCTTCTGGCTCGTCGGGAAATATCTCGGCCTGAGCGAAAAGCAAACGCTGCAATCATGGACCGTCATGGAAACGATCATCGCCGTTTCGGGCGGGGCGCTGGTGCTGCTGGCGAGTGTGTTCGTCTGATTCCGGCAGCACGAAAGGCTTCATCCGC